>CADAPN010000228.1 GCA_902789835.1 Oscillospiraceae bacterium
GCGTTTTCACCCTTTCTCATTATTCTGATGTCTCGACAACATCGGGTATCTGTCTACATATTACTATGAAGAACATAAAATGACAAGACTAACCTGCCATTTTTCTGACGAATTTTATGTTTTTATCTGCTTTTCCCAAAAAGTCTTTTATTCCAGGTAATTTTAGTCTTTTCTAACTGTTGACAATTACCATTCTTTGCCCTATACTCTTCTTCAGTCCGAACTGCGAGCGGCGCTTTCGGTGAGGACAGCAAGAAAACACTGACGCCGAAACGGTTCTTGAGGCGGAAGGCAGGATACGTGGTACAACAGCCATGCCTTCCGGCATGGCTGTTTTTCGTTCCGGCGGGAAAGGAAGCAAAATTGGAAACCCGAATCGGCGCAATTTCGATCCTTGTTGAGGATCCGGTGTCAACATCATTTGTGTGGCCGTCGACGCCCCGACCGATGTCATCAACGCCATGACCGGCAAGATCGGCCGCCTGCCGGGCGTCAGCGCCAAGGCCATCTATTCCCGTGGCGGCGGTTCCAAAGCCGTCTCCGAAACCAACTGATCATCAGGAAAGGAATTTACCATGAAAACAACATTCAAAACCACTGTTCTCGCGCTTCTTCTGATCTTCTGCATGACGCTTCTGTGCGGCGTCCCTGCATTTGCCGACGCCCCTGACACGGCGCTTCCCGTCCGCGTCATCACGCTCAACGGCACCACCGGCTTCGGCATGGCCGGGCTCATCGCCGCGCACAACGCCGGAGAGACCGCCCTCAACTACAGCTTCACCGTCGACACGGACGCTTCGAACGTCACCGCCGCGCTGGTAAGCGGCGACTGTGACATCGCCGCCCTTCCGACCAACGCCGCTTCCGCCCTCTACAACAAGACCGGCGGCAAGGTCCAGGTCCTGGCGCTGAACACCCGCGGCGTTCTCTATCTGGTGACCGACGGCTCTGTCGAAATCGGCAGCATCGCCGATCTCGACGGCAAGACCGTATATGCCCCGGCCCAGAACCCCAGCTTCATCTTCGCCGCGCTCTGCAGCAAGAGCGGCATCGAGCTCAACATTGACACCAGCTATGCACAGCCGGCAGAGCTGAACACGGCCGTCGCCGCCGGGGAAGTCAGCCTTGCCGTCCTCCCCGAACCCATGGTCACCGTGGCCCGCAGCCAGAACCCGGATCTCGTCACCGCGCTGGACCTCACCGCCGAGTGGGACAAGGTCTTTGAGCCTGGCAGCCTGGTGCAGGGCTGTGTGGTGGTCCGGACGGAGTTTGCCGAGGAGCATCCTGCCGAGGTCGCCGCGTTCCTGGAGGACTACGGCAGGTCCGTCGCGCTTCTGACCGAGGATATTCCCGCCGCGGCAAAGGCGATTGAAGAAGCCGGCATCTTCGCCAAGGCCGCGGTCGCCGAGAAGGCCATCCCGAAGTGCAACGTCTGCTTCGTGACCGGTGAAGAGATGCAGACGGAGCTCGGCGCGTTCCTTGAGATCATGTTCGAGAAAGCGCCTCAGTCCATCGGCGGTGCGCTGCCCGGCGACGACTTCTACTGCATTCTGAAATGAAGCCCTCGCTGCGCAAGGCTCTACTCTCCCCGGCCGTTCTTCTCTTCTGGCTCGGGGTCTGGGTGCTGGCTTCCGCGCTGGTCGGGCAGGAGCTTCTGCTCCCCTCCCCTCTGCAGGTTCTGAGACGCTTTCTCGCCCTCGCCGGAACCGCAGCCTTCTGGCTCACCGTCGGGACGAGCATTCTGCGCGTGCTGACCGGGATCGTCTGCGCCGTGCTGCTCGGGACGCTGCTCGCGTTTCTCACGGAATACAGCGCGCTCTGCAAGGCGCTCTTCTCTCCGGTCATGATGCTGGTGAAGAGCACGCCCGTCGCCTCCTTCATCATCCTCGCCCTGATCTGGCTGGGCCGGGGGATTCTCCCCGCGTTTATCTCCGCGCTCATGGTGCTTCCCGTCGTCTGGGCCAATGTCTCCGCCGGCATCGCCGCGAGGGACCCGCTCCTGCTGGAGATGGCCAGGATTTACCGTTTCCCGCGCAGCAGAGTTCTCCGCCGCATTACGCTGCCGACGGTGCTGCCTTTCTTCCGCTCGGCGCTGAGCTCCGCCCTCGGTCTCGGCTGGAAGGCCGGGATCGCCGCGGAGGTTCTCACCGTTCCGCAGCCTTCCATCGGGAAGATGATCTTTGAATCCAAGCTCTATCTGGAGACCACAGATCTCTTTGCCTGGACGCTGACGGTCATTCTTCTCAGCCTGATGATTGAAAAAATTCTTCTGAAGCTGGTCCTCCGGGCCGGCAGAAAGGGTGGCGCCGTCCATGCTTGAACTGAAAGACATCTCTGTCCGCTACGACGGAAAATCCGTTCTCTCCGGCTGCGGCCTCTCTCTCGGTGACGGTGAACGGCTCGCCCTGATGGGGCCCTCCGGCTGCGGCAAGACGACGCTCCTGCGTGTCGCGCTCTCTCTGCTGCCTCCGGATACGGGTTCGGTCTCCGGTGACCCGTGTCGAACTGCCGCGGTCTTTCAGGAGCCCCGCCTGCTCCCCTGGCGCACGGCCGCGGAGAACGTGAATGTCGTCCTCTCCGACGGTCCGGAGACGATGCCGGAGGCACTCTCCATGCTGGAACGGGTGGAACTCTCCGACGCCGTGGAGAAATACCCCGCGGAGCTCTCCGGCGGCATGCAGCAGCGGGTCTCCATCGCCCGTGCCCTTGCCTTTCGGCCGGATCTGCTGGTACTGGACGAACCCTTCCGCGGGCTCGACGAAGCGCTGCGGGGGCGGATCATCTCGCATCTGTCCGCTTCCCTGCCCTCGGCTTCGCTGCTCCTTGCCACCCACAGTGAAGAAGAAGCTCTGTCACTCGGCTGCCGGATCCTGCATTATCGGGACGGGCGCTTTGTGTAAGCGTACCGATGCGGTCACGCGGCCTTTCAGCCTGAATTGAATAAAACGCCATGCGGGACTGTCCTTTCATTCCCGCATGGCGTTTTTCTTTCCGCATGATGTCCGGACCTCTTGCGCCCGTATGGTTTTACGGTTATAATATCTTTATACGACACACCACAAAAAGGGGTGCAGCGATGGAAACTCTGATTGAACTGTACGACGAACGTCCATTGGAAAATGTTCTCGGTGTGGACATGTTTCATCCGAAGCGGGTGGTCTATATCTGCACCGGTACGATTGCCTCCGATCTCAATCTCCAGAACAAGCTCCGTCTCTATTTTAAGCACCGCGGGCTGCACGATGCTGAAAGTCTTCCGGAAGGTTCTCTCTCTTTATCCCGACAGCGTACTGGACATCACCGGCGGCACCGACGCGGTGCTCTTTGCCGCCGGCCTGCTCAGCGCGGAGGCGGCCATCCCGGTCATCACCTACAGCCGCAAAGAGCACAAGTTCTACAACATCCGCAATGCCTCCTTCAGCGGCGGCCTTCCCTGCAATGTCAGCTACACCGTGGAGGACTGTTTCCTGATGGCGGGCGGCTCCATGCGTCCCGGACGGGTGGACAACATCTGAAGCATCGCCGCCAGTGGACCAAAATCGTAACCTTTATCCAGCGCCTCTCCCCGGCGGATTCCGAAGGACACTTCTCTCTCTCGGTCTCCGGCGGATACACCGTGAAGGGTGAGCGGGCCGCCCGTATCTCGGCGCCCGAGGCAGCCCTGCGCGATCTCGAAGCGATCGGCTTCCTCTCGGAGCTGAAGATCACCCCGGAGGAATCGGTATCCTTCCGCTTCCGGGACGCCCAGATCCGAACCTGGCTCCGGGATGTCGGCAGCGTTCTGGAGCTCTTCATCTACAAAGCCTGTCTTGACACCGGACTCTTCCAGGATGTCATCACCAGCGCGGTCGTAGACTGGGACGGCAGCGGCCGTCAGAACGCCGTCACCAATGAGCTTGACGTCATGTGCACCCGCGGAATCACGCCGGTCTTCATCAGCTGCAAGACCTGTGACGTGAAGACCGAGGCACTGAATGAGCTTGCGATTCTCCGAGACCGCTTCGGCGGCAAGATCGCCAGAGCCGCCATCGTCACGGCCGAAAAAGGCGGCGCCGCCATGCGCAACCGTGCTTCCGAACTGGGGATCGACGTCTTTGACCTGGATGATCTGAACAACATGCTCAACAAGCACTTTGACAAACGTCTGCGCAACCTGATCCGGGTCGCAGATTAAAAAAGCAGTACCGGAAATACCGACATGAAAGGAGTTCACAGCATGGATCTGGATACGCTCGGTTACTTTCTCTACATGGACAAGATGGAAAAACAGCAGCAGGCGGAGCGGGAGCGCAACCCCTTCGACGAGGATAACAGCAGCGACGATGAGGACGACGAGTAGTAGCTTTTGTGTCTCTCGGCCTGGCTCTCTTTGAAACCGACACCCGGGAACTCCATCAGCTTCCCGTCCTCGCGATCTATCTCGGCGGCCGCTGTGCCTATCGCAGGGAATCTTTCAGCAGGATGAAAACAAAGAAACGAAGGATGGCACATTAGCGCTGTCCTCCGTTTCTTTGTTTTCTTTTTCTCAAGAAGATCAAGAAGGTCATCAGGGGATCATATCAGCGATAAGCCCTCATCGGTTCAGCGCTTCTTTCAGCTCCAGAACCCAATCCGGACGATTGTCCCCTTTCA
>CADAPN010000229.1 GCA_902789835.1 Oscillospiraceae bacterium
GACGCCGGTACGGAAGGCATGACGCTGGCCGAAATGGAAGCCGCCGCCGCCGAGGCGGAAGCCGCGGCACAGGCCGAAGCGCGGGCCGCCGCGCAGCTCTGGGCACGCAGCACGGTGCTTGGAGAATGGTCGGAGCTCTCCGATTCGCTGCCTCTGTTTCGTCCCATCGTCTCCTGGTACGGGAATCTGAAGCTTCTGGAGGACGGAACCTATTCCAGCGGCTCCACCACGGGCACCTGGGAGGTGAACGAAGACGGCTCCCAGCTGATTCTCCGCGGGACCCGCGGGAAGACCGTGGCAAACATTGTCCGGGACGGCGCCTATGTCAAGCTGAATGTGCCGGAACTGCGCCTGAACTTTCTTCGAAGCCGTGAGCTGGACGATTACATCGAAGAACGCTTTGTCTTTGTCCGGATTACAAAAGAGAATGTCGATCAATATATCGGAAAGCCGGTAAACATCGGGGTCATTCTCGATGAAAAGGATCGTCCGACAAATGAGAGCGCCTGGGTGCTCCCCAGTCCGGCCTATGACGAGGGTCTGGTATATTACGGACGCAGCGAGAACTTCACCCTTGAGCTTCAGAACAACGCCACCGGCAGCCGCACGGTCTCCATTCCCTATGACACGCTCCCCCTGGTAACCGGCGCGACCTTCGGCCATGTGACCCAGGCGGCCGGAACACTCGTGTACATACGCCAGAAGTTTGTCGAGGACAATCGGATGACCGACGCGCGCACCCGCACGCTCACCTTCACCGACGGCACAACCCATACCACGTCTCTGACCTGGTACTCCGACCTCGCGGATTATAAGGACTGGCGCTTCTGATCTGTCCGGTCATAAAACCAGACAAGCCCTTCGGGATCCTGTACGGGAATCCCGAAGGGCTTTCTTTATATGATGAAATATGTGTCTGCCGCTTAATGTTTCTTCTTGCCGAATATGCCGGACTTGGCATGTTCCTCGCCCATGGTGGCGGCGAACTCCCGCAGCGCTTCCTTCTGGTGGCTGTTGAGGTTCTTCGGGACCGTAATGTTCACCGAAACGAACTGGTCCCCCCTGCCGCTGCCGCGCAGATACGGGATTCCCTTTCCGCGCAGACGGAACACCGCGCCCGGCTGCGTCCCCTCGGGGATGGTCAGCTTGACTTTTCCGTCCAGCGTCGGGACCTCGACCTCGGCACCGAGAACCGCCTGTGCATAGCTGATGTTCTGCTCCATCAGGACAGATGTGCCGTCACGCTCAAAGATCGCGTGCGGGCGGACGATCACGCTGATCAGCAGGTCGCCGGCAGGACCGCCGTTGGCGCCGGCGTTGCCGTAACCCTGGCGGGATATGGTCTGTCCGTCGTCAATACCGGCAGGCACTTTGACCGTCATCTTCTTTGCCCGGCGCACGTTGCCCATTCCGCGGCAGGTCTTGCAGGGCTGATGAATGATTTTACCGGTTCCCCGGCACTTGGAGCAGGGGCTCATGGTCTGTGCCATACCGAAGGGGGTACGCTGGGTCGTGCGGACCTGACCGCTGCCGCCGCAGTCCGGGCAGACCTCCGGGGTGGTCCCCGGGGCGCAGCCGGTGCCGTTGCAGTCGGTACAGGGTTCGATCCGCGGGATGTTCAGTTCTTTCTCGCAGCCGAATGCCGCTTCCTCAAAGCTGATGTTCAGCTGGGCACGCACATTGTCTCCGCGGCGCGGTGCATTCGGGTTCCGGGTCTGGCTGCCGCCGCCGAAGCCGAAGATATCGCCGAAGCTGGAGAAGATATCGCTGAAGTCTCCGAAGCCGCCGCCGAAACCGCCGAAACCGCCGTCGAAGCCCGCGTTCGGGTCGAAGGCCGCATGACCGTACTGGTCGTACTTTTTCCGCTTTTCCTCGTCGGAGAGGACTTCATAGGCCTCGTTGGCCTCCTTGAAGCGTTCTTCGCAGGCCTTGTCGCCGGGATGCAGATCTGGGTGATTTTCTTTGGTGACCTTGCGGTATGCTTTTTTTATTTCTTCTGCTGTAGCGTCCTTTTTGACGCCGAGCACTTCATAATAGTCTCTTTTTTCTGCCATGCTTTTCTCCGATCAGAGTAAAAGGTTTGGGTTGCCGCCTCTTCCCGGGGCGGCAGCTGGAGAATCCGGTCTTGCCGCGTCTTCTCCGCTTGAAGGAAATGACTCCTTCCTGACACACCTATGAGGCGAGGAGAGTTCCCCGCCTCATTGGTCTGCCTGACATTGCAGCGCTACAATGATGAGATGCGTCTTTACTGCTTGTCATCGTCGACAACGGTATAGTCCGCGTCGTAGTAGTCCTGACCGTTCGGAGCCGTTCCCTGCGCTCCGCCCGCCTGGCTGGGATCAAATCCCTGGCCCTGAGGGCCGCCGGCCTGCTGATAGAGCTTCTCAGAGAGCTTGTAGAAGGCCTGGGTCAGCTCTTCCGTTGCAGCCTTGATGGCAGCGGTGTCGGTGCCGGTCAGAGCCTGCTTCAGCGCATTGAGCTTGCCCTCAACTTCTGCCTTTTCACCGGCATCCAGCTTGTCGCCCAGATCGGCAATGGTCTTCTCGGTCTGATAGACCATCTGGTCGCCCTGGTTGCGGACATCGACTTCTTCCTTGCGCTTGGCGTCTTCGGCTGCATACATCTCTGCTTCCTTGACAGCCTTGTCGATGTCTTCCTTGGACATGTTGGAGGAAGCGGTGATGGTGATGTGCTGCTCCTTGCCGGTGCCGAGGTCCTTGGCGGAGACGTTCACAATGCCGTTGGCGTCGATGTCGAAGGTGACCTCAATCTGCGGCACACCGCGGCGGGCCGGGGCAATGCCGTCCAGATGGAAGCGGCCGAGGCTCTTGTTGGCGGGTCGGGATGGAGGTATTGCGGTCGATGAGCTTGGTGCAGACACCGCCAAGGGTCTCAATGCCGAGGGACAGAGGCGTGACATCGACAAGGACGATGCCGTCAACATCCTTGTTCAGGACACCGCCCTGGATGGCAGCGCCGATGGCGACGCATTCATCGGGGTTGATGCCCTTGAAGCCTTCCTTGCCGGTCAGGGACTTGACCATCTCCTGCACAGCCGGGATACGGCTGGAACCGCCGACCAGCAGAACCTTGCTGATGTCGCTGGGCTGCAGGCCGGAATCGGAGAGCGCCTGCTTGACCGGGCCGGTGGTCTTCTCCACCAGGTGGTGGGTCAGCTCGTTGAACTTTGCACGGGTGAGGGTGACGTCAAGGTGCTTCGGGCCGGTGGCATCCGCCGTGATGTACGGCAGGTTGATGTTGGAGGTGGTGACGCCGGAGAGCTCGATCTTCGCCTTCTCGGCGGCTTCACGCAGACGCTGCATGGCGACCTTGTCGTTGGAAAGGTCGATTCCTTCCGTCTTCTTGAACTCGTCTACCAGATACTTGGTGATGCAGGCGTCAAAGTCGTCGCCGCCCAGACGGTTGTTGCCGGCCGTGGCCAGGACTTCGATGACACCGTCACCGATTTCCAGAATCGAGACATCGAAGGTGCCGCCGCCCAGGTCATAGACCATAATGCGCTGCTCCTGCTCCTTGTCGACGCCATAGGCCAGCGCCGCCGCCGTCGGCTCGTTGATGATACGCTTGACATCGAGGCCGGCGATCTTGCCGGCGTCCTTGGTCGCCTGACGCTGTGCGTCGGTGAAGTATGCCGGAACCGTAATAACCGCTTCGGTCACGGTCTGTCCGAGATAGGCCTCTGCATCCGCCTTCAGCTTCTGCAGCACCATGGCGGAAATTTCCTGCGGTGTATAAGACTTGTTGTCGATGGTCACTTTGTAGTTGGAGCCCATCTCACGCTTGATGGAAGAGATGGTGCGGTCCGGGTTGGTAACGGCCTGGCGCTTTGCGACCTGGCCGACCATACGCTCGCCGTTCTTGGCAAACGCCACAACCGATGGGGTGGTGCGGGCGCCCTCTGCGTTTGCGATGACGACAGGTTCGCCGCCTTCGAGCACGGCCACGCAGCTGTTGGTTGTTCCAAGATCAATACCGATAATTTTACCCATTGTAAGTTCCTCCTGTATGTAAGATATGTTTTTACAAAGTAATGTGATTTATATAAGCGGAGACATCTCCGGTTATATGCGTTTTAAGAATGTAAGAATCTGTCAGTTGGCTACCTTGACCATGGCGAAACGGATCACTTTGTCCCCGAGTTTGAAGCCCTTCTGAAAAACCTCGACGATCTCGTTCTCGCCTTTTTCTTCGTCATCGACATGCATCACCGCGTTATGCATCGTCGGATCGAACTTCTCGCCCAGGCATTCGATTTCCGTGACTCCCAGCTTCTCCAAGGTGGAGCAGAACTGCGTCATGATCATCTCGACGCCTTTCTTGTAGGCCTCGTCCTCGGTATTCTGTTTCAGGGCGCGTTCCAGATTGTCATAGACCGGCAGAAACTGGGTCACGGTGTTTGCCTTCACGTCGCCGTAGAGGGCATCCTTTTCCTTCTGGCTGCGCTTGCGGAAGTTGTCATACTCCGCACAGATCCGCAGGAACTTGTCGTTGAGGTCGGTCTTCTCTTTTTCCAGTGCGGCGATCTTTTCCTCTTCTTTGGAGGCCTTTCTGCCGAATCTCCGCTTTTCCTTCTTCTCGGAATCTTTTCCTTCTTCGACCTTCCCGGCTTCCGCGTCAATCTCCTGTCCGACGGCGCTTTCCTTCTCTGCGCCTTCCGCTGTCTGTTCGGCTTTCTTCTCTTCCGAAGCCGTGTTTTTCATGGGGTCCTGTTCCGGCTTCTGTTCTTTCTTCTGTTCGTCATTCATCAGTCTTTATCCTCACTGTTTTTCAAAATCAGTTTGTTGTGCATTCCCTCCGGCGGCGCTTCTCCGCTCCCCAGGCGTTTGGAAAGTCCAGCCGCAAGGCACTTCAGCTTTGCCGCCACCGCGGAATAGTCCATTCTTGTCGGTCCGACAATCCCGATCAGCCCCCGCGTGTTGTCCCCGGCGTCATAGCTTGCGATCACCACGCTGGAATCCTTCAGTTCTTCGGCGATGTTCTCCGGGCCGATCAGAACGCGGATCTCGCTATCCTCCCCCATCGGCTCCGCTTCGGCTGACGGGAGGATGTAGCCTCCGCCCGAGAGGTAGCTCATCAGCTTGTGGGCTTTGTCCGGGTCCCGGAATTCCGGCTGATTCAGCAGGCGGTTCTCTCCGGAAACAAAGGCCTCCGGTGTCGCCGCCTCGGACAGCGTCTCGATGGCGAAGGCCGCAATCACGGAAGTAAGGCCCATTCCGTCATCTGCCGCCCGTTCGGTCGAGTGGATCAGAAGCGGTGTAATCTGGTCCTCCGTGATCCCGGTAAATCCGGAATTAAACAGGGCGTTCAGCTTCTGAACCATCATCTGATCCACCGAAACCGGCAGATGCACCAGCTTGGACTTCACGGAGTTGTTCGACAGCATCAGAACAATGATGAAGGTGTTGGCATCCACATAAATCAGGTCAAAGCGCTTGATCGTCATGGGCGCCGCCGCCGTAAGCGCCAGGGCCGGATAATCGGTGATCTGTGAGGCAAGACGGCTGATGCTGCTGATGGTGTCGTCCAGTTCCTGAAGCTTCGCGTTGAGGCGGCGGTTGATCTCCTCCGTCTCCTCAAGGGAGTACTTCTGCTTCTGCATCAGCTCGTTGACGTACATGCGGTACCCCATCGGGGTCGGAACCAGCTCCGCCAGTTCATTCCGAATGGTCGCGGACGAGCAGCCGAGTCCGGCGTTTTCCGCCAGATGCTTGCTGCCCACCGGCTCTGCCGTGCGGATATATTCATCCACGACCGCCGCCAGTATTCTTTTTTTCCTTTCGCTGATGCTCATCTTAGCACTCACCTTACAGGACTGTTGGCACTCTCTCTTTTCGAGTGCTAATATATCATCGTTCCTCGCAATTGTCAAGTAGTTCCTCCGTCGCCTTTGAGAGAATTCACATTTTGGTAATGAATCCTTCTGACGGAAAACCCAAAGCGCTCTCTGTATATTCTCTTTTATGGGTATCGGCTTAGCTCAGCAAAGCACGAGATGTAGCGACGGCCCTTGAAAGTCTTGTGAAGAGCTGAGCTGGCTGGAACCTGCGGTTGTAACG
>CADAPN010000230.1 GCA_902789835.1 Oscillospiraceae bacterium
CAAATTTTCCAGGAGATGCCGAAGGCGGATTGTGCGGTGTTGCCTAAGGAAAAACAAACAATGAATCACCCGAAGGTATCCGTCATCATCCCGGTATACAACACGGAGAAATATCTGCGCGAATGTCTGGACAGCGTTGTGAACCAGACGCTGAAGGACATCGAGATCATCTGTGTAGATGACGGAAGCACTGACAGCTCACTTGGGATCCTGCGCGAGTATGAAGAAAAGGACTGTCGGGTCAAAGTCTGCACGCAGAAGAAGTCAAATGCAGGGGCCGCAAGAAATGTCGGACTTTCGAAGGCTGCAGGCGAGTATCTGGCCTTTCTTGATTCCGATGATTTCTTTGAGCCGGTCATGCTGGAGCATATGCTCGCCTGCGCACGGGAGCGGGCGGCTGAGCTTGTGGTCTGCCGATTGAAGATCTATGACGAGGACAGCGGGGAGCTCGAAGAAGCAGACTGGTCCGTCAAGAAAGAGCTGCTGCCGGACAAGACCGTTTTTTCCTTCCGCGACATTGAGCAGGATTGCTTTCTGAGCATTCTGGGCTTTAACTGGGACAAGCTGTTCAGGCGCTCACTTGTCACAGACAATCATCTTGCCTTTCAGTCACAGGATGTGTATAACGATTCTCTCTTCACCTACAGCGCGCTGGTATGCGCAAAAGCGATCACCGTTCTGGACGAAGCCCTGGTCATTCACCGCAACCGGTCCGCGCACGATTCCATATCGGACAGGCGCGCTGCTTATACAGACTGTGCCTATACCTTTCTGCACGGGCTGAGGGCATTTCTGGTCCGAAGCGGGAACGATGCGCTCTACGAGAGAGATTTTATCAATTACGCCATCCATCTGCTCTATATCGATCTGATTGCAGACGGGCGGGACGCCGCTTCCAGGAAAACCATGCAGGAAAAGATCGTGCGCTGGCTGGAGGAATTTCACGCAGACGGACATCCCCCCGCGTATTATTATCATCTGCCGGAGCGCGAGCAGTTATGGCGGCACATTCTCGGGCGCGAAAAAAGCACCGGCTGAATACGCCCGTGTCCAGCCCGTACAGCCCCGTCTATCTTTACAGGCACCGCGCCAAAATTTACAGACTTGGAGGAATGCGCATGAAAATCAAGCCCTTTGCCGTTGAGGAATGGATGAACGCCTATGAGACGGGCGCACGGTACAACATTGCCGAGACCTGCGTGGATTCCGTATCGATGGATGAGCTGTTCGCGCTCTGCGGGGAGGATCGGGACGCCTTCTGGAAAGACTTCTCCGCCCGCCGCCTGACCTATGGCGACATTGAGGGCGCCCCGGCCTTCCGCGAGGGGGTCTGCCGCCTGTACCGCACGCTGAAGCCCGAGGAGCTTGTGACCACCCACGGAGCCTCCGGGGCCAACCACCATATCTTCTACTCCCTCATCGAGCCGGGCGACCGGGTCATCACGATCATGCCCAGCTATCAGCAGCTCACCTCCATCCCCGAGAGCTACGGCGCGGACCTCAAGATCCTGCAGCTCACGCCGGAGAACGGCTACCTGCCCGATCTGGAGCAGCTCCGGGCGCTTGCGGTGCCGGGTACGAAGCTCATCTGCGTGAACAATCCCAACAACCCCACTGGCGCGCTCATGTCGAAGGAGCTGCTGCTTGAGATCGTGGAGATCGCCCGCGCGGCCGGGGCCTGGGTACTCTGCGACGAGGTGTACCGCCACCTGACCCAGGACGATGTGTGGAGCGATTCCATTGTGGACCTCTATGAAAAGGGCATCTCCGTGGGCAGCATGTCCAAGGTCTTCTCCCTGGCGGGGCTGCGCCTCGGCTGGATCGCCACCCACGACGAGACGGTGCGCAAGGCGGTCCTGTCCCACCGGGACTACAACCACATCAGCTGCGGTATGTTTGACGAGGCGCTGGCCGCCGTGGCACTTCGAAACTGCGACAGACTCCTGGAGCGAAACCGCGGCATCGTGCGCCGTAACCTCGCCATCCTCGACGCCTGGGTACAGTCTGAGCCCCGCATCTCCTATCACAAGCCCCAGGCCGGGACCACGGCCCTGGTCTTCTACGACTACGCTCTCCCCTCCTTCGACTTCTGTGCGCGCATGTACCGGGAGACCGGCGCCTTCGTCACGCCGGGCGACTGCTTCGAGCAGCCGAAGAGTATGCGCATCGGCTATGCCAGCGACACGCAGACCCTGCGCGACGGCCTCGCCGCAGTGAGCGCCTTCCTGCGCATTCTGGAGCAGGAGGAGAAGGCTTAGCTTTGTGCACTTCGCGGTACGACGCCGCCTCCGTTTTGGTTGCCATGCCTTGCCCGCCTGTGCTATAATGGGTACAGAATACGAAAAAGGAGTGTTTCCCATGCGTAAAGTCATCAGCACCGACAAGGCCCCTGCCGCCATCGGTCCCTATTCCCAGGCGCGGGAATTTGGCGGCATGATCCTCACCTCCGGTCAGATCCCCCTGGACCCCGCCACCGGCGTCTTTCCCGAGGGGATCGAGGCCCAGACCCGCCAGTCGCTCTGCAACATCCGGGCCATCCTCGAGGCCGCCGGCACCGACATGGATCATGTGGTCAAAACCACGGTCTTTCTCAGCGACATGAATAACTTCGCTGCCATGAACGCCGTCTATGCCGAGTTCTTCACTGAGGGCAGCTATCCCGCCCGCTCCGCCGTGGAGGTGGCGCGCCTGCCCAAGGACGCCCTGATCGAGATCGAGGCCATCGCAGTCAAATAAACCGCACCGCCGATTTTCAAAAACGGAAATCGGCGGTGTTCCTGTTTGTGTTCTTGGGCAACACCGCATAATTCGGCAAGAGCAGATCCTGAGAAAATTTGGGTTCTTATAAAGGCACTTTTTCGCAGATGTACTTAAGTGAGCGTCCAAATCT
The DNA here is from genome assembly GCA_902789835.1 of Oscillospiraceae bacterium. The sequence continues at coordinate 2,891 of CADAPN010000230.1, forward strand.
TTGATTTGGCTAACGCGAACTTATGCATGTGAGCGAAGCGAATCGTATTGTGTATCAGAGCGCAAATTTTCCAGGAGATGCCGAAGGCGGATTGTGCGGTGTTGCCCTTGTTATTTCCCGTCGGCGAAGCTGGTGAAGCAGCCGTGCTCGACCGTGGGCAGGCCGGTCTTTTCCTTCTCGCTCTTGATGGCGCGCATCAGAAAGGCCATGTTCCGGGCCAGGTTCCGCATGGTCTGCAGACCCTCCGGATCCTTCTCCACATCCGCGGCGGTGAAGCCGTGCACCTGGTTCCAGTAGGTGCTGGAGACCACCGGCATTCCGGAGATGGTGAAGTATTTGTTCAGCACGTCGAAGGAGGCGGTGTTCCCGCCGCGCCGGCAGCTCACCACCGCGGCGCCCACCTTCATGTGCTTGTCAAAGCCCGTGCTGTAGAAAAGGCGGTCCATAAAGGCCAGCGCCGCCCCGTTGGGCGAGCCGTAATAGACGGGACTGCCGATGATGAGGCCGTCAGCGCTCTCAAAGAGCCTTGCCGCCTCGTTGACCTTGTCGCTGTCGAAAACGCAGCGCCCGTTTTTGCTGCAGAAGCCGCAGGAGACGCAGCCGTGGACAGCGTCCTTGCCGATGTGCAGAAGCTCCGTCTCCACGCCCTCCTGCCGCAGGGTGTCGATGATCTCCTGCAGCGCCCTTGCGGTGCAGCCGTTTGCATGGGGGCTGCCGTTTAATACCAGTACCTTCATCGTCTTTCTCTCCTTTTGATTATTCTGTTTCGGCCCGGGGCCGGTTTTCCAGCCCCCAGTCGCAAAGCTTGTCCAGCACCGCCACCAGGGAATGCCCGCGCGCGGTGAGCGTGTACTCCACCTTCGGCGGAATCTCCGGGTACATCTCCCGGTGGATCAGGCCGTCCCGCTCCAGCTCCTTCAGGTTCTGGCTCAGGGTCTTGTCGGCGATCCGGCCGAGATAGCGCTGCATCTCGTTGAAGCGCACCGGCTCATATTCCATCAGGCAGTAGAGGATGATGGGCTTGTACTTCCCCGCGATCAGCGACAGGGTGTAGCTGTAGCCGGTATCGTCAAACCTGGCCTCGGAAATGCTCTTGCCGTTCATAGCTTACCTTTTGGTAAGTACCTAACTTTCATGTTGGTACTTGTCCCTTTTTCGGTGCTATGATATCATAGCGTCACCAAAAATGCAAGCGAAGGAGATCAGCAATGAAAGATTTTGGCGTACATCCCTTTTTGTTCCCCATGCCCGTGTATATGATCGGCACCTATAACGAGGATGATTCCGTGGACTCCATGGCCATGGCCTGGGGCGGCATCTGTGCGGAGAACATGGTGGCCCTCAATCTGGAGGAGGATCACAAGACCGTCGCAAACCTCAAGGCCCGCGGCGCCTTCACTCTCTCCGTGCCGGGTATCGACACGCTGGCAGCGTCCGATTACATGGGCATCGCCAGCGCCAACAAGTTCCCGGACAAGTTTGAGCGCTCCGGCCTGCACGCGGTCAAGAGCAGCCGCGTGGACGCGCCTGTCATTACCGAATATCCCCTGACCCTGGAGTGCCGGGTGGTCGAGATGCAGCAGCAGCCTTACGGGCTCCGGGTGCTCGGCGAGATTGTGAACGTGATGGCGGATGAAAAGGTTCTGGATGAGAACGGGCGGATCGACTGCGGCAAGCTCGGCACCTTCCTCTTCGACCAGATGCGAAACGACTATTACGCCGTCGGCGGAGTCTGCGGCAAGGCCTGGCACTCCGGCGCCGCGTTTTTGAAGAAGTGAGCTGAAAGCAGCATGGCATTTCGCCGTGCTGCTTTCATTTTTATATTCTATACGATTGCTTTATCTCATGCGCTGAAAGCTGCTGTCCTCGCTTCGCTCTGCGATGTCGTCATGCCAGCAGAGGCAGCCGTCGGTGTCCGGATAGAAGAAGCCGCTAATGTTGTCCTGCACATCGTTGATCCGGCTCTCGCCGTCGCTTGTGTATTCGGTGATGACGCGGCGGCCGTGCCTGTAGGCAAGTCTCCCGTCACCGTCCAGCGCGCCGATCATGCTCCAGGTGGTCTCCTCGGAGGCGCTGTTGGGCCAGTGGGCCTCGATGATCACCCTGTCGGCGGCAAGGCCGTGGTGGAGGGTGATTCTGCCGCGTCCGGCGATCTTCTCCGTCCAGGTGCCGAGGAAGGGATCGAGCGTGGTGTCCGGCTCCTTCACGCCGGTCTTCTCCGCCGCGGCATAGTACCAGCCCTGCATGAACTCTGCAATGCTGAAATC
>CADAPN010000231.1 GCA_902789835.1 Oscillospiraceae bacterium
GCCGCCTGGGCCAGGGCATCGGCAACCGCCGTGCTGACCGCGTTGCTTGTCAGGGTCGCCCCGGATACGCCGTCAATCGCAGGACCCTGGGCCGCCATGACCTGAGAGGTCAGCTCTTCCGTCGCAGCACCGCCGATCTCCGGCGTCTCGCCCGCGGTGTCGAGCACGACCTCGGTGATCGCATTCTCGTCAACCGTCACGCTGACCTTCACGGTGCCCATGCCGGTCGCTTCTGCCGTATAGGTCCCGGGCACGTAGGCACCGCCTGCCGCTGCAGCAGGGGCGGGTGCCGGCTTCGGAGCCTCTTCCTTTTCAGGTGCCGGGGTCGGCGCCACATAGCCGAAGGCGGCAGGATCAATCCCGCCGGATTCAAGGGCCGACGCAACCGCCGAGCGTATCTGCCGGGGTCGGCGCCACATAGCCGAAGGCGGCAGGATCAATCCCGCCGGATTCAAGGGCCGACGCAACCGCCGAGCGTATCGCCTCGGAGGTGATCGTAGCGCCGCTGACAGCGTCAAAATCAAGACGCTGCGTCTCCATAATCGTATTGGGAATCGCATCGACGGCAAGGGTACCGATGCCCTCCGTCTCTTCATGCGACAGGATCTTGACGCGATAAAACGCCGTCGGGCCGGCAGCAACCTCGACCTCGACGGGGCCGTTTCTGCCCTGAACGGAAGCTGTCAGAAGCTGACCGTCTTCCGGCATGCGGAAAATCTGGCTCTGGTTCGCCCGGACGTGACCGACAATCAAAACGACCATCAAAATAGCCGCAACGATCATGGCGATCAGATTCGCTGTCCTGTTTCTCTCCATGCTTTCCTCCCTCTCCAAACGATTGGACGGAATATTAACGCTTAAACTGGTAACTTATATTTTACATGAATTCCTGAACGATTGCAACAGATTCTTTCCTTTTTCAAAGCGGTATGCTATAGTAAAAATCAGAAAACCGGGATGAAGGAGAAGCGAAATGATAAAAGGGATCGGATTGGATATGTGCAGCATTTCGCGTGTACAGAGCATCCTCGACCGCGAGGGGCCGGACGGGGCATTTTTCCGGCGGGCATTTTCGGATGCCGAGCGGGAAGAAGCGTCCCTCCGTCATGATCTGGCCGCTTTCTATGCGGCGCGCTTTGCCGTCAAGGAGGCCGTTTTCAAGGCGGTCGCCCCGCTGACGGAAAAGGGCTTTGACCTGCGGATCGTGGAAAGCATCCACCGCCCCGACGGCAGCCCGGCCGTCCGGGTCACGGAAAAGCTTGCGCCTTACCTGAAGGAAGCAGACATTGGGACGCTGTATCTTTCCATCACCACGGAGGGTGACTACGCCGCCGCCATGGTGGTCGCCGAGTAATCCGGCGGTCCTTATGCACGGTTACAGATTACTACCACAGACTGGATCCGTTTTATTGGCTGGGTGACAGCGCAGAATAAGTCGTCTTATTTCCATTTTGGTTCTGAATCAGACGCCCTTCAGCGCAGAGCAGCTTCAACAGCTTGTATGCCTTTGTGGAGCCCACTCTGAATTCTTCCTGGACCTCTTTCCTTGAAGCCTCGCCTTTTTCCCTCACAAACGCATATACTCTCTCCGCAGCGGAGGAAGCATCGCCTGCCTGCAGCACCCTGCCCGGGTCTGAGGGTCCCGCTTCGGCGTCCTTCCATTCATTGCGATTCCACATTTCCACAGTGAATGCGCCTTCTGCGCTTCTGAACAGCGGTGCGGGCTCAAAGTCCTTATAGAGCCTCATGATCTTCCTTATGCCGGTCCCGTAACTCTCCACGAGGCCAAGCCGGTAGAATACAGCCGCAAGATTCGGATTCCTGGACTGCGAAGCCCCTAAGAATATGGCTTCCATAGATATTCCCGTTACCAGACCGCCTAACGATATGAATTCCACATGATCGTCGAAGAGATTGATGATGGTGCTGCCGGAAAACAGGTAATCCCTGTGTATGATGCTGTTAAGCAAAGCTTCACGGATGGCCTCTTCCGGGTAATCCCGCCGGTCTGTCCTTCTTAACCCTTCAAAAACCGCTTCTGTCTTATTGTAGAAATCAAGGAATCCGTACACATCCTCAAGCTGCTTAAGAAGCGATCCGGAGAATTCTTTTCTGTCACGAAACACCGCGTTATCAACGCCCTGAAAAACGGCCGCCTTGATCGTGTGGGGACATTGATCGGAAAGAAGCATAGCCAGATTCGTATAAAGCCCATCTTCACCAATGAGCTTCAGCGTTTTCATCTGTTCCTGTCCAAACTCCAGATTCCTTGAAGTCAGCTCGGCCTGAAGGGTATTGAAAGACAGCTCCTGATAAAGGCTCCGGCTTTCCTCATAAGATTTACCTGAGCTCTCCATGATCATCTGCCGGATTCCGGCTTCATTCAGAGGAATGCAGGCCGATCCTCTCCTCACGTACACGCCTGACGGTTTCAGGCCCTTTGAAGCGAGGTAATAAGGCCTCTCTGTCCCTACCGAGACAGTCGCCCTGATCACATCCTTCCCGTCCTTCTCTATGGAGCGGATCTGAAGAAACGGCATGATGTCGGGAAGAATCGTGTCATGGACAATATTGGACAGCCTGGTCATGACATCCTCCGGCGCCGCTACTCCAACAACCGTTCCATCATCCTGAATTCCAATATAGAGTTCACCGCCCTCGGTGTTTGCGAAGGCTACGATCTCTTTGGGTATGCTGTCCGGGAGCTTCCCAGTCTTTCGATCCAATTCCTTAAATTCAACATCCAGGTTCTCTCTCACGCTTCTTTCTCTCCTTTCTCACCTTTCTCGCTTTCATATTAGCGAGTGAGAAATGAAAAGTCAAGTAAAATTCGTCTGCCTGTTTATTTCTCATCGACCCCTACCACCCCGCGATAGCCGAAGGCTGCGGAGAAACCGGGTGATTCCGGTTCTTCGCAGCCTTTCCAATGTGGTTATGATTATTACGATCCCCGCTGTAAACCGTCATGATTGCCCCTGCGCCGCCTGCAGCTCACCGGCCGTCTTTTCGTATTCCCCGGCCGCACCCTTCTCCTGAAGATGCCCGTGTGAGCATGCAGACAGAAGCGGCATTTCCGGAGCTATAAAAAAAGTATGGCAAAATCTGTGGCGCCGAATCCTACGCGCAAAGGATGCGCAGCACGGGTCAGCCGCGGCTGATCTTTTCCAGCGTATCGGAAAGAACAGTTTTTCGCAGCTCGGTAAGCCAGTCGGAAAAGGCGACGGTGTCAAAGGCGTAGGTCTGATTGAGGGAGTACTCGTTTTCGGACCAGGTGTCGAGGGGCGATTCGTTGTGCTGGATCAGCGCCTCCAGCTTG
>CADAPN010000232.1 GCA_902789835.1 Oscillospiraceae bacterium
TTCCGGACGGTGAATCAAAGACCAGTATTGTCAACTGACAAATGAGCTGCCAAGATTCTCTCCTTGCCATCCGGGGAGCTTTGTACTAAACTGTCGGGGTGAAAACAGAAAAGAGGTCATACTATGCAGATCAGCAAGGAAAAATTATCCGAATACGCACGCCTGATTGTGCGCACCGGCGCAAACATACAGCCGGGACAGGTGGTACAGCTCAGCATCGCCGTCGAACAGCATGAGTTTGCCGCCATGATCACGGAGGAAGCCTATCTCGCCGGAGCGAAAAAAGTCAATCTGAACTGGCTTTCCGATAGCCAGAACCGGCTCCATTACCGCTATGCGGAGGAGGCGGTCCTCTCCGAGACCCTGCCCTGGGAAAAAGAGAAGCTCCGTCAGATGACGGAGGATCTGCCGGTGCGGATCTTTGTCGAGTCTGAGGATCCGGACGCACTGGCCGGGCTGGACCCGGAAAAGCTCTCCCGCGTCATGCAGAGCCGCGCCGCTGTGGCGAAGCCCTATCGTGATGAGATCGACGGGCGGCATCAGTGGTGCATCGCCGCACTGCCGTCAGAAGCCTGGGCGAGAAAGTGCTTCCCGGGGAAGTCTGACGAAGAAGCGATGGAACTGCTCTATGACGCTGTGTTCCGCACGGTCCGGATCTCGGACGGGGGTGACGCGGTGGAGGCCTGGAGGGCACATACCGCGCTGATCGAAAAGAAGAGCGCCTGGCTCAACGCCCAGGGCTTTACCAGCCTTCACTATGAGAGCGGCAACGGGACCGACTTCACGGTGGAGCTGATCCCGGAGGCCCACTGGGAAGGCGCCGGGGCCACCAACCGCGAGAACGGGGCCTATTACATCCCGAACATGCCGACAGAAGAGATTTTCACCTCCCCAAGGGCGGGAAAGTGCGCAGGAACGCTGGTCGCCGTAAAACCGCTGAGCTGGAACGGCCAGCTGATCGAGGACTTCTCCATCACATTCTCAGAGGGGAAAGCTGTCTCGTGCAAAGCCGCAAAGGGACAGGAACTTCTGGAAAAGATGCTGCACATGGACGAGGGGGCCTGCATGCTGGGCGAGGTGGCGCTGGTCCCGAAGGAATCGCCGGTCAACCGGTGCGGATTCCTGTTCTACAGTACCCTCTTCGATGAGAACGCCTGCTGCCACTTCGCGGTAGGCCAGGGCTTCAAGGAGGTCCTGCCGGACGGCGACCGCCTCACCACGGAAGAGGCGACGGCCGCGGGAATCAACGACTCGATCATCCACGTCGACTTCATGGTGGGTGCGGAGGACCTGAGCATCACGGGTTTCCGTCCGGACGGCAGCAGCGCCGCCATCTTCCGCAACGGAACCTGGGCGGAATAATAAGAAAAAAACAGTGATTCCATCACACCGTGACAGGCAGCCCGGAAACGGGCTGCTTGTTGCATCGCCTGCGCTTGAACAGCGCGAATGAAAACCGGGGCAAGGAGAATATATCAACCGTTCTACAGCCATTTTGCGATTTTTCCCGTCTATTGTAGTGTAAGGACCTTACGAAAACAAGGAGGGACCACCGTGGACGACAGCGGAATCATCGAGCTGTATCTCCGCAGGGCGGAGACCGCCATTGAGGAAACCGCCCGGAAATACGGCACATATCTGAACAGTGTGGCTTACCGGATCCTGAACAGCAGAGAGGATGCAGAGGAAATCGTCGGAGACACCTATCTCAAGACCTGGAATGCAATCCCGCCGACGAGACCGCGGGTGCTGAAGCATTTCCTGACCCGTATCACACGCAATCTGTCCTTTGACCGGGTGGAATACTACACGGCGGCAAAGCGGAGCGCCGAGACGGTTGCGCTGCTGGAGGAACTGGAAGCCTGCCTCCCGGACCCGAGGGGCAGCGCGGAACAGGCGGTCGAAGAGAAGGAAGTGACCGCGATCCTGAACCGTTTCCTCGGGGAATTGGACGAACTCAGCTGCTGTGTTTTTCTCTCGCGGTACTACTACGCGCATACGCTCAAAGAAGTCGCGGCGCAGTATGATCTCCCGGAGGGAAAGGTCAGGTACCTGCTGACAAAGACACGGGAGCGGTTAAAGAGGCAGCTCACAGAGGAGGGGATCACCGTATGAACCGAACGCAGCTCAACCGGGCTCTGACCGGAATCGACGATCGCTATCTCACCATGGTGGACCGGAAAACAGAGGAGGTCCAGACCATGAGACAGAAGAAAATCAGAAGGAAAACATTTTTCAGAACCATCCTGATCGCGGCGGCGATCATGGCCCTGATGGGCATCACCGCCTACGCCGTCAGCAGCATCCACGCCGCCCGCCAGCAGGCGCTCCGTGCAGATCTGCAGATTGAGGAAAACCGCGTCAGCGGCTATACGGAATACGCCGAGAGCGGCCCTGACCCAGCCCCGGCCCCGAGTACGACGGCAGAGACCAAACAGGCCGAACCGAAAATCCAGTTGATTTCTTCCCTGCAGCAGGGAGACTTTCAGGCTGTTTTCTTTAGCCTCTCTCCGGTATCGGAGGAGAGGGCGAGAAGCTTTTTCTTTGACAACATGGTCACGGAATTCAGCTATATCGCATCGAATGAAGAGATCCCGGAGGACAGCTGGTACACCGCGGGAAAGACGGAAGACGGCATCGAAAAAAGCTTTGCGCACCCGGTTCCCTTTACCGAGGGGCATGAGGCGGAGCACATGGTGGAACAGAGCTCGCCCACGGGCCTCCCGGATGAAAACGGCGTGCAGCAGACCGTGACCTTTGAGGTAGTGGATCCGGACTGGTACAGGCCCCTGCTGATGGAGCACTCGTATGATCCGCAGACGCAGAGCCTGATGCTGGCGGCGATGATTTACCGGCAGACGGTGGATTTTTCCAAGCCGGTGTATCTCTCGGTCCGCTGTCTGGACGGGCCTTCGGTCTGGGCGGACATGGATATCTTGCGGATTACGGGACGGTGACCCTGGAAGCTTCGGACACGGTGTTTGTCTCCCCGATCCTGGCGGAAGCAATCCATCTGGTAAACCCGGAGAACGGCGGGAAACTGGAGATCCGGGACATCCGCCTCTCGGCCAACTGTGTGGAATGGAAGATCGTTCATGACGATGCGGAGCTGATCCACAATCTGGATGCGGAATCCCCGACTTTCCATGAGGACTTTGAAAAGCAGCTGCAGTGGATCCGTTTCCAGGACGAGATCCTGTCGACGGCTTCCCTCACCTTCGCGGACGGCAGCACCATGCCGCTGAATGCCTCGCCGGCGGCACCCTATGAGGACGGCATTACAACGCTGACCTCATCCTGGAGCGGCACGATCGATATCAGCCAGGTGAAGAGCATCATCGTGATGGGGACGGAATACAGCTTCCCGGAACTGACACCGCAGGCATGATTCGATCAGACTGAGAATACGGAAAACCTTTTGAGCCCGGCTTGCAGCACTTCAAGCCGGGCTCAAATGCTGCCAGCGGCCGGGAGACGGCGAAAGAAATAACATTCCGGTCCAAAACCGCGGCAGAAAAACACTATTTTTGTGCACTTATGCATTTGACAGCCCGCATAAGTTCATATATAATTTCCCGGAGAAATGTCAGAAAGAAAAGATTTGGTGAAGCATCATGACAGAAGACAGAGTATATAATTTTTCCGCCGGTCCGTCCATCCTTCCGGAGGAGGTCCTGCAAAGGGCAAAAGCGGAGATCATGAACTATCACGGCAGCGGCATGTCCGTCATGGAGATGAGCCACCGCAGCCCGGTGTTCTCCGAAATCTTTTCGGACACCAAGGCGAAGCTGCGCAGCCTCCTTCGCGTGCCGCAGACGCATGAGATTCTCTTCCTGCAGGGCGGAGCCACGCTGCAGTTTGCGGCGATTCCGATGAACCTGATGGAAGGTGGTACGGCGGATTACGCCGTCACGGGGAACTTCTCCAAAAAGGCGGCCAAGGAAGCCGAGAAGTACGGGACGGTCCATATCGCCTATGACACCGGCGACACCGGGCATGACCGGATCCCGACGCAGGAGGAGCTTCAGCTCAGCCCGGAGGCAAAGTATTTCTACTACTGCGCCAACAACACGATCTACGGGACCGAATGGCAGTATGTGCCGGAGACGAAGGCGCCGTTGGTCTGCGACATGTCCTCGGACATTCTTTCGCGCCCGGTGGAGGTCTCACGTTTCGGCCTGATTTACGCCGGCGCCCAGAAGAACATGGCCCCGGCAGGACTCACGGTCGTGATCGTGGATAAAGCCCTCGCCGGACGGGAGCTGCCCTATACCCCGCAGATCATGAGCTATGAAACCATGATTCAGAACGACTCGCTGCTGAATACCCCGCCGTGCTGGGAATACCCCGCCGTGCTGGTGCATTTACATGCTCTCGCTGGTTCTGGACTGGCTGAAGGAGCAGGGCGGCGTGGAAGGCATGGAACAGCTCAAGCGCGAGCGGGCAAAACGCCTGTACGACTGTCTGGAAGAGAGCAGGCTTTTCCGCCTGCATGCGCAGCCCGGATCCCGCAGCGACATGAACGTCACCTTCCGCACGGGAGACGCGGAGCTGGATGCCGAATTTATCCGCTTTGCCGCGGAAAAGGGCCTCGTAAACCTGAAGGGACACAAGGTCGCCGGCGGCATGCGGGCCTCCCTGTATAACGCCATGCCCATGGAGGGCGTGGACGCGCTGGTGAAGACGATAAAGGAGTTTGAACAAAAGTATGTTTAAGATACAGACCATGAACAAGATCGCGGCCGCCGGGATCGAAGCTTTGGAGAAGAACGGCTGCCAGGTCGGCGAAAACATCAAGTATCCCACAGGCCTGCTGCTGCGCAGCGCGGACCTGCACGAGATGGAATTCCCGGAGAGTCTGCTGGCGATCGCGCGGGCCGGAGCCGGGTACAACAACATTCCGGTGGACCGCTGCACGGAAGAAGGAATCGTGGTTTTCAACGCACCCGGAGCCAACGCACAGGCGGTGAAGGAGCAGGAGATCTGCTCTCTCGTGATGGCGTCCCGCGACATCCTCGGGAGTATCGCGTGGGTACAGTCCATTGCCGGGGAAGGAGATAAAATCCCCGAACTGGTCGAGAAAAAGAAGTCCTCCTTTGCAGGCCCCGAGCTGCTGGGCAAGACGCTGGGCGTCATCGGCCTGGGCGCGGTGGGCGCCTTGGTGGCAAACGTGGGCGTGGACCTGAACATGCGCGTCCTGGGCTATGACCCGTTCCTGTCAGTCGACGCGGCCTGGCGGCTTTCCCGCAAGGTCATCCACACGGAGAACCTGGAAGAGCTTTATGAAAACTGCGACTATATCAGCATCAATGTCCCCTTCACCGACAGCACCCATCACATGCTGAACGCCGAGGCCTTTGCCAAGATGAAGGACGGCGTGCGCATCATCAACGAATCCCGGGCTGAAGTGGTGGATGACGAAGACATGACGGAAGCGCTTCGCAGCGGGAAGGTCGCAAAGTATGTGACGGACTTCCCCAATGAGACCATTCTCAAGGCGCCGAATGTGATTGCAATGCCGCATCTGGGCGCCTGCACGCCGGAGAGCGAAGACCGCTGTGCCGAGATGGCGGCCAACGAGATGTATGACTATCTGCTGAACGGGAACATCCGCAACTCCGTGAATCTGCCGGATATCTATCTGAACCGGGCAGGGACCTGCCGCCTCTGCGTCATTCATCGGAACGTGCCCCGCATGCTGACCAGGATTCTGGATTTCATC
>CADAPN010000233.1 GCA_902789835.1 Oscillospiraceae bacterium
GGCCGGAGATTTGCCCTGAACATAACAGTAGAAAAGTGAGGAAGAGAAGGAATGGCGAAAGCAAAGGAGCTGGTGATCGTCGAATCACCGTCCAAGGCCAAGACCATTGAAAAATATCTTGGCGGGAATTACAAGGTGACCGCATCCATGGGCCACCTGAGAGACCTGCCGAAGAGCAAGCTGGGCGTGGACCTGGAACACGGGTTCCAGCCGGAGTATATCCCGGTCAAGGACAAGAAGGATCTGATTGATGAGCTGAAGACGGAGAGCAAAAAGGCTCCCGTCGTCTACCTCGCGACGGACCCGGACCGTGAAGGAGAGGCGATTTCCTGGCATCTCAAGGAGCTGCTGGGGCTCAGCGACGAGAAGGCCAGACGCGTGACCTTTAACGAGATCACGAAAAAGGTCGTGACGGAGAGCATCCAGCACCCCCGCAACATCGATCAGGACCTGGTGGATGCCCAGCAGGCGCGCCGTGTGCTCGACCGCATCGTGGGCTATCAGATCTCACCCCTGCTCTGGAAGAAGGTCAAGCGCGGCCTGTCCGCCGGACGGGTCCAGTCGGTGGCGACGCGCATGGTGGTGGACCGCGAGGACGAGATCCGCGCGTTTCAGAGTGAGGAATACTGGCTGCTTGATGCCTTCCTGAAGAAGACGCAGGACGCGAACAGCTTCCGTGCCCGCTTCTACGGCACCACGGAGAAGAAGATGGAGCTCCATACCGAGGACGAGGTCAAGGTGATCCGTGACGCGGTAGAGAAAACCCCCTTCACCGTGCGCAGCGTCAAACGCACGGAGAAACAGCGCTCTCCCGCGCCTCCCTTTATCACCTCCACCCTGCAGCAGGAGGCCTCCCGCCGCCTGAACATGACGCCGCGGCGCACCATGTCGGTGGCGCAGCAGCTCTACGAAGGCGTCGAGATCACCGGCCACGGCAGCATCGGTCTGATCAGCTATATGCGTACCGACTCCCTGCGCCTGTCGGATGAGGCGGTGGCTTCCGCGCGGAGCTTCATTCAGGAAACCTACGGTTCGGCCTACTGCCCGAAACAGCCGCGCAGCTTCAAAACGAAGGCCGGCGCCCAGGATGCCCACGAGGCCATCCGCCCGACGGATGTGACCCTGACCCCGGAACTGGTCCGCAAGGATTTGACCCAGGAACAGTACCGCCTCTACCGAATTATCTGGGGGCGGTTCACCGCCTGCCAGATGGCAAATGCGGTTTATGACAACCTTGCCATCGAAGTGGAGAGCAGCGGTTATCTTTTCAAAGCAAACGCCTCGACCCTGAAATTTGCCGGCTATACCGCAGTCTATGAAGAGGCGACCGACGACGAGCAGAAGCAGACCGAGAGCCTGCTCCCGGATCTGCAGGAGGGGGAGAGGCTGCTTCTGGACAAGACCGTGCCGGAGCAGCAGTTTACCCAGCCGCCTGCCCGCTATACCGAGGCCACGCTGATTCGGGCGATGGAGGAGAAAGGCATCGGCCGCCCGTCCACTTACGCGCCGACCATCTCCACCATCACCGCCCATGACTACGTCATGAAGGAGGGCAAGTACCTCAAGCCGACACCGCTTGGGGAGGTTGTCACTGGTCTAATGAAGGATCACTTCAGCGACATCGTCGATCTGAAGTTTACAAACCACATGGAAGCACGCCTGGATGAAATCGAGAGCGGCAAGAGCGCCTGGCAGGATGTGCTGCAGGAATTCTATGAGGACTTCGACGCCGAGATGAAGGCGGCGGAGACCGCAATGGACGGCCAGCGCATCAAGGTCCCGGATATCGTCAGCGATGAGGTCTGTGACGTCTGCGGCAAGCCCATGCTGGTGAAAAAAGGCCGCTTCGGCCAGTTCCTCGGCTGCAGCGGTTTTCCGGAGTGTACGTTTACCAAGCCCATCGTGGTCGAGATGCCCGGCAAGTGCCCGAAGTGCGGCGGCCGGATCCTGAAGCGCACTTCCAAGAAGGGCTATGTCTTCTATGCCTGCGAGCGCGGCACCGACTGCGGCTTTATCACCTGGGACGTGCCCACCAAGGACGTCTGCCCCCAGTGCGGAAAGACCATGTTCAAACGCAGCGGGCGCGGACCGCTCAAGTCCTTCTGCATCAATGAGGAATGCCCGGCGTTTGTCCCGGAGGAAAAACGCCGCTATCCTAAGAGAAAAACGGACGAAAATGCGGCGGCGGACGACGTGAAGCCGGAAGGCGAGGCGGAAGGGAAAGCCGCGAAATCCGCAGCTTCAAAAACGAAGAAAACCGCCTCTGCAAAGGCGGCCAAATCCACCGCGGCGAAGACGGCGAAGTCGAGAGCAAAGACTTCCGCGGCGAAAACCGCAAAGACAGGCGCAGGAAAGACCGCGAAGACGGCGGCGAAAACGAAAAAATGAGCGATACGATTCTGGAATCGGGCGGTGGGACCCCGTTTGGAACCGCAGAGTCCGTGACGGTGGTCGGCGCGGGCTTGGCCGGGAGCGAATGCGCCTGGCAGCTCGCCGAGCGCGGAATCCCCGTGACGCTCTATGAAATGCGCCCCGAGCGCTTTACACCGGCGCATCATACGGCGGATTTTGCGGAGCTGGTCTGCTCCAATTCTCTGCGCAGCGATGAATTGTCCAACGCGGTGGGCCTGCTGAAGGCCGAGATGCGGAAGATGAATTCACTGGTGATGCGCGCGGCGGACCACACCAAGGTCGCCGCCGGCGGCGCACTGGCCGTGGACCGGACCGCCTTCTCCCGGGAGATTACCGAAGCCCTGGAGCAGCATCCGATGGTGACGGTCATCCGGAAAGAAGTCACCGAGATCCCGGAAGGCATCACCGTGATTGCCTCCGGACCGCTCAGCAGTGACGCGATTACAGAGCAGATCACGGGGCTCTGCCCGGAATTCGATCTGCATTTCTACGACGCGGTGGCACCGATT
>CADAPN010000234.1 GCA_902789835.1 Oscillospiraceae bacterium
TCATTTTATTCTTCTCATTTTTGCCGATTTATGATATAGTTTTCATCACGTCCATACAAGCGGTTCCGCAGGCGCGACGTTCATCCGCGCGCTGCAGAAAGCACACCCATAGAGGAGGTAGTCTATGAAATCCAATTCCAGTTTGAAAATCATCCTGATCACGGTTGCGTGCATTCTGATTGCCGCCTTGTCTTTCTTTTACCTGGCGGGGATTCTTTCCTCCCCCGAAACCTATTCCGGAATCCTCCGCTCCATCGACGACAAGGTGCAAACGGTCCTGAAGCTGACCGCGTCCTCTACGGCCGCTTCCGCCGGAATCACGGCCATCCCCGGCGATGCCGGAACGCCCATTGCGGAGAAGCTCGCCGACTTTTCGGAATACGGGATTCTGATTCTCTGCGTCCTCTATGCGGAAAAGTATCTTCTGTCCATCCTTGGCTCGGGCGTCTTCAAATTCATTATTCCCATCGCCTGCGTTCTTTACCCCCTCGGGTTTTTCCGGGATCTGGAGGGAATCAAGCCGATCCTGAAGAAGATTGCCATTGTGAGTCTCGCTTTGTATTTTGTCATCCCTCTGAGCGTTCACATCTCGGACCGGATCTATGACACCTACCAGGCCTCGATCGACACCACCATCACAGCGGCGGAAGATCTGGCGGAAGATGCGACGCTCGCCGGCAGCACCGCCGAGGATCAGAACGCCATTCAGCGGATCTGGGGTTACCTCTCGGAAAGTGCCAGCAGCTTTGCAGAACGGGGCGCAGAAATTCTGAACCGCTTCATTGAAAGCCTCGCGGTCATGATTGTCACCTCCTGTGTGATCCCGCTTCTGGTCCTGTTCTTTTCTCTCTGGATCATCAACCAGGTGTTCGGCTTCAGTATTCCGGCTCCTTCGCGCCATCCGCGGCTCAGGCCGCATCTGCCTGGACCGCACCGGAGGCTGGGCAGCGGATCCACCGTCACGGAAGAATCCGAGGACGAGGATGAGGAGAAGGAATAATCCGCATCTCAAAACACAGACAATAGTGAAGCAGCCAGTCGGCTTTGATGCCGTCTGGCTGCTTCTGTCATTTCTCTCTGAGGCTGAAAATCAATACTTCAGGATCAGCTGCTGACCGACTCTGATGAGGTTCGGATCCTGAATGTTGTTCCAGCGCATCAGGTCTGCAAGAGAGACGTTGTTCTTCTGCGCAATCGCGGTGAGGGTGTCGCCCGCCACCACCACATAGGGGATCTTGGTTCCGCCGCTGACTTCATTCAGCTGTTCGTCTTTGATCATTGTTTTATCCATTTGATGTTCCTCCTTTTATATTGGGCAAAAGAGCAATCACTGTTGCCTCTGACCGCTTCTCTTGGTTTCATGCGCATTGTATCAAGCCTACTGTCACACAAGTGTCACACGCGTGGGATTCCTTGGAATCCTCCCCGCTTCCTGCCGCGCATTTTCTGTTCTGCTTCAATTATACAGGATATTTTGCGGAATAACAAGCGCCGGAATCAGGATAGACAAAAGCGCCTTCCCGCGTTATAATAAATCAGTTTGTAAGTTTGAATCTGATGGATAATACAGTCTGGAGTATCACCTTGTTAAAACGAATTCACCATCTTCTCTGCAGAGCGCTGCCTGTAATCACGGCATGCCTTCTCTGCCTCTCTCTTTCCCTCTCCGCTTCTGCCGATGACATGGCTGTACCCGACGGAAACACCGGAGATCTCATTATTACCGAAGTAATGATCAAGAATCATGCCGTCGTACAGGATCAGGAGGGGGATTTTCCCGACTGGATCGAGCTGTACAACAATACCGGAGCGGATCTGGACCTCACCGGCTGGAGTCTGACCGACCGGCAGGGAAAAGACGGGCTTGTTTTCCCCTCTTATCTGCTGCCCGCTGATTCGTACTTTGTCGCATTTGCCTCCGGGAAGGACCGCCCCGCCGATCTCCACGCTCCTTTCTCGCTCTCTGTCGGGGAAGACCTCTATCTCAAGAATCCGGAGGGCGAGGTCGTCTGCCATCTGATCTGCCCCGATCTCCCCGCCAACATCAGCTATGCGATGGGGCCTGACGGCAGTTTCTCCGCGTGTCTCTATCCCACTCCCTGGTATGAGAACACCACCGCCTCCTACGACGAACTGCAGGAACTGATGGAGGTCCCCGGCTCCATCCAGATCAACGAGGTCATGGTCTCCGATCCCAATGCCCGCTTCTCTCCCTATGACGGAAGTGACTGGGTGGAACTGAAGAACATCTCCTCTGAGACCGTCACCCTGGAAGGATGGTTTCTCTCCGACGACGACGACAATTATCGAAAGGCTTGGCTCCCGGAGGCGGTTCTCGAGCCGGGTGCCGTAACGGTGGTGCGCTGTGACCAGCTCGGCCTTTCCCTCGGTTCAGGAAACGAGTCCCTTTTCCTCTGGCAGGACGGGAACGGCCTGATGGACTGGCTCTCTCTGCGCGACATTCCGTACGGCGGCAGCTATGGACGTCTGCCCGGGCGCAACGGCTCATTCTTTTTTGCAAAAGCCTCTCCCAACATGGACAACCAGGACGGCAGACGCCGGGTATCCGCCACGCCGGTCGCCTCGACTCCCGACGGCTTTTTCCCCGGTACGGAAAAAGTCGTCCTGGATCTCCAGGCTCAGGGGCAGATCTACTACACCTTCGATGCGACCATGCCGACGCAGGATTCTCTTCCCTGGGTTGGCCCGACGGAGGTTCCCGCCACCTGTGTCATCCGCGCCATCGCCTGTGAGCGCAATGCGCTGCCCAGCCGGCCGCTCACCCTGAACTACTTCATCGGCGAGGAGTTTGCCCTTCCGGTCCTCAGTCTGGTCTCTGACGACAAGGTCGCGTTTTACGGCATGTACAACACCGGCTGGAAAGACCTGGAATGGGGCGGAAACATCGCCTGGTACGAATCGCCTGGTACGACGAAGGCAGCAGCTTCTCCGCCCCCTGCGGCATCAGCATGCACGGCGATACCAGCCTGATCCTCGCAAAGAAGAACATGAGCATCCGCTTCCGCGGCTGCTATGGGCTGGAAGAACTGAACTACGACCTGTTCGGCGGCGGGGTCACGAATTTTACCAATTTTGTCATCCGTGCGGGGCAGGATCAGAATGCCAGCATCATCCGCAATGAACTCTGCGAAAACCTGGCTCTGGCCGCCTCCGACAACATCATCGGTTCGAGAAACCGCTACTGTGTGCTCTTCCTGGACGGCAAATACGCCGGCATTTACGCGCTCTCCGAAAAACTCAACGAGCAGCACTATGCCAACATTGCCGGCGTCAGCAAAAACAGCGTTGTCACGGTCGAATCCGAGGCGCCGCGGGACGGTGACCTGTATCTGGATGTTTTTCGC
>CADAPN010000235.1 GCA_902789835.1 Oscillospiraceae bacterium
AAAGACAGGAATTCCTCTTTTGTCTGTGTATATAATAAAGACCGACAGAGAATCATTCACGGAGGTGTCATGCATGATCATAAGCAGAAGACTGATCAGTGCGGCAATCGCCCTGGTGGGTTCGTCGGTCGGACTGGTGCTGTCGGCGGCTCATACAAAAAAGGACCTGATCAACATCCGGCATGAAAAATTCGAAGAACTGACCAAGGCGAAGGAGAAGCGGATGAACAAGCTGAACACAGGCCTGGAGGAATACAGAAACACACCCGGAGCGGTCCTGCTTGACGTCCGGGAAAAGGACGATTACGACGAGGGACACATTCCGGGCGCGGTTCACGCGGATCTGAAGACGATTCAGTTTCTGCACTACGGTCTTGAGACGCCGCTGTTCCTCTACTGCTACCGCGGCAACCGCAGCGCCATGGCGGCCGGAATCCTGCGGGATGCGGGGTTTCAGAACGTGAAGGACATCGGCGGGATCGACTGGTACAGCGGAGAACTGGAACAATAAAAAAACAACTGCCGGCGGGTTCGCCGGCAGTTGCCGTTTCAGCTGAAAAGTTGGGAAAAGATCAGACCGCACCAGGCTTGCCGAGCATGCGGAACATGTTCTTCTTATAGGCTTCCACACCGGGCTGGTCAAAAGGATTGACGCCGGACATGTAGCCGGAGAGGGCGCAGGCGAGCTCAAAGAAGCCGATGAGTTCGGCGAGGCCTTCTTCATCGCGGGCGGAGCAGTTGATGACGATGTTGGGAACACCGCCGTCGATGTGTGCCTCGCGGACGGCTTCCGCGGCGACGTTGCAGATCTCGGCGAGATCCCGGCCGGCAATATAGTCCAGGCCGTCTGCGTTGTCATCGGAAGCGGGAACGGGGTAGGCGTGACGGGAATGGGTGAAGCGGACGATGGATTCCATCAGGTTCCGCGGACCCTGCTGAATGTACTGACCCATGGAGTGCAGGTCGGCGGTGAATTCCACGGAGGCGGGAAGAATACCCTTGTTGTCCTTGCCCTCGCTCTCACCGTAGAGCTGTTTCCACCACTCCGCCATGAAGCGGAAGCTGGGCTCATAGCAGCCGAGAATCTCAACGGTGTAGCCCTTGCTGTACAGGTTCTGACGGGCGGCGGCATACTGCCAGGCGGGGTTTTCGGGGCTGCGCATATCGAGCGCCTCAAACTCACGGATCGCGGCGGTGATGACACGGCGGACATCAATGCCGGCAACGGCCATCGGGAGCAGGCCGACCGCGGAGAAAACGCTGAAACGGCCGCCGACATCATCGGGAACCACAAAGCTCTCCCAGCCGTTGGCGTCGGCCAGAGACTTCAGCACGCCGCGATGCGCGTCGGTGGTGGCAAAGATATGCTTTCCTGCATCCGCGCCGTACTTCTTGTCGAGCAGTTCGCGGAAGATGCGGAAGGCGATGGCGGGCTCCAGCGTGGTGCCGGACTTGGAAATGACGTTCACGTCGAAGTCGCGGCCGCCAAGCTTCTCGATGGTATCGCTCAGCGCATCGGCCGAGAGTCCGTTGCCGACGAAGAAGATCTCGGGATCACCGCGGCCGAGGACCGGACGCAGCAGCTCAATGGCGCCGCGGGCGCCGAGATAGGAACCGCCGATGCCGATGACAACGAGGGCCTTGGAACGCGAACGGATGGTATCCGCGGCGGCCAGAATGCGGTCAAGTTCCGTTTCCTTGATCTTCTGCGGCAGGTGGAGCCAGCCGGTGAAATCCGCACCGAGACCGCTGCCGGAGGTGAGTACGTCATGCGCTCTCGCGACGGCTGCAAAATCGGGACCGGCCTGTGTAAAGAAGCGCTGGGCGCCGGATAAATCAACCTGAATCATAGAGAAAAACCTCCTATAATCATATCATGCTTTATTATATCGATTTTGCGCCGGAAATCAACAGAGAATTCACAAAAAGCCGGGAACAAAGGTTTACAGAATTATGAATAAACTGCGTGATAATAATGAATAAAAGGTTGCAAAACGAAAAAGAAGTGGCGAAAAGAAGCGGGTTTTCGACTTTTTGAACAGAGTTTTCAACAGAATGAAAATGCATAAAGTCGAGAAAACGGTTGACATAACCGAAAAATCCCGCGTAGAGAAAGCGTACACGTGAAATACCCGTCAAAGTCTGCCAAAATGCTTGACGGAAGCAGACAGGGATAGTAAAATATCCGCAGCAGTTACAGGAAACTGCGGTTCTGTCCGGGAAAGGAGCCTGCGATGAGGCGGCGTTTTAATTGGGATAAGCGATATCTGTATTGGGGAGTAACGGCGTTCTGCGTCATTGCCGCAGCCCTCCTGTTTTATTTTGCGGTAGGGAACATCACGGTCTTCGGAAGTGCCGTTTCCCGCCTGGTGAGCATTCTGGCGCCGTTCATCTGGGGCCTGGTGATCTGCTATCTCCTCTCACCGCTGATGCGCAGCGTGGAAAACCGACTGTTTCTCCCGCTGGCCAGGAAGCTCTACAGGAAGAACAAAAAGAACGACGGGCATCGCTTTGCAAGGGTCCTCACGGTGGTGTTCTGCGAAATTGTCCTGATCCTCGTTCTGGTTGCCTTGGTATACCTGATCATTCCGCAGATGCTCAGCAGTGTACAGACGCTGATTTCCAATAGCGGTGCTTATATCGACAACCTCTCCAAATGGGCGGACGGCCTGTTTGCGAATTATCCGGTACTGGACGATTATCTGGGCGGCTTTCTGGACAACTTCAACACCAATCTCGGCAACTGGCTGGAAACCACTCTGCTTCCCCGGGTAGGCAGCGTGGTCACCTCCGTGACGAGCGGGGTCTACGGGGTGGCCAAGAGCATCTACAACCTCATCATCGGCATCATCGTCTCAATCTATCTCCTGAGTGATAAGGAAGGCTTTGTTGCAGCCGTGAAG
>CADAPN010000236.1 GCA_902789835.1 Oscillospiraceae bacterium
AAGCGGGCAGAGCACGGCCGGCAGCACAAAGCAGATAAGCACAAGGCCGAGCCAGTCAAAGCCGGAAGGACTGATGGCGACCGCACCCTTGGCGGCGGCTTCCGCGCTGGGCTCAACCCAGCCGGTCCAGATGCCGATCTGGCCGCAGAGACCGCAGGTGCCCATGCCGGAGTTGATCGGGGCCCCATTCATTTCCAGCCGGAAGAGGCAGGTGGCGAGGGGGCCGGTGACGGCCGAGGCGACGATGGGCGGGATCCAGATGCGGGGATTGCGGATGATGTTCGGCATCTGGAGCATGGAGGTGCCGAGCCCCTGCGAGACCAGTCCGCCCCAGCGGTTTTCCCGGAAGCTCATCACGGCAAAGCCCACCATCTGGGCGCAGCAGCCCGCCACCGCGGCGCCGCCGGCAAGCCCGGTGAGCTGCAGGACGGAGCAGATGGCCGCGGACGAGATCGGGAGCGTCAGGGCGATTCCGACCAGGACCGAGACCGCGATGCCCATCCAGAAAGGCTGGAGCCGGGTCGCGTTGTCAATGACGATGCCGAAGGCGGAAGCGGCCTTGCCGATGGGCGGCGCAATGAGCTTGGCCAGCGCAACACCGACGATGATGGTGACGGCCGGCGTTATGAGCAGGTCGATTTTGGTCTCCTTGCTGACGGCTTTGCCGAATTCCGCGGCGATGATGGCGATGACGAGGACAGCCAGCGGGCCGCCGGCTCCGCCTTCGGCATTGGAGGCCCAGCCCACCGCCGCGAGGGAGAAGAGCACCATCGGGGGCGCCTGCAGGGCATAGCCGATGGCCACCGCCATGGCCGGGCCCGAAACCGCCATCGCATAGGTGCCGATATCCACCAGAAACGGAATCTTCAGCTGACTGCCCAGGGTGCGGATGATCGTCCCGATGAGCAGGGAGCAGAACAGGCCCTGCGCCATGGCCCCGAGGGCGTCAATGCCGTAACGTTTGCCGGAAAAGACAATGTTTTTCCGCTTCAGAAATGCTTGAAAGCGATTCATGATACCAGCCCCCATGAAAAAATGTGCAGGTGTTTGATCACCTGCACATCATAGCGGTCTTTTCGGGCGTTGTCAACGATAGCTATTTCGTTGACAGAATGGATTCTATCATGATAACTGCATAACTGCATAACTGCGTAAAGCGTTTGTAATGGCTTTTAACCTTGTATCCCCCCGCCGCAGGCGGGGGGATACAAAACTTAATACAACTGGGTAAAGCTCTCGTAATGGTCGTCGGTATAGTAGATCAGGCCGTCGTTGGAGAAGATGATGCGCTTCGCGCCGCGGGACCGTTTGCCCAGGGTGTTGATGTCGCATTCGGTCCAGGTGCGGCCTTTGGCCTTGGGGAGCTTCCCGTCATAATTGCCGAAGTAATCGCCGCCGATACACATGCCGGGGAAGTACTCTTCCAGGCTGCCGCCGGGCCAGCCGGCTTTCCGCGCTTCCTTCTTGGTGATGAAGTTGGAGGGGAGGTGGCCGTACTGATGCAGATACAGCGCCACGTCTTCCTTGGTGGTATAGCTCCCGTCCTCCGGAAGAAGCTCTTCCTCTTCCATGTCGGAAGCGGAGTTCGCGGAAGGCTTTTGCGCATCTGCTTTCGGCTTTGCCGATGCGGAATCGGGCTTCGCGGAGGCCTTCGGGGAAGAGGCGGCGAGATTCTGCGCTTCCGTGGAAGCTGCAACCGAAGGGGCAGACGGCGTGACGGCGCTGTCTCCGGACGGATAGAGATAAAATGCCAGAACAAGGATCAAAAGAACAATCGGTAAAAAGCGGCGAAGTTTGTTCATGTTTTATCTGCCTTTCCTGTAGAAACGAAGAGTTCAACGCGCATCATACCACACTTTTTCGCTCTGCGCAATCTTCCTGCACAAGAGAGAAGCCGTGTTTTCATATTTTTTGCCAAAGATTCGTCATTTTTGACAAATTCGCTGACAGTTCATGCTTTTGTCTTTCTTTTTATACCGCTTTGGGTTATAATCTATGCACCAAATTACAGGAGGTATTACTGAAACATGAAGCAGTATTTTGAGATTGTTGATGTCATGGCGCGTGAGATCCTCGACTCCCGCGGCAACCCCACCGTTGAAGTCGAAGTCACCCTCGACGACGGCACCATCGGCCGCGCGGCCGTTCCCTCCGGCGCTTCCACCGGTATGTACGAGGCCTGCGAGCTCCGCGACGGTGACAAGGGCCGTTACGGCGGCAAGGGCGTGCTCAAGGCAGTTGAGAACGTCAACGGCGAGATCGCCGAGGCCGTTGTCGGCCTGAACGTTCTGGATCAGACCGCCATCGACAAGCTCCTTCTCGAACTCGACGGAACCCCGAACAAGACCCGTCTCGGCGCCAACGCCATTCTGGGTGTCTCCCTCGCCTGCGCAAAGGCCGCTGCCGAGGCCACCGGCCAGAGCCTGTACAACTACATCGGCGGCGTCAATGCCAAGACCCTTCCGGTCCCGATGATGAACGTCCTCAACGGCGGTGCCCATGCCGACAACAGCGTCGACATTCAGGAATTCATGATCATGCCCGTCGGTGCCCAGAACTTCCATGAAGCTCTGCGGATGTGCGCCGAAGTCTTCCACGCCCTGAAAAAGGTTGTTCCTCCCTCCGGTGTCGGCGACGAGGGCGGCTATGCCCCGAACCTGGCCAGCGATGAGGACGCCCTGAAGGCTCTCGTGGCAGGCATCGAGAAGGCCGGCTACAAGCCCGGCGAGGACTTCATGATCGCCATGGACGCTGCGGTCTCCGACTGGTGGAACGCTGACGACAAGTGCTATCACCTGCCGAAGCGCGGCACGGTCATGACCAGCAAGGAAATGATCGACATGTGGGAAGACCTGGTCAACAAGTATCCCATCATCTCCATCGAAGACGGCCTGGGCGAGAACACCCCGCCCGCATCAAGCAGGGCATCGAGCTCGGCGCTGCCAACGCCGTTCTGATCAAGGTCAACCAGATCGGTTCCCTGACCGAGACCCTCGACGCCATCCAGACCGCCAACCGCGCCGGCTACACCGCCATCGTCTCCCACCGCTCCGGTGAGACCGAGGACACCACCATTGCTGACATCGCCGTCGCCATGAACGCCGGCCAGATCAAGACCGGTGCCCCGTCTCGTACGGACCGTGTTGCGAAGTACAACCAGCTGCTCCGCATCGAGGAAGAGCTCTTCGATGTCGCCCAGTATCCCGGCAAGGCTGCTTTCTTCTCCATCAAGAAGTAAGCGGGACCATCATAATGCAACAACGACACCCCGCCCATTCGGCGGGGTGTCGTTGAATAAGTTGCCGTGTTTTGCAGGGACGGCATGGTTTTGGAGCATGCCGCCCCTGCAAATCTAAAGAGGAAACGGAGCTATGAATGATGGAAGAAAAAACTTATGTTACACCCTGCGGCACGATCCATTATTGGACAGGAAAAACGCAGACGGAATCCGGGAAGGCGCTGGTTTTCCTGCCGGGACTGACGGCGGATCATCGTCTGTTTGAAAAACAAATTGAGTATTTCGAAGAGAAATGCCGGCTTCTTGTGTGGGACGCTCCGGAACATGCTGCCTCATGGCCGTTTCAGCCTTCTTTCGACCTGTGTGACAAAGCACGCTGGCTGGATGAGATTCTGAAACAGGAGGGCATAGCTACACCGGTCATCGTCGGTCAATCCATGGGGGGATATGTGGGGCAGATGTATTCACAGTTATTCCCGGAGAAACTGAAGGGCTTCATCTCGATTGATTCCGCTCCGCTGCAAAGAGAATACGTCACCGCGCTTGAAATCTGGCTGCTGAAACGAATGGAGCCGGTCTATCGGTATTACCCGTGGAAGTCTCTGCTGAAGACAGGAACCAACGGCGTTGCCACATCGGAATACGGCAGGAAACTGATGCATGAAATCATGATGACCTATGACGGGGATCAGGCTCGGTATGCCCGGATTTCGGGACATGGTTTTCGAATTCTGGCAGAAGCGATGGAGGCTGATTTGCCTTATGAGATCAAATGTCCGGCACTCCTGATCTGCGGAGAGAAGGACCATGCGGGCTCCTGCATCCGCTATAACAAAGCATGGCATAAAAAAACCGGTATTCCGATCGAATGGATCAAGGGAGCCGGCCACAACTCCAATACCGATGAGCCGGAGCTGGTCAATCATCTGATTGAGAATTTTTTACAGAAAAACTGAATGGGATCGTTGCCGGTTTGCCGTTCCTGCTGATAGCAGCGGTTTTGCTGCTGCGAGGGGAGAAAACGCAGAGGTGATCTTTTTTTACCAAGATTTGGTGCTCCCACTTCACAGAATGCCGGAATCCGGCTGCTTTTCAGAATAAGAATACGAACACCCCGCCGAAAGGCGGGGTGTTTCGCGATTAAGAATAGGTTTTAATATTCCGGAGGGGAATCCGGAAGGGTCGAAACCTTAGTCAGCCCGGATCTGGACAGCCTGGGCGGAGGGCTCGGCATAGTCCGAACCGATTACACCGTTAAGCACTTCGCTGACATAGTCCATAACAGCCTCGTCCATGGGAATGCCGGTGTCGAAGCCGAAGCCCTCGCTGTAGGCACGGTTAAACACGTTGTAGGTATCACCGCCGGCAGCGCAGAAGTTGTTGGTGACAACAGCGTAGACTGCATTTTCATCGAAGGGTTCGCCGTTGATGGCAGTGATGGTCACACGCTGGATGGAGGCGGGAGCGTAGTAGCTGCTCTCCTTGCCGTCGAGCGTGTAGATGTCACCCTGGTCGAATTCCTTGGTGGTATCCAGGGTCCACTCTATACCGGAGGTCTGCGGGAAGCCGCCGATCGCCTCGGGTGTGCAGTAGGTTGAGGCTTCCAGCGCTTCCAGAAGTTCCGTACCCTTGACATAGATCACGGCGACCGTGTTGCCGAAGGGCAGGACCGTGTTGATGTCTTTCTTTGTGACATCGCCGGCTTCAATGGTTGCGCGGATACCGCCGCCATTGGTGACACCGACAACAGGCGCCTCATAGTAGGCTTCCATTGCACCTTCGGAGACCACACTCCAGACCATGGCATCCGTGA
>CADAPN010000237.1 GCA_902789835.1 Oscillospiraceae bacterium
ATGCGGGGCGCGCGGATGCCGTCTCCCCGGCCCGAGCGCCGCAGCGGCGTGTGCTCCGCCTCCCAGACCGCCGCCTTCGGACCGGTGCGGGTCATCGGCGAGCGCATCAACCCCACCGGAAAGAAACGCTTCCAGCAGGCCCTGCGGGAGAATGACATCGATTATATTGTCGCCAGAGGCATCGAGCAGCAGGACGCGGGCGTGGATCTGCTGGACGTGAATGTCGGTCTTCCCGGCATCAATGAGCCGGAGATGATGACCCGGGTGGTGAAGGCCCTGCAGGCGGTGGTGGATCTGCCGCTGCAGATCGACTCTTCGGATCCGGCGGCGATTGAAGCGGGGCTGCGTGCCGTGAACGGCAAGGCCATCGTGAATTCCGTGAACGGAAAAGCAGAGGTGCTGCGCTCCATCCTCCCGATCTGCAAAAAATACGGGGCGGCCGTGGTGGGTCTCTGCATGGATGAAAACGGAATCCCCCAGACCTGGCAGGAGCGCGTCGCCATCGCGAAGCGGATTCTGGACGCGGCGCTGGCCGCGGGCATCCCGAAGGAAGACGTGCTCATCGACTGCCTCACCCTTACGGTCTCAGCCCAGCAGGAGCAGGCAGCCGAGACGCTGAAGGCGCTTCATGCGGTGCGTGAAGAACTCGGCCTGCACACGGTGCTGGGCGTGAGCAACATCTCCTTCGGCCTCCCGGCACGGGAGAACATCACCGTGAGCTTCCTGACCCAGGCGCTCTACGCGGGACTCGACCTGCCCATCCTCAATCCGAATCAGACCGCGGTGATGGACGCGGTGGCGTCTTTCCGGGTGCTTTCCGGCGAGGACAGAGACAGCGAGGCCTATATCCGGCGCTTTGCGGCGGCGGAGAGCGAGTCGAAGAAGACGACGCCCGCGCCGGGGAAGGACATGAGTCTGGCTGACTGTATCCTGCGCGGCCTCAAGGCGGAGACCGCCGCCATCACCCGGCGGGAGCTGGAGAGCCGGTCCGAGATGGACGTGATTAACCAGCTCCTGATTCCGGCGCTGGACCGGGTGGGAGAGCTCTACGAGAAGCAGGAGATCTTCCTGCCGCAGCTCATCAACGCGGCAAACGCCGCCTGCGGCGGCTTTGATGTAATCAAGGAGCGTATAGCCAAATCCGGAGCGGATTCCGTGTCGAAGGGGAAAATCGTCCTGGCCACGGTCTTCGGCGACATCCACGACATCGGGAAGAACATCGTCCGGGTGGTTCTGGAAAATTACGGCTACACCGTGATCGACCTGGGGCGGGATGTCCCGGCGGAAACCATTGTGGAGACGGTGATCCGCGAGGATGTAAAGCTGGTAGGCCTTTCCGCGCTGATGACGACCACGGTTAAAAGCATGGCGGACACCATCGCCGCGATCCGAAAGAGCGGACACGACTGCAAAATCATGGTGGGCGGCGCGGTGCTGACCCCGGATTATGCGGCGGAAATCGGAGCGGATTATTACGCCAAGGACGCCAAGCAGAGCGCGGATATCGCCCGCATGGTGCTGGGCTGAGACGGGAGAGACGACATGGACATCAGGTCTTATCTGAAAGAACATACCCTGCTTTTTGACGGAGGGATGAGCACCTATTACGCCGAGCGGAACAACACCGCCGGGGACGCCTGCGAGTGGGCCAATCTGAGCAACCCGCAGGAGGTCGAAGCGATCCACCGGGCCTATCTGGAGGCGGGCTGCCGGGCACTGAAGACGAACACCTACGGCATCAACCGGCTGCGGATGCCGGAGGCGGACTGCAAAGCGCTGATCCGGGCTGCCTGTGAGATCGCGCGAAGAGCGGCAAAGGAAGAGACCTTCCTCTTCTCCACCATCGGCCCGATCGAGGAACAGGACGACCGGGATCTGGAGGCGGAATACCGCTTTGTGGTGGACTGCTTCCTGGAGCTCGGCATGCAGAACTTCCTCATCGAGACTCACAGCAATGACCTCTGTCTGCACGAGACCGCGGCCTATATCAAGGCACGGGCCCCGGAGGCCTTCCTCATTCTCTCCTTCAACGTCCAGCCGGACGGCTTCACGACAGCCGGCCGGATGATCCGGGACCTCTGCAAGGCTGCGGAGGAGGACCCCAATGTGGACGCGGTGGGAATGAACTGCATGACCACGGCGAGGCACATGGTGGATCTCCTGCGAAAGATCGGCCCGCTGAACATTCCGATCTCCGTCATGCCGAATGCAAGCTATCCCACGGTCCGCGGCAACCGGAGCTGCTATGACGGCGACCCCGGATATTTCGCCGCCCAGATGGCGGTGCTGCGGGACGAGGGCGCGTGGATTCTCGGCGGCTGCTGCGGCACGACGCCGGCCTATATCGCTGCCACGGCTAGAGCCCTGGAAGCTCCGGCCCATATCCGGATGGAATATCCGCTGCAGCGGGAAAAAATCCCCCAGACAAGGCCGAACCCCTTCTGGGACGTGCTGTGCGATCCGGACCGCAAGGCCATCGCGGTGGAGCTGGATCCGCCGGAGGGGGCGGATCTGAGCAAGTTTATGACCGGCGCAAGGGAGCTGCGCGCGAAGGATGTCGACATCATCACCATCGCCGACTGCCCCGTGGCCCGGGTGCGGGTGGATTCCAGCCTGATGGCCTGCAAGCTGCACCGGGAACTCGGCATGAGCGCCCTGCCGCACATGACCTGCCGTGACCGGAACCTGAACGCCACCCAGGCGCTGCTCCTGGGCCTCTGTGCCGAGGGCATCGGAAACGTCCTGGTGGTCACCGGAGACCCGATCCCGAACGCCAGCCGTGACGAGGTCAAGAGCGTCTATAACTTCAACTCCCGCCGGCTGATCCGGTACATCAAAGGCCTGAACGAAGCCGTGCTGCCGACGCCGTTTCATATCTTCGCGGC
>CADAPN010000238.1 GCA_902789835.1 Oscillospiraceae bacterium
GCCGCCGCCAAGGGTGCGGTCGCCATCAGTCCTTCCGGCTTTGACTGGCTCGGCCTTGTGCTTATCTGCTTTGTGCTGCCGGCCGTGCTCTGCCCGCTTCTCAACACCGTCTGCCGGAAGCTCGGCTGGGTGAAAGACGGCGATCTCAAGCTGAGCTGACTGCAGCGCTCTGTCTGCGGCTTTTATGCTCCGCCCCTGCATCAGCTCGCTCCCTGACCCAAATCAATTCCGGATATCAAAACCGGCATCGCAGAAAACGCTTCTCTGCGGTGCCGGTTCGGTTTTTATTTGATTTCCCAGGATACGTAACGATAAAGCGGGTCATTTGATTTTGTGCTGTAGTTTAAAGAATCATATTCCATCTGATCCCGCAGCAGGGCATAGCGCGGGGCGTATCCTTTCCGCTCCTCCGAGTAGTAGGGCTGCTTTTGATACCACTCCAGCTTTTCCCCGGTGAGATTCGCCGCTCTTCTCCACGCGCCCTCAGAGCTCTCCCAGTACTCGTTTTCCACCTCACAGTCGGGGTGCAGCGCGCGGTAGTGATCCACCTGCTCCTGCGGCACCGGGCAGGAGATGAACGGGCCGAGGTAGAAGCGTTCCAGCTCCAGGTCATAGATCGGGCTGATGTCCTTCAGAAGGGGGCAGTGTCCCACGTTCAGATGCTTGAGGTTCTTGAGCCCGGCCAGCGGCGTGAGGTCGTCCGTGTGGGAATAAAAGAGCTCCAGATACTCCAGCTTTTCGCAGTCTGCCAGCGGGCTCAGATCACCCAGCGGGTTCATCGCGATGATCAGCACCTCGAGGTCCGGCAGATACCGTACAAAAGAGAGGTCCGTGATGTCCTCGTTGTGGCCGATGTCCAGGTACTTCAGTTTTGTAAAATACTTGAATTTCTCCAGATCGCGGTTTGTCACATTGCCGCCGACGGAAGGGCTGGAGGCAAGGATCCGGGTCGCGTCGGTGCGGGCGGTATACTGCAGGCCGAAGTTGATGCGCCAGACGACCTCGGTCTCCGGGAGCGCGTCCCGGATCTTCTCCATGTCCTCGTTCTGCACGTTCGGCATGCGCTTCGCGGTTTTCAGCACCTCCTGCCAGCCGTCTCCGATCTTGATATAGCTGAGGTCGAGTTCCTCGTCCTCGAGGCCGAAGTCCACGCCGCAGAGGTTGAGCATCTCCGTCTTATCGCCGGAGGGCGCCTGCTTTGCCGCGCCGCAGCCCATCAGGACCAGCCCCAGGACCAGAAACAGCAGCAGGATCTTTTCTCTTCTCTTCATACCCTTCTCTCCCGTTTCTTACCAGCCGACATACTGCCAGGTCGGGTCGTTCCATTTCGTGCTGTAGAGCAGGCCGTCATAGCCCATCTGATCCCGCAGCAGGGCACTTCGAGGAAGGCCGCCCGGCGCCAGGCGCCCTCGGAGCTTTCCCAGCTTTCGTTGTCCACTTCACAGTCGGGATGCAGCTCGCGGTAGCGGTCCACCTGCTCCGGCGGCACCGGGCAGGAGGCAAAGGTGCCGAGGTAGAAGCGTTCCAGCTCCAGGTCATAGATCGGCGAGATGTCGGTCAGCTTCGGGCAGTGTCCCACGTTCAGATGCTTCAGGTTCTTGAGTCCGGCCAGAGGACTCAGGTCGTCTGTCATGGAATAGAACAGCTCCAGATACTCAAGCTTCGGGCAGTCCGCCAGCGGGCTCAGATCTCCCAGCGGGTTCATCGCGACGATCAGCACCTCGAGGTCCGGCATGTACCGGGCAAAGGACAGGTCCGTGATCAGCTCGTTGTGACCGATGTCCAGGTACTTCATCTTCGTGAAATACTTGAACACTTCGACATCCCGGTCGCCCAGCGCCCCGCCCACCGACGGGCTGGAGGCAAGGATTCGGGTCTCGTTCGTCCGGGCGGTATACGCCCCGCCGAAGTTGATGCGCCAGACGACCTCGGTCTCCGGGAGTGCGTCCCGGATCTTCGCCATATCCTCGTTCCCGACGGCGCAGGTGTCCATCAGCAGGGTCTTCAGATTCGGCATGCATTCCGCGATCTCCAGCACCTCGGGCCAGCCGTCGGCGATATAGCGATAGCTGAGGTCAATCTCCTCATCTTCCAGGGTGAGCGGTATGTCGTAGAGCGTAAAGCGATAATGCATCTTCGCCCCCGGAGCCGCCTCTTCCAGAGCACGGATCAGCTTCCAGTCCGGTGCGTTCTTTTCCTCGTCGCTGCCGAGCTCGATGGTTTTCAGATCCTTCAGGCAGGAAATGACGTCCAGATCCGCCCGGATTTTACTCTCCGGGACATTGGTCAGGTCCAGCTTTGTCTCGTCCAGGAGGCTGTCCTTCCCGAGAAGCCGGCAGTGATAGTCAAATTCCAGGTCCGGCCGGGCTTCCCGGAATTTCAGCGCGCCCGCCGGCGAGAGCCCGTCCTCGTCGCTGCCGAGATTCACCGACTTCAGCTGCGGCAGGTAGGCCAGGTTTTCCAGCGCTTCCTCCAGATCCGCATCCTTCAGCCCGGTCAGATCCAGCTCATGGGTGTCATTCTCCGCCGCCGTCCCGTTCGGGAAGGCAACCGTATACGCGACCTCCACCAGAGGATGCCGCTCTGCCCAGTCGGCGAGCTCGGCATAGCAGCTGCTCCCCGAAAAGTCCGCGGAGCCAAGCTGCTTGAAGCTGTCCAGCTTCTCAAGATCCTCCGGGGTAACCACGGCCGTGATGCTCTGCAGATTGTCCTTGACCGTTCCGCTGGAGAGCTCCACCTTCGCCGCACAGCCGCACAGCAGGAGCGCGGCCGCTGTCCCGAGAAGCAAAAGAAGCCTCCCCGGCCTGCGCCTCGCGCCGTTTTCCCTTCTTTCAGGCTCTGTCATTTCTGTCCTTTCCCATCCGGACGACCATCACGCCGTCCACAAGCTGCATGCATCCCTCCGCCGGATAGGTCGGAAGCTCCGCCACACGGGGATCCTCCTGCATTCGGTTCCACAGCTCCCAGTCCGCCATGACGGCGGGATTGTTCAGCAGATAGCGGAAATATGCCGCATAGATGTTATAGTTGTACGAGGCGGTGGATTTGACGATCGGCGAGGCCGTCTCACAGCCGGTGATGTCATAATAGGCTTCAAAGCCCGGAATCTTCTCCTGAAGCTGATCGCTTACTCCCGCGAAAACCAGCGGTGTTTCACCGGGCACATAGTCCTCCCGCTCCTCCAGGCGCATCAGCACCCTTGTCATCAGAGACCGGGTTCCCTCCTGTTCCAGCTGCTTCTTGGTATAGACGACGTTCGCCGTCTGAATGTTCGCACAGAGCAGAGTCAGCACAAGGACCGCCCCGATCCACCGGGTCACGCCGGACGTCCGATCCGCTTTCTTCCGCGTTCCTATAAAGCAGGGAAGCAGGCAGAGGACGTAAAACAGCCAGAAGGAATACTTCATCAGGTCGTGCGCATCCCCGGAAAAGCTCAGCTGGGCCGTGTTCATCCCCACAGGCAGCAAAACGACAAGCAGGCAGAGCAGGAGCTTTTCCGTTCCGCCGGCCCTGCCCTTTCGCAGCCAAGTCAACAGGCCCCACAGGCCGAGAGCGGCCAAAAGGATGTTGAGCACCAGCACGGGCGCTTCGATGTGCGCATGCGCCGGATTCCAGAACGCCCAGGCCCAGGTCTGATACACCCGCCCGATTCTTCCGAAGATCGAGCGTGAGGCTTCCTGTTCCACACTGTTGTAGCTGTCCATGGCGAGGTTAATGCCCTTGAGCGAGCACATAAGCCGGACGCCAAGCCAGTAGAGCAGCGCACCGCAGCCCAGCATCACAATTGCCCGGAGCCCTTTCCGGAAGACCGCAGCGGAGGACTCCCCCCGCAGCAGCGCGGCGATGCAAAGAAGCATGGCAAGCGTCACCGGGACCGAGACCATGCTCTGATACGTCCCCATGCAGCAGGCGGTGAGCAGCGCGCCGAGCAGAGCCCCCGGCCAACCGTAACGGTCCCAGAGAAACACCGCGCCTACGCCCAGCAGAACCGCAAAGAGGTCCGCGTCCATCTCGTAGAGGTAGGTCGCCGTCATGGCGACGGTCGTGATGTTGACCGTGAGGATCCCCGCGAGAAG
>CADAPN010000239.1 GCA_902789835.1 Oscillospiraceae bacterium
TCCCAGTTTTCGCGCCTGGGATGGAACGCGTCGCCGTAGCGGTCCAGCACCTCCGGACGGTCCAGCACCTCCGGCTTCGTATCGAGAAGCGTACAGAGGCGCTCAATGTTGACCTGGGTGGTGATGAGTCCGCCGACGGCGTCGACGATCCAGCGTACCGGCTCCATCATCCCCTGGGCATAGGACATGAACATCGAGAAGGTGCCGATCTGGGTGGCGGCAATGTAGCCGCCCTTCCACAGCACCAGCGCAAGGGCCATGGAAGAGGCAAAGTGCATGGTGCTGCTGAACAGGCCGCGCAGCCTGGCGGCCCGGATGCTCTTTCGGCGCATGTCCGCGGTGTCGGCGGTGAAATCCTCCTCCATGCGGTCTTCGATCACGAGGCTTTTGATGGTGCGGGCGCCGGTGATGCCCTCGTTGAAGTTGCCGGTGATGCGGGAGTTGACCTCGCGGATCTCGCGGTTGACCTGAGTAAGCCTGCGCTGAAACAGACTGAAGATCAGCGCGGTGACCGGAAGAATCGCGATCACCGGAAGCGCCAGGCGAGTATTGGTCAGCAGCATCACCAGGATTGCGCCGATGAGATAGCAGCCCTGCCAGACGGCGTTCAGCAGAGTCCAGGAACAGAGCTCACCGATGCGGGAGGTATCGCTCATGACCCGGGCGTGGATGTAGCCGACGCTGTTCTGATTGTAGTAGGAGAAGGACAGCGTCTGCAGATGGGAAAAGGCGGCGTTGCGCAGATCCATGTCCACGCCGACCTCAATTTTCATGCCATAGATGCAGCTGATATAGTTGAGCCCCGCGCTGACCAGGATGACAGCCAGGTAGAGGATCAGAAAGAGCGGAAAGGTATCCAGTGTACCGAGCGCGACAAAGTGGTTCAGGGCGTAGCGCTGAAAAAGCGGAACCCCGATGTCCACCATGCTGCCGAGGCCGCTGGTGAGCAGCATCAGGAAAAGAGGCCTGCGATAAGTCCCGAGCTGCGGAAGCAGACGGCGGAGACCGAAGAGCCCGTAGGGATTCTTTTTCATTCTGCCGCCTCCTCTCCGATGCCGGACTGGATGGCACAGATCCTCTGATAGAGGCCTCCGGCGGTCTTCAGTTCATCATGACTCCCCTGTTCCGTGATCCGTCCGTGGTCCAGGACCAGAATCCGATCCGCCTTGGAGAGGGTCGTAATGCGGTGGGAGATGAGAATGACGGTGGCGCTGCCGAAGCGGGCTTCCAGGGAGGAGCGGATTTTCGCGTCGGTCTCGGTGTCCACGGCGGAGAGCGAGTCGTCAAAAATAAGGATCGGCGTCCGCCGTACCAAGGTGCGGGCAATGGCCGTGCGCTGCTTCTGGCCGCCGGAGAGGGTCAGGCCGCGCTCCCCGACAAGCGTGTCGTAGCCTTTGGCAAAGCCCATGACGGTTTCGTCCAGGCAGGCCGCCCTCGCCGCTTCCCGGATCATCTCGCGGGAGACCTCACCGTCGTGGATGGCGATGTTCTCGGCGATGGTGCGGGAGAACAGAAACGGCTCCTGCAGGACCATTCCGATGTTCTGCCGCAGGTGATCGGTGCGAATGTCGCGGATGTCCACCCCGTCGATCCGGATCTGGCCCTGCCCCTCGGAGAGTTCATAGAGCTTATCCAGAAGCATCACCAGGGTGCTCTTGCCGCTGCCGGTGCCGCCCAGGATGCCCAGGGTGGTCCCGGCGGGGATGCGGAAGCTCACATCATGCAGCACATCGGCGTTTTCGTCATAAGCAAAGGAGACGCGGTCAAACACGATTTCTCCCCGGATTTCCGGCGTCAGGCGCTGACCCGTGTCCTCTTCCTCCGGGGCCTGCATGATGGCGCGGATGCGGTCAAGGGAGATGCCGGCCTTGCTCATGTCGGCAATCATGCGGCCGAGCATGCGCACCGGCCAGGTCATCATGGCGCAGTAGGAAAGAAACGCGAGATAGGTGCCCGGGTGCATTCGGCCGCGGAGGCAGAACAGCGCGCCGAAGGCGACGGTGAGAAGAATCTGCAGCCCGGAGAGAACGTCCCCGATGCTCCAGAACGCGGCAAGAGGCCGGGCAAGCTTCATCCACTTCTCGGTGTAGAGGCTGTTCTGCGCTTCAAAGCGGTCCTGCTCATAGCGCTCGCGGCCGAAGGCCCGCACGATGCGCACGCCCGTAAGGTTTTCCTGGGCAATGGCCGAGAGAGGGCCCTCGTTTTCGTCGCAGTCCAGGAAGGCCTCGCCGATCCGGCGGTGAAAGAAAAAGGAATAGAGAATGATGACCGGAACCGGAAGCATCGCGATCAAGAATCACGATCCGGATGAGATTGGTCATCTGTTCGGCCAGGAAGTTTTTCAGCGTCTCGATGTCCGAGGTGCAGCGCTGGATGATATCGCCGGTGCTGTTGTGCATGTGCCAGGCGTAGGGCAGGCGCTCCAGGTGCGAGAAGAGCCGGTCGCGCATGGTTTTCACCAGCGTTTCGGCGGCGCGGGTTTTGCTGACCTCATAGCCGTACTGGGCCAGAACCTTCCCCAGCGCCACCAGCAGGAGCGCGGCCGTCAGCAGGGCGATCTGCCGCTGCATCTCCCCCTGCCCCCGGGCCGCGGCCAGCAGCCGGGCGGCCCAGGCGGGAAGCTGCTCCGCCGGCGCACCGCCGATCACATGGTCCACCGCGATCCGGACAATCTGCGGCGCGACAAGATCGGCCAGGGCGCTCAGCGCCGAGGCCAGCATGCTCAAAAGAAAGAAAAGACGACTGCCCCGGAGAAAGTCCCGGAGCATCCGTCGATTAAAAGCGTATCCGCTGTGCTTCGATTCATACCGGCAGATCCTTTTCTCAGGGATGGAATAATCTGCCGTCAGCATATCATACTTCCCGCCTGAGAACAAGCCCGGAAGAGGACGATTCTTTCCCCCGGCAAAACGGGGGGTTCAAAGTGCGGCGGCCGAGCTGTCCTCGCCGCCGCACATGGAACGCTTTATTTCGCTCTTCCGCCGGATTGCGTGTGATCGTAATCGGCAAAGAAGTCCTTCGTATCCTTTACGACGATCCCGCCGAAGAGAATCAAAGAGAACAGGTTTGGAATGGCCATGAGGCCGTTGCAGACGTCCGCCGCGTCCCAGAGAAGCTGCACGCTGATGAGCGCACCGAGGGCGCAGATCACCATGTGCAGCACCCGGTAAATCTTTACCCTGTGAGTGCCGAACAGAAAGGCAAAGGCGGATTCACCGTAGGTATACCAGCCCAGTACCGTAGACAGGCAGAACAGAATCAGAGAAATAACGATCACGACTTGCCCAAGCCCGCCCAGATTCTGACGAAAAGCCGTGGAGGCCAGCACCGTGCCGTCTGTGACACCGCTGTTCCACACGCCGCTGACCATGACAATCAGAGCGGTAAAGGTACAGATGACGAAGGTGTCAAAAAAGACCTCAATAATGCCGTAGAGAGCCTGCTTGACTGGTACATCCACCTTGGCCGTGGCATGCACCATGGCCGAGGAGCCGGTGCCGGCTTCGTTGGAGAACACACCGCGCTGGACTCCCCTCCGGATAGCGATGCCCATGGTGGCGCCCGCCACACCGCCGATCACCGCATCGCCGGTAAAGGCGGACTTCACGATAAACCACAGAGCTTGCGGAATAAGCGTGATGTTCATGATGAGGATCACGAGCCCGAAGCCCAGATAGATCAGCGCCATGATGGGGGTCAGAAAGGTGGTCACGTCAGAGATCTTTCTGACGCCGCCGAAGATGACCAGCCCGTCGACCACCAGGATCAGAATCGCAACAATCCACGGAATCACGGTGGTGTTGCCCACAAAACCGCTGACAGCGCTGTTGATGGTGTTGACCTGCAATGCCCCGCAGGAAACAACGGAGACAAAGACCGTAAACACCGCGAAAGCACCGCCCAGGATCCTGGCAATGGTCTTGTGTTTCATTCCCCGGGTCAGAATATACATGACACCGCCACGGAAATTGCCGTCTTCGTCCTGTATGCGAAAATGCATGGCCAGGGCGATCTCGGCAAACTTCGTCGCCATGCCGCCCAGAGCCGCGACCCACATCCAGAAGATTGCCCCTGGCCCGCCGACGGCAATGGCGTAGGCCACACCCACGATGTTGCCGTTGCCTACGCAGGAGGAAAGCGCCGTGGCCAGTGCCTTGTAGGAGCGGATCTGACCGATGCCGTCGTCCGTCTTCTTCCCGACATTGCCGACAACTTCCCGAAAGGCCGTTCCAAAGCGCGTGAACTGTACACCGCGCAGGCGGATTGTGAAGTACAAACCAACTCCAAAAAACACCGCCAGCATGATCGGGCCGAATAGGAACGTGCCCAGATCCCCCAAAATTTTCCCGATGACAGCTTCCATTTTCTTTTCCCCTTTCCCTGAAAAAAGTACCGGGGACTCGATCTTGAGTCCCCGGTTTTGCGCTTCTGTTCCTGTGATGTTATGAAACAGAGCATCGCGTGAACTCGAAAAAAGGCGCGCAAAAACACATGTACATGCGCTCAGACATGCACAGCATCTCGCAGCTCATTTTTTCGCAGAATTTCACGTTCATTTCACCCGTTCAACCTATTGACTTGATATGTTATTTTGTTTATACTGCATTTGTTCTCCTTTGTCAAGGGGGAAAAGAAAGGATTTTAGACGATGATGATTCAGGTTTCCGGAGGAAAAATGGATGAAAAACGAAATCAGCTGAAAGAATTTCTGCTGTCTCAAGGAAGCCTGGCCGTGGCCTTTTCGGGGGGCGTGGATTCCACTTTCCTTTTGAAGGTGGCCCACAACACGCTGGGCGACAAGTGCGTCGCCGTGACGGCCTCCTCCTGTTCTTTCCCGGAGCGGGAGTTGAAAGAGGCAAAAGCTTTCTGCGAGACAAACGGGATCCGCCATGTCGTGGTGCGCTCGGAAGAGTTGGAGATCGAGGGCTTTCGGCACAATCCGAAAAACCGCTGCTATCTCTGCAAGCACGAGTTGTTTGAAAAAATCTGGGACATTGCCCG
>CADAPN010000240.1 GCA_902789835.1 Oscillospiraceae bacterium
CAGTAGCCGCCCCGGGCAAGCCGGGATTTTCGATGGGCGTTGAAATACGCCCTGGATTTTTCTTTAGCGT
Source organism: Oscillospiraceae bacterium (assembly GCA_902789835.1). The sequence continues at coordinate 71 of CADAPN010000240.1, forward strand.
TCATGATTCATTGTTCTTCTTTTCTTGAGATTTCTGCCTGTCTTTGGAAGTAATTCCGGTAGCAGCTGACGGCCACCAGTTGTTTCGGATTGTAGGGTTTCATTCTTCAAACCTTCTTCCTGATATATATGGTTTATTATAGTTCGTTTCACCTAATTCGTCAAGTAAAAGCGCTGTGGAAATGTTTGAATCTCCACAGCGCTTCTGGATTCTGTTCGTTTTTCAGCGCGCGTCAAAAGAAAGCTTTCTGCCGCAGCAGGCACGGATCAGCTCGCTGTCGTGGGTCACCACAAGGATCGTCGTCCCCATGTCTCGCAGCCGGTTTAACAGCTCCGCCGTTTCCATCATATGGGCATAGTCCAGCCCGCTGGTGGGCTCGTCCAGAAGCAGGAGCTTTCGCCCCGAAGCCAAAGCGCAGGCGATAGCCAGGCGCTGCTTCTGACCACCGGAAAGGCTCTGGGGATGCCGGTCCAGAAAGTTGCCCAGATCCAGTTGTTTCAGGAGTTCTACGGCGCGTTCCTTCCCGCCCGCTATCTCTTTTTTTGCGGTCATAGCGTTTCCCCTCATATTCCAGCGTGCCCCTGCAGCGTTTCTCCAGTCCGCACAGGCAATTGAGAAAACTGGTTTTTCCGGCTCCGTTTGCCCCAGTGATCGCCGTGATTTCTCCGACGGCAAGCCGCAGCTCTCGAAGATTCAAGGCCGGCTGCTTCGCACCGGGATAGGAAAAGGCAAAGTCCCGCAGAACCATGGTTCTGTCGCTCTCTTTCAGGGCAGGAAGTTCGATCTCGTCCGGTGCTTCCGGTGTAACGGAGCGAAGCCCCATGACGGAGAGCTCTTCATCCGTCAGGGCATTCTTTTCTTCTCCAGAAAGCTCCTTCACAATCTTCCCATCCCGCAGAATCACAGCCCGGTCGATCAGGTCCCAGAGGTAGGCGATCCGGTGTTCCGCCGCGATAATCGTCTTGCCCCGGGCCCGCCAGAAGCGGATCATCTCCCGCAGATCCAGCGTCGCCGAATAGTCCAGATTGGCAGAGGGTTCGTCCAGAAGGATGATCTCCGACCCGGCCACATCCACCGAAGCACAGGCGATTTTCTGCTTTTCCCCATCGGACAGGCGGAAGATATTCCGGTCCATGAGCTTTTCAATCCCGAAGCGCCTTACCGTATCGTCGATGCGTGCATAGATCTCTTTCTCCGGCAGACCGCGGTTTTCACAGCCGAAGGCCAGCTCGCCGGTGGTATCCACATTGTAGAACTGGCTGCGCGGGTTCTGAAACACGGTCCCCACCTGCAGGGCAGTCTCATAAAGCTCCCGTTCCTGCACGGATCGGCCGTTGACGGTGATGCTGCCCTCCGTCACGCCGGGGTAGAAGTGCGGGATCAGGCCGTTGATCAGACGCAGGATTGTCGTCTTACCGCAGCCCGAGGGTCCGGTGAGCAGGACGAATTCCCCATCTTGCACCGTCAGATCAACATGGACCAGACTTGCCTCGTGCAGATTGCCGCTCTCTTCCACGCCGTAGCGGAAGCTCACATTATTCAGTTCTACCACAGTCTCACCCCGCAGAGTTCCAGAATCCAGACCCCAACCACAAACACGCACCCGGCCAGCAGAACCGCATCCTGCGCCCGGAATCCGATCCGGCAGATGTTTGTCCGGCGTGTTGGCCCGCCCAGGCCCCGGGTCAACGCTGAGGCGGAGAGCTCTTCCCCGATGCGCACCGTGGAGGTCATCATCGGCACCAGCTGGTATTCCAGTACCTGTGACGCCTTTGCTCCGCCCAGATGAATCCCCCGCATCCGCATGGCACGGCGGATCGATTTCCATTCCGCGCTGATGGTAGGAAAGAGCCGGAACATCACCGACATGGGAATCGTAATGGCCTGGGGCACGTGCAGATGCTCCATGGCGGAGATGAACTCGCTGACGGAGGTAGTGGCAATCAGGTATTCTCCCATCACAACCGTCACCACGAAGCGGGTCAGGATGCCGCCACACAGAAGGGCAAGATAGTTCAGCGCCCGCGGCAGGAACGGCATGACGGTCAGAAGGCCGTAGCCGGTCCCCAGCATGACAATCCCTCTCGCGAAACGCTTCCACTGCCGCTCTGCGAGGAGCAGCGCAAAAGGCAGAGCGGAGAGGACCGTCTTGACAGGCCGCAGCGCCTCCCCGCCCAGACCTCCCATCACGAACACGGCCAGTACCAGCACCAGCGCCAGCTTGGTGCGGGGATCCAGGAAGCCCCGGCGGGCTTCCTGGGAACGCTCAGAAGAGTAGGCCATCAGGCAAGTCCGGCCTTTTCAAAATGCTTTTTGAGCAGGGCACGGCCCAGCAGTCCGCCGAGGAGCCCGCACACGAAGCAGGCAATGAGCAGCACCGGAGCCATCCACAGGGGCATCAGCTTCTGCACCGCGTCGATATAGGCCTGCCCGTAATCTGCCCTCTGGGCAAAGTAGCCTTCATAGTCGGTAAACAGCGGCAGGTAGTTGCCGAAAATCCACATGCTGAAAAGGCTGTAGCTCAGCACCGCTTTCTTTGCGCTTCTGTATTCTCCGTTCTTAAAGCAGATCTCCGCCAGCAGTCCTGCGATGGCGCAGGTCAGCAGCGGCCAGGGGCCCATGCCGGTCAGCAGCATCAGGATGCCCATGATCATGGCCATAATGAAGATCATGCCGGGCTTCTTTACTTTCGTCAGAAACAGCATGAACGGAATACCGCCCAGGATCGGGACAAGCACACTCAGCAGCGGCAGGAAGATGGGAATCATGCCCAGCATGGCCACCGCAAAGAGAATGACGAAATAGATTGCCCCGTAGATGCCGACATTGATGAGATCGCGTCCTTTGAGTTTGTTGTCTGTTTTCATCGATGGATTCCTCCCGTTTCTTTATGCTCTGACCTTCCAGCTGGCGGCCTCGCGGCGCTCGCCGATGAAGGTCTTATAAAGGCCTTCCTGGGCCAGCAGGGATTCGTGGGTTCCCTGCTGAACAATCCTGCCGTGATCGATCACCAGAATCTGGTCTGCGTGTTCCACGGTTTTCAGGCGATGGGCGATCATGATAACGGTTTTCTCCACCGTCAGGGCCTGAATCGCCCGCATAAGATCGTTTTCATTCTCCGGATCCACGTTGGCGGTGGCCTCGTCCAGGAAAATCACCGGCGCATCCTTCATCATGGCCCGTGCAATGGAGATCCTCTGTTTTAGACATGATGAAGTCATGGCAACAGGCCTTCTTCGCCGCCGCGATCACAGTGTCCATGCTCGCCTCCGGCTGGCCGAAGCGGATGTTGTTGGCGATGGTGTCGTGGAAGAGATAGACGTTCTGGAACACAAAGGAGAAGTTCTCCATCAGGGAATCCATGTCGTAGTCCCTGACATCTCGCCCGCCCAGCGTTACTTTACCGCTGTCGACGTCCCAGAACCGCGCCAGAAGATTCACAAGCGTCGTCTTGCCGCCGCCGGAAGGCCCCACGATGGCCGTCGTGGTCTTTTCGGGGATCTGCAGGGAAATGCCGTCGATGACCTTCCGTTTTTCATAGGAGAACTCCACCGTGTCCGCACGGATGTCCCGTGCGGCGGGCTTTATATTTTCCCCGGTAATGTCCATCTGCTGCGTATCGAGAATCGCCTGGGCCCGCTCCACACTCACATCCACCACCCGCAGCAGCGCGGAGTAATTGCCCGCTGTCTCCAGACTGGCATAGACGATGAAGGCGGAGATCACCATGACCACCGCGGTCAGCGCGTCCATGGTATCCGCACAGTAGAAGGCACAGGAGAAAGCAACCATGCACACCCCCGTAAGCTTCGCGATGAAGTTCTGGGCCGTCATCCGGGGAATCAGGGTCATTTCCATCTCCGTGTTGATCTTCGCGTTTGCCGCAATAGCGTCGTTCAGTTCCCGGCTCTTGAGCCCGGTCAGATGATAGGCCTTGACCTCTGCCATGCCCTGCAGGTATTCCAGCACCTTTTCCACCAGCTTTTCATCCGCCGAGAGCTTCCGCCCGGCGAGGCTCCCGGCCGCCGTCTGAAGGAAGCGGTTGACCAGCAGAAAGAGCGCAAAGCCCGCAAACAGCACCAGTGCGATCCGCCAGTCAAAAAAGAAAAGCATCACGATGATCAGCGACGTGGTCAGCAGCCCCTCGCATACCAGCATCACCACACGGGTCGCTACATTCTCCAGGTTCTCCATCACGTTGGTGGTAACGGAAGTAATCTGCCCGAGAGAGTTTTCGTTGAAGTAGCCCATGGGGAGATAGCGCATGTGCTCGGCAATCTCCACACGCTTCTTGGCGCAGGTGTCGTAGCCCGCCTCGGTCTGCAGCATGGTGCTCTTCGCCTTAATGAGGCCGGAGCCGAGAATCGACAGCAGCATGATGCCGAGACTGAGCAGGATATCCCGGGTTGTTACGCTTCCGCGCAGCAGGGTGCGGACCATACAGGCAATGGCCGGAATTTTCATTGCCTCAAACAGGGCCTGCAGCACCCCCAGCCAGATAGAGGAACGGAACTTGTGCCGGTTCTCCTCGCCGCAGAAAGCAAAAAACCGCCGTATGATCTTAACCATTGTCCTTCACCTCCATATGTGCGTTCCACATGGCCTCATACAGGCCGCGGTGCTGAAGCAGTTCTTCATGCGTTCCCTGATCGTCGATTCTGCCGTCGCGGATCACATAGATCCGGTCCGCGTCCATGACGGTAGAGAGCCGGTGCGCGATGACAATCAGCGTCTTGCCCTCGGTGAGTTTCGAGACCGAGCGCTGGATCACCGCCTCGTTTTCCGGGTCGGTGTAGGCGGTGGCCTCGTCGAGGATCACCACCGGCGCGGCTTTGAGCATGGCGCGGGCAATGGAGATGCGCTGCCGCTCGCCGCCGGAGAGATGTCCGCCGGAAGAGCCCACCATCGTGTCATAGCCCTTCTCCAGACCCATGATGAACTCGTGGCAGCCCGATTGCCGCGCGGCCTCCTCCACCTCCGCGTCAGTGGCGGAGGGTCTGCCGATGCGGATGTTCTCCCGCACCGTCATGTTGAAGAGGTAGTTGTCCTGGGAGACGAAGGCGATCCGATCCGCGTAGGCCTCCTGCGGAATTTGGCGGATATCCTGCCCGCCCATGCGGATGCTGCCGTCTGTCACATCCCAGAGAGAGGCGATCAGGCGGGCGATGGTACTCTTGCCGCTGCCGCTGGGTCCGACGAAGGCCACGAAGCTGCCCTCCGGAATCGACATGGACACCCCGTGCAGCACTTCCTTCTCCCGGTAGCCGAAGCGCACATCCCGGAGCTCCAGATCGTTTTTCGCCGGTGCGCCGCCTTCCGCCGGTCGGTTCATCTCCGGCGCGTCCAGGATGGCCCGCACTTCACCGAAGATGGTGCCCATGGTGCGGAAATCGTCCGAATAGCTCATCATCGTGATGATCGGTGTGATAACGCCGACGGAGAGAATGATGACTGTCACAAAGTCCTCGGCGCTCAGAGAGCCGTTTCTGACCAGCAGGCCGCCGATGGGCAGCACGCTCACCATCGTGGCCGGCATGATCACCATGGCGAAAGTAAACGACAGAATACTGGCGCGCATCCAGTCGATAAAGCTGTGGGCCGCCTCATAGGCGTCGTGGACGAAACGCTCATAGCTGGATTTGGTCTTCCCGAAGACCTT
>CADAPN010000241.1 GCA_902789835.1 Oscillospiraceae bacterium
TGTCATCTGAATCGTCCTTTCGATCTCTGATGACACCATTATAGCAACAATGTTGTCCTAAAAATGTCTCTAGGTCCTAGTTTTCCGACTAACACGTATTCTTTAGAAGCTTCTATTTGCGTTATACTGGTGCTATGAAAAGTCAGGTGATACAATGACATTGGAAGAAATCCTGGCGGGAGAATCCCAAAATCTGGAGTTCAAAGTGGATATCCCGGCCAAGAGCGAAAAATATATGAAAACCGTTGTTGCCTTTGCCAATGGCAACGGCGGCAGGATCGTCTTTGGCGTGGAGGATCAAACTCTGAAGATTGTCGGGTTTGAAGAAAAAACCGCCATGCAGAAGATCGATGATATCACCAATGCAATCTGGGACAGCTGCGAGCCGAAGATCCGGGCTGAGGTGTATTCGCAGGTCGTAGACGGGAAGAACATCATCGTTGCCGAGATCCCAAAAGGAATGATGCCGCCATACAGCGTGAAAGGGCAGGGAATCTGGAACGGAACCTATGTGCGTATTTCCGGTACAACAAGAGTTGCTCCGGATTACATGGTCAAAGAGCTGACTTTGGAAGGAATGAATCAGACCTTTGATCGGCGCAGGGTTGACCGTGTCCTGACAGCGGAGGAGATTTCTGCACTCTGTGACCGACTTTACGCCCATGCGCTTGAACTGATACCGAAAGAGGAAAAAGCTGCCCTTCGTCCGGTCAGCAGAGCGCAGCTCATCTCCTGGGGCCTGATCGTTGAGGAGCACGGGAAAGACTACGCTACCAACGGATTCCAGCTGCTGGACGGAAAAATGGACGCCTATGAAGATGCCTATATTCAGTGTGCGGTTTTTAAGGGTACAAACCGGTCGGTCTTCATCACGCATAAAGATGTGACAGGACCGATCGACGAGCAGATCGAAGCGGCATATGCTTTTGTTCTTGAACACATCAGACTGGGATCGAGGATTGAGGGAATCGGCAGGCAGGACTTCTATGAGCTGCCGACCAACAGCATCCGTGAAATGATCTCGAATGCAGTTTGCCACCGCTCCTACCTGGCGCCGAGCAAGATTCAGGTCGCCCTGTATGACGACCGGCTGGAAGTGACGACGCCGGGTATGCTGAACTGGAACATTACCATTGAGAAGATGAAAAACGGCCAGTCGCTGCTCCGAAATAAAGGTATTGCAGCTGCATTCTCCTATCTGCACATCATTGAAGGATGGGGAAGCGGAATCCCGAGAATTCTGCAGGAAGCAGAAGAATACCATCTAAAAGAACCGGAACTGATCGATCTGGGGGACAGCTTCCGCATCAATCTGTTCCGCAGAGATTTTGAAACGGACAGCAATGGGATTGTTGACCCAAAGAAAAACACCACCCAAACTGCTAACCGAACTGCCAACCAAACTAACCAAACCGCTAACCGAACACCCCGGGGAACTAACCAAACTAACCAAACTAACCGAACCGGGCAGGGCAACGAGGAAAATAGAAAAAGTTCCCAATATCAACTAAAGGACAGAGACCGAGCTATCCTTCATTGGATAAAAAACAATCCTTCGGGAACACAGAAGAAATTCTCAGAGCAAATGCAAGTCCCACTTAGCCAGGTCAAATATGATTTCATGAAATTGAGAGAAAACAACTTCATTCGATATGTCGGTTCCGTCCATAACGGACACTGGGAGATACTGATAGAAGATTCTGTATGGCAGAATTGAGAGCTCAATACTTCATATTTTGCCCCTTGCACTGACATCAATCGAGCACTAAAACAGACAATCGCCCGAAGCAGGGACTGAGATCAGTCCCGCTTCGGGCGGTTTCTTAATCGCTGCACAGGTCATTTCAGGAACTTCTTCAGCTGTTTTTCCGTCGCGCGGGGGAAAAGAATGGCCAGACGATCCAGCAGGCGGGCATAGGATTCCTCCGGGCTGCGCTGATAGACCGCATCCGAGAACGCGCTTCCCATGAACTTCTCCGGCGTGCTGTACTGGGCAACACCCCAGCCGCGGCGGTTGCCGTGCTTGTCGAGGGTATAGACAAAGTCGCTGATGATCACGTAGCACTGCTCCTGCAGCCGGGTAATGGTGGTGTCGAAGCCTTTTTTGCCCTCGGTTTTCTGCCATCGGCCACTGTAGGCGTAGCCGCCGGTGACGCGCAGTTCTTTGGAAAGCACCGGCGCATGGGCGTCAATCAGATCATAGAGCTGCTTATCCTGAAACTTTGCCAGGCCGTCATCATACCGGGCGTCGAAGTCATAACCGTCCCGGCGGTAGTTGGCCAGATCGAGGAACACCTCCCGGCTGACATAGGTGGACTTCTTTTCAAAGAACTTTCCGTAGGCACAGCCGGTGGCCCGGATCACGGGACCCTTCCAGGCCCAGGTGTCGTCTTCGAAATCGGAGAAGAGCACGGAAGGCGAGCAGTGCTCCTCCAGAGAAAAGCCGGGGATGGATGTGGCGAAATACGGAACGATGCCGTACGCTTCCACGGCGTCGATCAGATCCTGTTTGCTGCGGACATAAAAATCGTATGCCATTTCTTACCTCACAGACGGGTACGCGGAGTATGGATGCGAAATAAAATCGGGAATCGGGACAGAAGGCCTGGTTCGCCGCGGAGATTATAGTACACATCTCGGCACACCGTCAAGCGGAAACGACACACGAAAGCGGCGGAGAAAGGAAGCGGGCGGGGAAGCCCATGAGAGAGGGCGAGCGGAAAAAACGGGCCGAAAAAGCACTTCTCTTCCCGTCCAAATTGTGCTATACTGCCATGAAAGAAAAACAAAACCGCAAGAGGATTTATGAGCAGAAAGAGATACTTGTTTTTTGATATCGACGGGACACTGCTG
>CADAPN010000242.1 GCA_902789835.1 Oscillospiraceae bacterium
CGCTTTATTTTCCGCCCCTTCGGCGATACAATACAGTCACAAAGACAGAGGACGGAATACAGACATGACAACACTGGAAGCGCGTGTTAAAACAGGCAGACTCATAGAGAAGATAAAAAACAATCAGGAATTTGCGAACCGGCTGGGACTGTACGTCCGGCCGGGAAAGGAGAACAGAAATGAAAGAAAAGGTCTCGTGGAAATCCATCGCCCTGGCAGCAGTGATCCTTTACGTCATATCTCCGGCTGATTTTGCCCCCGGCGTTCTCTTGGACGACCTGGCGCTGATCGCCACAGCGGTTGTGCCGCTGCTGAAGAGCACCGGTCTTCTGAAACCGGCAGATACCACAAAGGACGCATCCTGAATGCCTATTCTCTCAGGGGTTCCCCTCATGAAAAGGATTTTACTCCATATCCGTGATAAATGCCACCGGAAATTTCAAAGATCATAAAAATTCGGTTTTCCTGATGCTGTTGTCCTTTTTTCTGCCGTACCGGATCTGCTTCAGGCAGTCTGAAAGCTTCTTACTTTTTATTCCGGATTTCATCTTTGATTGCGCGCATATCGCTCCTGAGCTTCTCCTGTTCTTCACCTGCCATGACAAATTCGCAGTATTCCGCAGGTCCGACGGAAGATACGGCAGTCTGCACCCGCATAACCGATACGATACATTGATACTTTTTGCACAGTCTGCGTATTCCTTCTCTGTCCACGAGTCCTGTCTTGAAATCAATGGCAAAACTGCACTGCCTGTCCTTAGCGACGCCAATCTGCCCTGTCGCAAGTTCGCCGTAAAGACTGATTACATCTTTTCCTTCGATGGCGGCAGAAAGATCTGACATCAGTGTATAGCGTGGATTGATCTCAATGATATACCATTTCCCCTGAGAAAAGATAAGGTCAGCCTGTGCAAAGCCGTTCAGTCCGTACAGATTCGCCATCCTGATCATTTCTGCCTTCAAATGCGGGATGTTGTACTTTTCATCTGTCACGGGCCCTTCCTTAACGATGTCAAGAGCATCTGCGGCCGCAGCTCCATCCACGGAAAAAATCACCGGCTCCGTCACATGATATTGCCCCTCTGCTCCATATATCTCGATCCCAAAAATCTCCCCGTCGATCTTCTCTTCGACAAGTATGTCAGAGTCAGGTTTCCATTCGTCAAGCACCTTTACCGCATCATCAAAATCTTGTGAAACAGTGAATCCAACCGACCCCGAGAACACTGTCGGCTTGATAACGACCGGAAACCGGAGTTTCCTGATCTCACGGAGAATATACTCCCGGTACACATTCTGCGGAATAGACGGGTCAGTCACATGCGCATGAAAAAGACTGTTCTGAACCATCACGCTTCCGGCAGCATGAAAACCGTTTTTTCGAAGAAAAGCTGTGCATTTTTCCTTTTGAAAAGAATCAAGCGCGAATCCGGTGCTGTGCGAGATGGTCTTAATCCCCCTCCTGCGGAGCTCTTCGCCGACCATCGCATCTCTCAGCGCCGACCAGTCATACGGCATAATCGGAATCGAAAACGCAATGGCCACATCGGGATGCGTCTCTGCGATTTTCACGGCAATCTCTTCTGCCGACTCCGTTCCGTCCAGAAACCTGTATGCGACACGTTCCGGGCTTCTGGCCGGCTTGTACGCAGATATGGTTTCGTTCGTATCGGCGTTCCCCATGTCAGCGGCAAACTCTCCCGGCGGTGTGAACCAGACAGATATGCTTGTGTCCGGCAGGCGTTTCGCCAGTTCATCCCACATGGATGCTCTTTCAGGAAAGAACTGTATTCCGTCAATCCCCGGCGGCGGCAGCTCATTTCTTCCGGAACTGTAAAAAACGATTTGTTTCATTTCATATCACCTTTTCAGCAATTCAGCCTGTATTACACCTCTGCAGGTACATATCAGCACCGTTTTATCGCGCCGTCAGCAGACGATGCGCAAAACCGCCGGGCATATCCGTGAAGGCATGCCCGGCGGCGCTCTCTGTCAGGCTGTATCACCCTGGCCCTTCGATCAGGTCGTCCGGAATTGCTGCTGCAGTTCCATTTCGCTGTAGGTCACTGCTTTTTTCTTGAATTTTATAAGCAGCACAAACTCCAGCACCGTCGAGACGATGATCGAGAGCACGCCAATGATCAGCCCTGCCGACTGGGCGTTCTCGTCTGCGGCGTCAATCCCCGCGTTGAAAGCCGTCCCCGCATCATAAAGCGTATGCCACAGCACCGGCACGAGCAGGCCGCAGAGGATATATTTCCCCGGGCTGCCGCCCTGCTGTTTTTCATAACGCGCAAGACCGAGGTTGACGCCCATGATGATGCCGAAGACCATGTGCATGGCAAAGCCGGGCAGGCGGATGAGAGATCTGACTCCGCCGCCGTAGAGGATTTCCTCCAGCGCCGTGAAGCCGAATCCGATGCCGATGAAGGCCAGGGCATATTCATAGACGTTCTTCGGCTTGAAGATCTTCACCATCAGCAGCGCCAGCAGCAGCTTGACCAGTTCCTCCGTAAAGCCGGCGTTGCGGAACGCCCGCAGCAGGGAAGCGGCCACCAGGTTCATATCCTCCGGCTGTGTCGGCTGCACGCTGATGCCTGCCTGTGTAAGCTCACCCCCGCGCAGTTTGAAGATCAGCATGCCGAGTCCGACAGCGACGAGAGTGGAGATGATCGGCCCGATGACGCCGACCGCGACCGGAACCCAGGCCTGCTTTTTGCTCATCGGCTCGGGGACCTCCCGCTTGAGCATCCTGACATAGACGATGGCGCAAAGCGCAAAGCTGATAATAGATGAAAGCATACCCATTTTGTTTCCTCTTTCAGAAAAGTTCGTATCAGTGTATCAGTCGTAAACCCCTGGACCGGCCCGGTTCATCCCGGACAATATGGGGCAAGCGGATGGATCGCAGGGGTCATCCGCCCGCCGAAGCGCACTCGACCGTCAGCACGGCGAAGGCAGAGATCCCGCGCCGAGAATCGGACAGCCCTCCGTGGAGACGCATCGAAGATGCTTTTCCGCTTGCGGCAGTTCGGTGTCCCCTGTCGTTTTCAGGGTCGAACAGTCCTCGATCTCAAATCTTTGCTCCATCCGCCTTCTTTCCTTTCCCGCGGTCGCTGTTATCTCTCATCTTACCACAAAGGCTCTCAGAAAGCAAAGACAAAAGCCGGCCTCCCTCTCCGAGGGAAGGTTGCTCCGAGGCTGTTCATGATTCCATGGCAAATGCCGGTCAGCTGATCACGCCGCGCTGAAGTCCAGTTTCAGCTTGTACGGCAGTGCGGCTCATGAATCAAGCCGCGGAACAGGATGATTTGCTGCAGTTTTCATATCAGGTTGCAAACTTCATATTCCTCTGATATAATACGTTTCCAACCATACATGAAAGAAGAGGTATATTTACTCATGAGTAAGATATCCGATTTCAGAAAGAAACTGAAAAGCAATCCCGAGACGGCAAAGCTGCTGATG
>CADAPN010000243.1 GCA_902789835.1 Oscillospiraceae bacterium
CTCGGATGTCCAGTGCATGATGGGCAAGACCGACGCGGACGGCCTCGCCACCTTCGAAGTGCCGGAAGGCAACTACACCGTGCATATTCTCAAGGTCCCCGAAGGATACGAGAAGAACCCCGATGAGTTCACGGTGCCCGCCACCTACAGCGATCTGAGCATCGTTCTGAAGCTGAGCTGATCAGACAATCGTATTACTTCCAATCATGAAAGGGAGGGGCACTGACCCCTCCCTTTCACCATCCTTGCAGCAGCGCCAGCGGCCCGCCGCGGGATTCAGGAATTTTTAAGTGTACGGTAATCGGCGGGCGTGATATAATGAGAGCAGTTCGAATCAAAGGAGATTATCCGAACATGAAGAAAATGATCCTCGCCGCTGTCCTTGTGCTCGCCATCAGCCTGAGTGCCTGCGGCCCAAGCGCCGGAAGCGCACAGCAGCCCGCCGCGGAGAATCCGACGGAGACGCCGTCTACTGTCCCTTCCATCCCCCAGGAGACCCAGATACAGATCCTGGAAGCAAACCGCGCATCCTGGGAGTTTCGTGAGCCCTATGAATCGCCCTGGTTTTATGCCTTTACGGATCTGGACCTGAACGGACGGCTGGAAGTGATGGCGGCAAGCACCCAGGGAAGCGGAGTCTTCACCTATGTCAACTTTTACGAGGTGCGCGCGGACGGCAGCGGTGTTGACAACCTTTATCACGCGAATGTAGAGATCGAAGGGCCGGACGACTGGCCGGAAATCGTCCTGGACCGCCTGCCCTGCTACTATGACGCGGCAGCGGGACGATATTACTATCCCTGTGAGGGCGTGACCCGCGACGGCTATGCCCACCAGTATTATTCCTGGCAGGCGCTCTGCCTGAAGGACGGTGTGGCGGATTGGGAGCTCATCGCCTCAAAGAACGTGAACTGGGACGAGAACGGAAGCGACACGACCGAGTGCCGGGATGCGCAGGGAACTGTGATTTCCCAGCAGGACTATGACAGCGCGGTGGAACGGCGTTTTGCCGGAATGCAGAAGATGGAGCTGAAGCTGACCTGGACCCAGGTGGAGATCCCCTTTGAAGGAGAGCCCGTGGAGACGGCGATGGCGGCAGCCGGCCAGACTCAGAGCACAGAGCCCGCCGTGCAGCAGAGCGGTGCAGATGCGGAGGTGACAGCCGGGGATGATGCCGCGGCGTACAGCAGTGTAATTGAACCGTATAAAACAGCTTTTGAACCGGGAAACAGCAGAAACGCGGAATATGCATGGACAAATGGGCTTTCCGAGATGATAGAATATGCCAGTTTCCGAGATGATAGAATATGCCAGTGGGGTTGGCTATGCACTGGAAGACCTGGACGGGAACGGAATCCGGGAGCTGATCATTGCAGGCCTGGGGACAGATGACTTTTCCGAGAAAAATATCTTTGCCCTCTATACGCTGGAAGACGGCGCGCCGGTGCCAATTGCCATTTCATATGCAAGGATGCGTTATTACCTTCAGAGCGACAACAGCATCCGGTATGTGGGCTCCAGCGGTGCGTTTCATACCAATATCGTGCGCAGCCGTCTGAACGGAAGCAGCTTGGAAACCATCGAGATGATTTTCACCACGGAGGAGACGAAACCGGACGGAAGCTATTACGCCGCCTGCTATTACCAGCAGGGCGACAGCGAGCGGATCCCCAGCGAAAAGAGCGTGAAGATCTCCGAGGAGGACTTCCGGATGCGCCTGGAGCAGATGGAGGCCGATACCGTGCTGCCGGAGCTGACCCTGATAAAACGGCCGGTGCAGAAATGCACCGGCCGAAATTGTTTACGTCCGATTTCAGTTGATTCTGTCTGCCCAATGTCAGGCAATTTGCTTCAGCGCATCCTCCAGTGCCTTGGGATAGGTCTGGACCATCGCGCCGACAACCGGGTCGATCAGGATCTTGCCCTGGCTGCCGACAAAGAAGGAGGTCGGGATCGCCGTGCAGGACTGGGCCCAGTCAAAGTCCGCCGTCATCTTTCCAACTACATTGACATAGCCGGAATCCTTTGCCAGCTGCTGCGCGGTCTGGAGCGCATCCTCCGCATCCAGGCACAGGCCGATGATCTGGCAGTTCTTCTCTGCAAACTGGGTGTTCAGCTTTGCCAAATCCGGCAGTTCTGCCTTGCAGGGCGGGCACCAGGTGGCCCAGACATTGATCATGGTCACATCGGACCCGGCGAAGAGGTCCGCGCTGGAAACCTCATTTCCGTCCAGATCCGTACCCGTGAAGGAAATCGTCGATCCCACGGCACCCGGAGCGGTATAGGCCGTTTCCTCGATGCCCGAGCAGAAAAGCTCCACATCCGCAAGCAGCTTTCCGGCCTCTTCCCGGTTTTCTTCCGGCAGGCTTTCCGGTACAAGATCCTCGGCCGGCGTTCCGTCCGCGTTAAACTGCTCCATCCGCTGGACCAGCAGCTCCCAGCCGTTCTCCAGGGCGATGTCCTTTTGGTGGATGAAGGTGGAAAAGAGCTCGTCCTTCGGATAATCCTCCGGAATCTCGGGCGTGCGGAGGGTGGAGATGAATTCGTCCAGATCCGCCCTGGGAAGGCCTCGGACTGCCATCACGTCGTAGATCGGAAGCGCTTCATCCGTGAGCAGGTACTCGTCCAGCTCCGCATCCGTCATGCCCTCCACCGAACGGGGGCTGTAGAGAACCAGATAGCGGACCAGCTGCCCCGGATAATACGAAACCAGATACCACACCAGCTCACCCTCCAAAACCGGCCAGGGGGAGACATAACGGAAGCCGGCCTGCGGGAAGTCCTGCACCTGCGCGGACGCATCCTCATTTGAGGCGGCAAACGCGGTGCAGCTGCCCGCCAGCATCAGGACCGCGAGGAAAAGCGAGATGATCTTTTTCATATACCTGCTCCTTTTTGTCCAGCATTGTATTTTTTCGTCCAATTCTATCTGTTCTCGGACGAAAAGTCAATGTGCTTGGACGATACCTGATTCCCGCCTTTGCACAAAACAATGATTCTGTTCCCCAACACTTGATTCGGGGAACAGAATCTATCGGATTGGAATTTGGAAATCTATCGGATTGGAATTACAAAATCTATCGGATTAAAAATCGGAAATCTGTCGGATTGGAGTTGCGAAATCTGTCGGATTGTGGTATGCTTTTCGCATAAGAGGTGATGCACATGGCCAGGATCATGGAAAAGGAGAAATATATCCCCCGTATTATTGACACTGCGGTGGAGCGCTATCTTGCCACAATAGGCGCTGTCTGCATTGAAGGGCCAAAGTGGTGCGGGAAGACCTGGACGTCTTCCTATCACAGCAACAGTGAGTTTTTGGTCGGAAACCCGGATAACAACTTTCAAAACCGCGCGTTGGCGGAAATGTCCCCTGCCCTGGTGCTGGAGGGGGAGACGCCACGCCTGATCGATGAATGGCAAGAGGTTCCGCCTCTTTGGGATGCGGTGCGGTATATCGTGGATCAACGGGGCAAAAAGGGGCAGTTCATTCTGACCGGGTCTGCCACCCCGAAGCGGAAAGGCGTGCTCCACAGCGGAGCCGGGCGGATCGGAAAGCTGCGGATGCGCCCTATGTCTCTCTATGAGTCCGGGGATTCCAGCGGCAAGGTCAGCCTGCAAGAACTCTGCGAAGGGAAACTGACCCCAGCCATGACAGGCGAAGTCGATCTTCGCACGCTCGCCCGGTTGACGGTGCGCGGTGGATGGCCCGGAAATCTGGATATCGGCGATGCGGATATTTCACTGTTGCCCGGAGAGTATCTGGATGCTGTCATTGACGATGATGTGAACCGCGTCGATGAAACCAGGCGCGACAGCCGGAAGGTTCGCCTGCTGCTGCGGTCTCTGGCCCGCAACGAGAGCACGACCGCAACCAACCGAACGCTGAAAAACGATATCAAAGAGATCGATGATGAGGATATTGACGTGGAGACGGTTGCAATGTATCTGGATATCTTCAACCGTCTGTTTCTCACAGATAACCAGCCGCCATATTCCGCAAAGCTGAGATCCTCTGTCAGGGTAAAACAGGCGGAGAAACGGCACTTCTGCGATCCCTCACTGGCCTGCGCGCTGTTGAAGGCGACGCCGGAAAAGCTGATCGGCGATCTCGAGACTTTCGGCTTCCTCTTTGAAGCGCTGTGTGAGCGTGATTTAAAGATCTACGCCGAATCCTTCGGGGCGCAGCTCTATCATTACCAAGACTATGCGGGCAACGAGATCGATGCCGTGATTGAGTTGCCGGATGGCGGCTGGTGCGGCATTGAGATCAAGCTCGGTGCAAACAAGATTGAGGAAGCGGCAGAGAACCTGACCCGCATCCGGGATGAGATTGTCAAAGACGGCGGAAAGCTTCCTTCGGCGTTGATCGTCCTTTGCGGCCTGTCCAATGCGGCCTACAGAAGGCCGGATGGCGTCTGTGTCGTGCCCCTGACGGCACTGAAAAACTAATTGCATTCAAAC
>CADAPN010000244.1 GCA_902789835.1 Oscillospiraceae bacterium
TTGATTCACTCCACTCTGCTCATATTATAATCTGTCACAGATCAGATGCGAGAAGCTCTTACAGCTGCCCCTCACAGGCCTTTTCCAGTGCCTTGATGACAATTTTCAGTGTCTTGATGCGGGCGTATTTCTTGTCGTTGGATTCAATAATATACCAGGGGGCGTTCTCCGTGCTGGTCTTCTGAAGCATTTCATCAATGGCCTCTTCATACTGGGGCCATTTTTCGCGGTTGCGCCAGTCCTCTTCGGTGAGCTTCCACTGCTTTTCCGGCGTGTTCTGACGGTCATTGAAGCGGGCCAGCTGTGTATCCTGATCGATGTGGATCCAGAACTTGATGACCACCGCACCCCAGTCGGTGAGCTGGCGCTCAAACTCGTTCATTTCGTTGAACGCGCGCTTCCAGTCGTCCTCACTGCAGAAGCCCTCCAGCCGCTCCACCATCACACGGCCGTACCAGGTCCTGTCAAAGATACAGACATGTCCGCTTCTCGGCAGTCTCGTCCAAAAGCGCCAGAGATACTGGCGGTTCAATTCATGGGGCTCCGGAGAGGCGATGGGCATCACGTCGAAGCCCCGCGGATCCAGCGGGCGCGCAATGCGGCGGATGTTGCCGCCCTTGCCTGCCGCGTCCCAGCCCTCATAGCAGAGGATCACGGGGATCTTCTTGCGGTAAATCGTGTTGTGCAGCTCTCCCAGCCGCTTCTGCAGCTTCTTGAGCTCCTTGCGGTATTCTTCGTCGTCCAGGGCCGGGGAGAGGTCTACTTCAGAGAGCTTCTGCATCTTCAGCAGGGGGAATTTCTCGTTGAAGGGCTTGCCGACGTATCTGCCGTTCTCCAGGCCTTTGTCGATCATCTCTACCAGCAGCTTCAGCGCGTCGCGGGCAGCCTGGCGCTTCTTGTCTCCGTCCAGAACATGCCACTTGACGGTCTTTCCGGTCTGCTCCATGAACTCGTCATAGGTCTCGCGGAAGACCTTATACTCACGGTGCTGCCAGAGGTCGTCCTCTGTCACCCGCCATTCGGTTTCATAGTTTTCCCGCAGGGCGTTCAGCCTCTTGCGCTGCTCGTCCTGGTCAATATGCAGGAAGAGCTTCAGAATCAGATAGCCGCCGTCGCGCAGCTGACGTTCGAATTCGTTGACCGAGCGGACCCGTTCCTTATACTGTTTCTTGGTGATGTCACGGCGGAGGAACTTCCGCACCGCGCCCTCCATCCAGCCGGAGTCATAGAACATGATCTTGCCGTTCTCCGGGATCGCCTTGGCATACTGATACAGGAAGGGATAGCGCTCTTCCTTCTCCGGCAGCACCACCGGGGAGACGACGTTGTAGAAGCGGGGATCGATCTCGCTGATCAGCTCGTTGATGAGGCTGCCCTTTCCGGCAGCGGCCCAGCCTTCGACCAGCACGATGATCGGCAGTTTCTGGTCGCGGACCAGCTGCTGCTGCGCCAATAGTCTCTCCCGCAGCGCCTTGATCTCAGCCTTCAAGGCTGCGCTGTCTTCATCTTTGGCGCCTTTGAACTCTTTTAACATTTTTACTCAACCTCCTGCAGTTCAATTTTCGACAAAATGCTGGTTTTATTTTACGGCAGGAAGAAGTTGAAGTCAATGCCGATTGTTCAAAAAGCGGAACGATTTCGTCCCTGTTCTGGAGTACGAAATCGTTCCGCTTCCGCTTCTTTTCAGTTGTTCGCAACGGCTTTTTTCAGCTCATCCACTTTGTCGCAGTCCTCCCAGCGAACCCCCAGGTCCTCCCGGCCCATGTGGCCGTAGGCTGCGAGATTCCGGTAGATCGGCTTGCGCAGATCCAGCTCCCGGATGATGGCCGCGGGCCGGAAGTCGAAGACCTGTTCCACCGCCTTGCTCAGCACATCGTCAGAGACGACGCCCGTGCCGAAGGTCTCCACCAGGATGCTGACCGGCTGTGCCACGCCGATGGCATAGGCAAGCTGAATCTGGCACTGCTTGGCAAGTCCCGCCGCCACGACATTCTTCGCCGCCCAGCGCGCCGCGTAGGCTGCACTGCGGTCCACCTTGGTCGGATCCTTTCCGGAGAAGGCGCCGCCGCCGTGCGGGGCGCTGCCGCCATAGGTGTCGACAATGATCTTTCTGCCGGTAAGGCCGGAGTCGCCCTGCGGCCCGCCGATGACAAAGCGGCCTGTCGGGTTGACATAGATCTTCGTCTTCTCGTCCAACAGTTCTGCGGGCACCGTTGGCCTGATCACCAGGTTGATCATGTCCTGCCGGATCTGCTCCAGCTCCGCCTCCGGGGCGTGCTGGGTCGAAATCACAACGGTATCCACACGCACCGGCCGCCGCTCTTCGTCGTACTCAATGGTGACCTGTGTCTTTCCGTCCGGACGCAGATAGCCAACAAGTCCCTCCTTGCGCACCTCTGTCAGACGCTTGGCCAGCTTGTGGGCCAGCGAAATCGCCAGCGGCATCTTTTCCGGTGTTTCATCGCAGGCATAGCCGAACATCATGCCCTGGTCTCCCGCTCCGCCGACCTCGTCGTTGGTGCCCAGCGCAATATCTCCGGACTGCTCGTCGATGTTCACGATGATGCCGCAGGTGTCGCAGTCGAAACCGTACTTGGCCCGGTCATAACCGATGTCGCGGATTACACCGCGGGCGACCTTCTGGATGTCCACATAGCAGTCGGTGCTGATCTCGCCCATGATATGCACCAGGCCGGTGGAAGCCGTCGTCTCACAGGCGACACGTCCGTTGGGGTCCTGTTCCAGGATGGCATCCAGCACTGCGTCCGAAATCTGGTCGCAGATTTTATCGGGATGTCCTTCGGTGACGGATTCTGAGGTGAAGTAATAATGACTCATATCGTTT
>CADAPN010000245.1 GCA_902789835.1 Oscillospiraceae bacterium
CCGGCGATCAGGGCGCCCATGTCCAGGGAGAAGATGCTCTTGTCCTTCAGTCCCTCCGGGACATCGCCCTTGACAATCCGCTGGGCGAGGCCTTCGGCGATGGCGGTCTTGCCGACGCCGGGTTCACCGATCAGAACCGGGTTGTTCTTGGTCTTTCGGGAGAGGATGCGGATGACGTTCCGGATCTCGTTGTCACGGCCGATGACGGGGTCAAGCTCGTTCTCCCTTGCCCGCTTGACCAGATCCGTGCCGTACTTGGTGAGCGCGTCATAGGTGCTCTCGGGGTTGTCGCCGGTGACCGGAGAGGACTTCACCTTGGAAAGCTCTGCGGTAAAGGCGTTTTTCGTGATGCCGTGATCGGAGAAGATCCGCTTGATGGCTGCGGTGGGGGAGGCGAAGATGCCGATCATCAGATGCTCCACCGAGACGTAGGCGTCTCCCATGGACTTGGCGGCCTTCTCGGCCGCGGTCAGGATCCGGTTGGTCTCCGGAGAAAGATACGCGTCGGAGGTGCTGCCCACTTTCGGCAGGGCGGAAATGGCGGTGTCAAGCTCTGCCAGCACGGCGTTGCAGTCGACGCCCATCTTTCCCAGCAGGGAGGGAATCAGACCGCCGTCCTGGTCGACCAGGGCATAGAGCAGGTGCTCCGGCGTGATGTAGTTGTTTCTGTTTTCGAGGGCCATGGACTGGGCAGTCTGGATGGCCTCAAGGCTTTTCTGGGTCAGGTTCTGTGCATTCATATGTCAAACCTCCTTTGAGAGATTATGCGGAATTTGTTTACATAACATAAGATTACGTTATCTGATTGGACCGTTCAGAAAGCGCGGAAAGGCGAAAGACTGTTCCGCGCGATCGAAAGCTGTCAGAAAACCGGTCAGATGTGGATGGGGCTGTTGAGCATCTGGGAATAATAGGCGGCCTCCACCTCATGTGCGTTCAGGCGCCCGCTGACATAGGCCTTCATCAGCTTGTCAAAGAGCTTGATGTATTCCGAGAGGGCCGAAGCCAGCTGATCCGTGGTACAGTCGCGGTCGGGCGCGGAGATGCTTCTTGTAAAGCGCCCGTCATACAGGGCGTAATGCTGGCGGTGTCCGACCTTCGGGGCAAGGTGGGCGTCCTCAATGCTCTTCCAGAGACGGAAGAACTCGGTCATCACGCTGATCAGCGCGCTGGACTGGGTCCGGAACACCACGGACAGCTCGCCGATGTTCTCCTCCTCACCGCGGAAGAGCTGAACCTCGTACTTCACCGTCGGGCGGTACTTATATTCAAGCGAGCTCTTGAGCGACATGCTGTAGCTGTTCGGGGCGAAGAACGGCACCAGATCGCTGCTCGGCTGCATCAGCTGTTCAATGGCAGAGAGCACGTCATTGATCCGGCGTTCCGGAGTGGTGTAGTTTACATACTCCGCGAGGATCTGGTTAATCAGGGCGGAACGGTTGGTCCCGAGACGGTGGGCCAGGAGATCCACTTCCCGGACGACCTCGTCGTTCAGCATCAGACTATATAATGTCTTTTTCAAAAAGATCATTCCCTTCCGAAGAATTCACCGGAGAGCCCTGCTCCCCCATGACAGCTGCATTATAACGCAGGTAAATAAATTTGTCAATAGAAATATATAAATTTTAAAGCAAAAAATATAAAACACAGCAAAGACGATGAAACGACCCCAGCGACGGCGGTCGGGCGGACGGAAGCGGAAGGGAAGAAAGTTCAGAAGAAATTAACAGGGGAGCCGGATTCTGCCCTTGCGCTTGATGATGATTTCGCATATAATAGGCAAAGATTTTGCAAACGGATCGGAGAGAAGAAGGAATGAAGAGGACAGGCAGGCAAATTCTGTCGCTGATGATGACAATTCTGCTGCTTGCTGCGACATGCACGGCGGCGTTTGCGGAAGCGGCGCCGGCGGAAGGGGCGGCCGCTGCCGCGCCGGGTGCCGATGCGCAGCTCCCCGCCGCGGAGGACAGCGGCATCATCGACGCTGCCGCGCTGCAGCAGTGGATGGATAATTTTGCCCAGGAGCATAACCTGAAGCAGGACTATATGCGTTTTTCCGTCGGGTTCTGGTACTCCGGAACCGGGGACAGCTGGTACTATGACGCGGATCAGTGGATGTATTCGGCGAGTCTGTACAAGGTGCCGGTGTCGATGCTGATGGCGGAGAAGGAAGCGGCCGGAGAACTCACTCTGGAAAGTGTCGTGAACGGGACCACCCTGGAATACCTGGAATCCACGGCCCTGGTCTATTCCAACAACGACAGCGGGCACTCCATGGTGTCGTGGCTGGGCGGAACCTATGCCGGCAAGTGCAGCGACATGACCATCAAGTTCACGGATCTGCCGGACAGTTACTTTGATCAGGATTTCTACGACGTGAGCTACTACACGGCGCGCTACATGACCCAGGTGATGCGCACGCTGTATCAGGGGGGAGACGCAAAGTTCCCCCACGTGCTGGACTATCTGAAGCAGGCGCAGCCGGATGACTACTACAACCGCAACGCCGCGCTGAAGGGCAGCTACACCATCGCGCAGAAGTTCGGCGCTTATGAAGAGGGCAACGGAAACAACAACAATCACTGCGCGGCGGTCATTTACACCCCGAACCCCATCGTGGTGACGGTGATGACAAGAAACGTCGGGGACTACCAGAACATCATCGCGGAGGTCGGAGGACACCTGGCGGAATACGCCCTGGAGCTCGATCAGAAGCTGGAGAGCTGGAAGCAGGAGCAGGAGGCACAGGCCGCGGCGGAGCGTGCGGCCGCGGAGCTTGCTGCAGCACAGCAGGCGGCGGAAAACGGCACGGCCGAAGCCAGAGCCTGCGCCGGCGGAAACGAACACCGCGGCTATGCCCGCTTCGGCGGAGCCGGTACCGGCCGCAGGTCAGGAGAGCGCGACAAACGCCGCGGCGCCCAGGAGAATCCCCGTCGCAGTGCTGATTCTTGCGGGGGTTCTGGTTGCGGTGGTGATCGTTGCGGCGCTGCTTCTTGTCGCTGCGCGGCGGCGCGCGGCGGAAGAACCCGACGAGGATGAACTTGACTGGCAGGAGTCGGAGAAGGCGGAACCGGTCAGGAGGACGCCTGCCAAAAAGAGCAGTGCGGAGCACAGAGAAAACGGGGAGCGCGAAACCGAAGCGCCGAAACGGCGCAGCGCAGCCCCTGTGAAGGCGAACCGAAAGACAGAATCCACCGGCGGATACAAGCCGAGACATTGACCCGGAGACAGACGCAGGTACGGACTTTTCTCTCCCGGCCTGCGTCTGCTTTGCGCGTAGAGTTGGGAAACGGGGAAAACAGGAGGAGAGAGCTGCTTGACAACAAGAACGGAACATGATTCCATGGGCGAGGTACTGGTCCCGGCGGACCGCTACTGGGGCGCGCAGACCCAGCGCAGCTGTATGAACTTCCGCATCGGCGTCGGAATCGAAACGATGCCCGCGGAGATCATCCATGCCTTGTCGGAATCGAAACGATGCCCGCGGAGATCATCCATGCCTTCGGCGTGCTGAAGCAGGCGGCGGCCCGGGCAAACCACCGGCTTCTGCCGGAAACGATGACGGAGGAAAAGCTTTCCGTCATCGAGACGGCTGCCGGCGAAGTCGCCGCGGGCAAATTGGACGGACATTTTCCGCTGGTGGTATGGCAGACCGGTTCGGGGACCCAGTCGAACATGAACGCGAACGAAGTCATCGCGAACCGGGCGAACGAACTGGCGGGAGAAAAACGCTGTCACCCGAACGATGATGTGAACATGAGCCAGTCGTCGAACGACACCTTCCCGACGGCCATGCACATTGCGGCGGTGCTAGGCCTGGAGAATCAGCTGATCCCGGCGGCCGAAGCGCTGGTCGGAGTGCTGAAGCGCCTGGAGAAGGAAAACGCGGGTGTGGTCAAGAGCGGACGAACGCACCTCCAGGATGCGGTGCCCATCGGCTTTTCCCAGGAGATCAGCGGCTGGAGAAGCTCGCTGGAGCGGGACCTCGGAATGCTGAAAACGGCGCTGGAACCGCTGCG
>CADAPN010000246.1 GCA_902789835.1 Oscillospiraceae bacterium
ATCTGATCGGTGAGGATCTTCCGCCCGTCCTGTACCACGGCAACCGCGGTTTCATCACAGGTGGATTCAAAAGAAAGAATGTTCATAGCTTCTCCTGCTCATAATAAAACGTCATCAGGATGGCGTCTTCTTTCGGATGGTCATAATAGCCCGGCCGTCTGCCCACGCGGACATAGCCGTTCTTTTCATAAAGCGCGATGGCCGGGGCGTTTCCCGCCCTCACCTCCAGGGTGAGAAAGGACAGCTCCTTTTCCCGGCCAAGCGCATGGAGCGCTTGCAGCAGCGCATCGGCGAGCCCGCGGCGGCGAAACGCGGGACGTACGGCCACATTGCCGATATAGCCCTCGTCCAAAACCGTCTGGACCCAGACCGAGCCGGTCAGGAGCTCTCCTTCCCGGGCGGCGAGGAAGAGGGTTCTTCCGCCCAAGAGGAGGGAAACAATCTGCTTTTCCTCCAGGGGCTGTGCAAAGCATTCCCGTTCAATCTCCGCCAGCTGCCCGACCTCGTCCGGAGACTGTATCAACTCGATTTTGTAGTTCATGATCTGTAAACATATCCTGTTTTCAATCTCGTATTCTCAAAGAAGAGCCCAGCGAAGCGGGTCTTCTTTGAAAAGGACGAGCAGCGGAATGAGCGAGCCTTCCTGACGCTTCAGGGAGGCGAGGGATATGGAGCTTGCGAGGACGCCGTCAGTGTGCCTCCGCCCAGGTGCGGGCCGCATTGGCCTCCACCAGCAGCGGCACCGAGAAGGACACCGGGATGCCGGCCACCGGCGGCGGGGTGATCCGCTCCATCTCTTCCTTCAGGAGTCGGCGCACTCGGTCCGCATCATGCTCCGGGCATTCCACGATCAGCTCGTCATGAACCTGAAGCACCAGCTTCGCCTCCGGGCACTCGTCCGCCAGGCGATCCCGCACCCGCACCATGGCGAGCTTGATGACGTCGGCCGCCGTGCCTTGGATCGGCATATTGAGCGCGACCCGTTCGCCGAAGGCGCGCATGTTGAAGTTGGCGCTCTTCAGCTCCGGGAGATCCCGGCGCCGGTTCCAGAGCGTTCGGACGCAACCGGTCTCTTTCGCAACGTCGACGATATCGTGCATGTACTCCCGCACACCGCTGTAGCGGTCGAGATAGGCCTCCATATAGGCCTTTGCCTCGGCGGGGCGTACCCCGATGTCCTGGGCCAGCGAGAAGGCCGAAATTCCATAGACAATGCCGAAGTTGACCGCCTTGGCACGCCCGCGGAGCTCATGACTGACCTCCTCCAGGGGGACATTGAAGACCTTGGAGGCGGTCACCGCGTGGAAGTCCTCCCCTGAGAGGAAGGCCTCCTGCATGTTGGTATCGCCCGAGATATGTGCCAGCAGCCGAAGCTCAATCTGGCTGTAGTCGGCGTCCACCAGGACCTTTCCCTCCGGCGCGGCAAACATCGTGCGGATCTGGGCACCCAGCTCCTTGCGCACCGGGATATTCTGAAGGTTCGGCTCCGTAGAGGAAAGGCGTCCCGTCGCCGTCACGGTCATCTGGAAGCTGGTATGGATGCGTCCGTCCGGGCCGATCACCTTCAGAAGTCCGTCGGCGTAGGTGCTTTTGAGCTTGGTAAGCGTCCGGTAATCCAGAACCTTCCGGACGATGGGATGCTTGTCCTGAAGCTTCTCCAGCACATCGACATTGGTGCTCCAGCCGGTCTTGGTCTTCTTTCCGGCGGGAAGCATCAGCTCTTCAAAAAGCACCTGTCCCAGCTGCTTGGTCGAGAGGATGTTGAACTCATGCCCCGCCAGGTCCCAGATCTCCCCCTCCAGGCCTTCGATTCCTTCGGTAAGACTTTCCCCGAAGGCGGCCAGCGCCTGCCGGTCGATCAGGAAGCCGGCTTCCTCCATCTCGGAGAGCACCCGGCAAAGGGGCAGCTCGATTTCCTCAAAAAGCCGGGTCTGGCCGTCGGCCTCCAGCTTTTCCCGCAGGACCGGGGTCAGCATGGCAACCGCCGCGGCGCCGTCCAGGCTCCGGCCCAGATAGCGCTCGGCCAGATCGGGCAGCTCATAGCCGCTGTCCGTAGCCCGCAGCAGGTAGGCCGCCAGCGCCGTGTCGAACACGAAGCCGTCCCGCGAAAGGCCCTCGCCGTTCAGCCGGTTCATCAGGTCCTTGACATTGTGCGCGGTCTTTTTTACGTCTCCGGAGAAGAGCGTCCTGCAAAACGCGTCATACCCTTCGCCGATCTCCATCTGTCTCAGATGCCAGACCCGATCGGGGTCTTCGGCAAGGCAGAGCTCCAGTTCCTCCGTGCCGCCGTCCGCCCGGAGGGCGACAAAGGCGGCGTTCCTGACCCGCTCCGTCAGGATCGGAAGTTCATCCGCGGTGACGGAAACCGTCTCCGGCTGCTTCTCCTCCGCCATGTCGGCGGCGGCCGCAGCTTCACCGGTCCCCGAGTCCAGGTCCTGCAGACGCCACTGGTCGATCATCCGCCGGAAGCCCAGGCGCTTCATGAAGGCCAGGAGCTCCGGCGTCCGCCGCAGCGACCAGCGGAAGCATTCCGCCTCTTCACAGTCCAGCGGCACCTCGCGGAAGATCGTCGCCAGCCAGTAGGAGCTGTTGGCGCTGTCCTGTCCGGCGGCAAGCTTTTTGCGCACGCCGTCTTTAATCTCCAGGGCGTCCAGATCCTGATAGAGTTCCCCGATGCCGCCGTAGCGCCGTACCAGATCCATGGCGGTCTTCTCGCCGACCCCCGGCACACCCGGAATGTTGTCCGAGCTGTCGCCCATCAGCGCCTTGAGGTCGACCATGAGGGGCGGCTCGAAGCCGTACTCCTC
>CADAPN010000247.1 GCA_902789835.1 Oscillospiraceae bacterium
AGCGAGATGCTCTATCTGCTGACGATCCCGAAGACCTTCAACCTGCTGGCAGGCATCCTGGACGGCGTCGCCGCCGCAGCTTCCCAAAACGCCGACGAGTCCCTCCCCGCCGCAGCGTGATCAGACCGCCGACAACAGAAAACGGAGGACAACAACGATGTCAAAGAGATGCGGAATTCTGATTCTGGTGCTGAGCGCGGTGCTGCTGCTGACAGCCTGCGGAAGCAAAACGGCCCCGGAGCCCGCGGCGACGCCGGCCGGGTCGGCCGGGCAGCTCCGGCATGCGGAGATCACCGTGAAGGACTACGGCACGATCAAGCTCGAGCTCGATGAGGGCGCCGCGCCGATCACGGTGGCGAACTTCATCCAGCTTGCGCAGAGCGGCTTCTATGACGGGCTGACCTTCCACCGCATCATGGACGGCTTCATGATCCAGGGCGGCGATCCGGACGGGAACGGCACCGGCGGCTCGAAAGAGACGATCAAAGGGGAATTTGCGAAAAACGGGGTCTCGAACCCCATCAGCCATGTGAAGGGGACGATCTCGATGGCGCGGTCGAACGACCCGAACAGCGCCCGTTCGCAGTTCTTCATCACGGTCGCGGACGCCACCTTCCTGGACGGAAGCTATGCGGCCTTCGGCAGGGTCACGGAGGGGATGGAGGTCGCCGAGCAGATCGCAAAGGACGCCAGGCCCATCGACAGCAACGGGACGATCCCGCCGGAGCAGCAGCCCGTGATCGAGAAGATCGTGATCACCGACTGACAGACGGCTAAGGCCGAAATTATACCCGTTCGGGACGTTTTTTCTGTATTCTTTCTTTTTTATACCCGTTAGGGTATAATTCAGGAAAAATCTTGACGGATGTACCCGAAAGGGTATAAAATCGAAATCATGAATACGATCGCTGAATATGTAAAACAGAAGAGGAGAGAAGCAGGACTGACGCAGCAGGAATTCGCTATGCGGTCAGGCCTCGGTCTCCGTTTTGTCCGCGAACTGGAGCAAGGGAAAGAAACTGTGCGTCTGGACAAGGTCAATCAGGCGCTCGGTATGTTCGGAATGCAAGCCGTCCCGGGAAGGATGGATGAGTAATGGATCGGGAATTCAGAACAGCTTTTGTATATGTCCGGGATTCCTTTGCCGGAGCGCTGAGGGAAACCGATGCGGGATATGAATTTCAGTACGATGCCGACTATCTCTCCAATCCAGATGCGCCGGGCGTCAGCCTCACACTGCCCAGACAGGAAGAGCCTTACCTGTCCAGGACGATGTTTGCTTTCTTCGACGGACTGATCCCTGAAGGTTGGCTGTTGAATCTGGTGTCACACAGCTGGAAGATTGATCCGCGGGATCGATTTGGACTTTTGCTGGTTGCGTGCAGAGACTGTATCGGTGCAGTGAGTATCCGGGAGGAGAAGCAATGAGATGTCTTTGCTGCGGAAAAGAAATATCGGAAGAAGCCGCTGAACGGGAGCGGGGCGTACAGTGGCACGTTTCCTGTGTGCGGAGGTTTTTCGGGACAGATTCTCTGCCGGAACTGGATATCTCGGAAGAAACATTGACCCGTATCGCTGTTGAGAGCACAAATAAAGGGCTTACAGTTCCCGGGGTTCAGAAAAAAATGTCTCTGCATCTGACGGCGGATGGCGGGAAGCCGCGTCTTACGCTTGTCAATTACCCAACGGGTTTTATTCTCAAGCCGCAGACCGAACTGTATGAAGCGCTGCCGGAAGCAGAGTATCTGGTCATGCAGATGGCAAAAGAGACCGGCATCGCCACGGTTCCCTGCGCACTGATCCGCATGACGGGAAACGATGCCGTAACGGCTTATATCACAAAGCGCATCGACCGTGTCCTGCCGACGAAGAAAGACCCCTCTCTGAAGCTGCTGGCCATGGAAGACTTCTGCCAGCTGGAACGTCGCTTAACCGAAAACAAATACCAAGGCTCTTATGAGCGCTGTGCCAAAGTCATTTCGCGTTATTCCCACAGGCCTGGACTTGATCTGTCGGAGCTGTTTTTAAGGGTAGTGTTTTCTTTTGCCACAGGAAATTCTGACATGCATCTGAAGAATTTTTCCCTGATTGAAACGTCTGCCGGCAGCCAAGTCTATCAGCTGTCGGAAGCATACGATCTGCTTCCTGTGAATGTGATCATCCCGGAAGATGATGAGCAGCTGGCCCTGACTGTCAACGGCAAGAAGCACAATATCCGACGAAACGATTTTCTGAAGTTTGCAGACAGCAGTGGGATCTCGCGCGAAGCTGCCATAAAGATGATCCAGAAAATACAATCCATGAGGGAAAGGTACCTCAAGCTGTGCGAAGAATCCTGGCTTCCCGAATCCATGAAAGAGCGTTTCTGTGCTCTGATTGAGGAACGTCTGCGGGCGCTCGGGTAATTCAAAACGATGAAACAAGCTGTCGGGAGAGCACTTTATCCCGGCAGTTTTGTGATCTGTATTCAGCTGATCAGAGTGCAGTTATCCCCAACTATGTTTAGGCCACAGTTTCACAAGAGAATGTAAAAAGAAATGATGCCGGCATCTGCCGCGGGCAGAGGATGCCGGGGAGCTGAAAAAGAAAACATTGACACGGTGTCACAGGGGTGATATAGTACGTTCTGACATCGTGTCAATTCTTTTATGTCAGGGACCGGGAAAGCCGGGACAGAGAGAAGGGAAAAAATGCCGAAAGGATCTGCGGAACTGACCAACGCACGGCGGGAGGAGATCATCGCGGCGTGCCGCAGGCTCTACGAGA
>CADAPN010000248.1 GCA_902789835.1 Oscillospiraceae bacterium
TGGACGATGAGACGAAAAATATACAGGGGAAAGCAGCGTGGAGTTCGAAAGAACATCGCGACGCGGAGATAAGACGGGCAAGGAGCATTCTGGGAATACCGAATACACCCCTAAACGCGGATAAAGTCAAGTCTCCGGTCGAACTGGCAGCTTTCAAGAAAAAGGTGCAAAAGCTTGCACTGCAGGTTGCACTGTCGGTTATTTATCTTGGCTTGGAGGGGACAGGGCGCTTCAGCGAAGATGAGCTAAAGAAAATATTCTTCAGCGCGGATCTTACCATGGCTGAGATCGAGAGCGGTACAAACAGCTTTGAAAATATCGAAAAGGAACTGCTGAATAGGATGGTCAAATTTGAGCTTGCCAAGGTGAATACGACAGGGACAATTCCATCATGATACAGGAAAGTGAATGATATGATAAAACACAATAGCAAATCATATCGCTTGGATCGGATAGAGCGAGTGGAGAAGTATGAGCGGCTGTTTGATGAAGCCGCGATCTCTCATGACCCGGAAAAACTTCGTCTCCTGGATGCCTACTACACGTCCGGAGAATGGCGGGAGGACTATGAAGCAGATGAACGGGGTGAGCTGCCGTCTGACCTGAAGCGCGGCGTACTTTCCCAGGATGCGCTGTATGATCTGCTGGAGAAAGCAGAGTTATGATTGAGTATAGGAATTGGCGCACCTGAGAAAGAAAATGATGCAGGAAGGATAAACACGTATATAAAAGATGCTGTCTGATCAGAAGAAAACAGACAGCATCTTTTTTAAGCGAAATTCATGTCGGCACTTTACCCCGTTCGTCCTTCTCAAAGACCACATCCGTAACGGCCGAACCGAGCAGCATGTGCGGATTCCGGTTTGGATCAATCCATTTACCTGCTTCTGACTCAGGAAGAATAAACGGCATCCGGTCATGGATGAAGGCAATGGATTCGGCTGGCTCACGGGTAAGGATAACAAAATGGGGGAAGTTATTCTCCAGCCGGTAAAGCCCGCACAGCCAGGTAAGCTCGCCGCCTTTGGGCATAATAGCATATTTATCTCCGGCCTTGGACTTGCCGGACGGTGTGAGCGTATGCTCCCACTCGTAATACCAGGAGGCGGGGATCACGCAGCGGTGAGTTGCCCAGGCATCCCGGAAGCTGGCTTTCTCCGCCGCGGTCTCGACACGGGCATTGGCAATGGTGCGGCTTATGCCGGGAACGTGAAAACCCCAGACCATCGGGAAAACGCTCTTCTCTCCGGATTTGCTGGTGGCAATGACCGGCACCATGGAATCCGGGAACACCTCTCCCTCCGTGATGAGCGGCTTTGCCACTTTCTCAATACTGGCCCGGTACAGCCTCGAGCGCTGCGCCGCCTCTACGATCGGGCGCAGCTCGGGGGACATCTCCATATAATAGCGGCAGCACATATCGGGAATCCTCCTGTATAATGATCTCGGCAAGCTCCGAAAACTCGATCGTCCTGTCCCCGATCAAAAGGGATTTTGTGAGGATGGGATCGACCTTCCATACCGTGCCGGTATAGCGCTCATAAGTTCCTCCATGGCCATAAGCTTCATGGTTTTCATCCGCGCAAGGGACAAAGAAGCTCACCGTCGCGATGACGCGGTTTTCTTTCGCCGCACGGAGGTTCTTTGTCATATCATGGAGCCATGAAAGCGCCGCTTCAAGTGCGTCCTGCTCCTCGTCGCTGAGCTCCCGTTTCTCCACATAGACCTGGACCTTATCGTCAATTGCTTCCTCAAAACCTTTCAACGCAGCGAAAGGGGAGAAAATCTTGGCCCGCTGGCTCAGCGGCATCCTGGGATGCTTCAGAGAAAAATCGTCAAAGAGGTCGTGCTTGGGTCGCCCACGGGAAAGAGCAGAGCGGTATCGTTCTTCCGTCATTGTATCCATTTGGCTTATACCCGCGCAAAGTTGCGCAGCGTCAGATAAGCCTCAATATCTTCCTTTGACGGGATATCCTTCTGCGAGACGATGCCGACCACGCGCCCGATCAGATACACAGACTGATCCTCACCGAAGCGCAATACCTCATACTTCTTGTTCAGCGAGTGCAGCCCGTCCTTCTCGTAGCGCTTGATATAGGTCTCGTTTCCGACGATAAATGCCCCGATTTCTCCATAGTGCAGGGCGCTGCCGCCGGAGAGCTTTTCCACCAGCACCATATCCCCGGTGTGATAGTCGGGCTCCATGCTGTCGCCGTTGACGTTGAACACATAGTCGGAGCGCCTGACCTCCGGGGAGGCATAGAGATAGTATGGCTCGGCATCCTGTTCAAACTCGGTCGGATCTGCTGCGCCGGCTGCAAGGGAGCGCGAAAAGAATAGAAGTTTTTTCATCTCCGGCTGCGCCGCGGTAGACTGGACAAACTGCAGGGTTTCAACTGCCTTGTCAATGGCGTACTGATGTCCGGGATTAAGTCTGCGATACCCGTCCACAAGCGTCTGCTCACGCAATGTGAGAGAATCCTCCGGTGCCGGCATCCCGTAGAGATCGTAAAGCGAGATATGCAGAGCCTCACAGATGGCTGGGATCAGGTTCAGATCGGGCCGGGATCGGCCGCATTCCCAGTTGCTGACGGCGTTGAAGGTCACGCCGATCTGCGCGGCCAGGGCTTTCTGCTCCATCCCCAGCTTTTCCCGGAAAAACTTGATGCGGCTGCAAATCATGGCGGGCAGGGCTTTTTCCAACGTCTTTCCGCTGTTCAGATCGACTACGATGCTTCCCGGCACAGTCGG
>CADAPN010000249.1 GCA_902789835.1 Oscillospiraceae bacterium
CAAGGCCTGCATCGTGAAGATGAGCAAGGTTCCCGACAACGCCGAGATCACCACCATCGAGGGTGTCGGCACCCTCAGCGATATGCATCCCCTGCAGGTCGCCTGGATGGCGCACGGCTGCGCCCAGTGCGGCTTCTGCACGCCGGGCTTCATCATCAGTGCCAAGGTCCTGCTTGAGCAGAACCCGAACCCGACCCGCGAGCAGGTCCGCGACTGGTTCAACAAGACCCGCAACCTCTGCCGCTGCACCGGCTACAAGCCGCTGGTTGACGCCGTCATGGACGCCGCTGCGGTTCTGCGCGGTGAGATGAGCAAGGAAGACCTGATCTTCAAGCCCACCGGCGACAGCATCAAGGGCAGCAAGTACATCCGTCCGTCCGCCGCCCAGAAAGTCACCGGCACCTGGGACTTCGGCGCCGACGATGCGCTGAAGATGCCCGGCTGCCTGCGTCTGGCCCTGACCCAGGCGAAGGTCTCGCACGCCAACATCAAGAACATCGACATTTCCGAGGCCGAAAAGATGCCCGGCGTCGTGAAGGTCATCACCTACAAGGACATTCTGGCCGCCGGCGGCACCAACCAGATCAACGGCCTGGTCATGCTGCCGAAGCACAACAAGACCGACGGCTTCGAGCGTCCGGTTCTCTGCTCGGACAAGATCTTCCAGTTCGGTGACGCCATCGCCATCGTCGCTGCCGACACCGAGGAGCATGCCCGCGCCGCCGCCGATGCGGTGAAGGTCGACATTGAAGAACTGCCCGCCTACATGAGCGCGCTGGACGCCATGGCACCCGATGCCATCGAGATCCATCCGGGCACCCCGAACGTCTTCTATGAGACCAACTGCATCAAGGGCGACGACTTCGACTGGGACAGCATTCCCGATTCTCAGCAGGTCGAGATCGAGAGCTACTGCTCGCGTCAGCCGCACCTGCACCTCGAGCCGGACAACGGCTACGGCTATATTGACGAGGACGGCATGGTCACGGTCCACTCCAAGTCCATCGGCATCCACCTGCATATGCCGATGATCGCTGCCGGTATCGGCGTTCCGATGGAGAATCTGCGTCTGGTCCAGAACCACGCCGGCGGTACCTTCGGCTACAAGTTCTCGCCCACCAACGAGGCTCTGATCGGCGCTGCTGCCAAGATTCTCGGCGTGCCTGTCAGCCTGAACTTCAACCAGTTCCAGAACATCACCTACACCGGCAAACGCTCCCCGGCCTTCATGCACATCAAGCTGGCCGCCGATGAGAAGGGCAAGCTGCTTGCACTGTGGGGCGACAACTATGTCGATCACGGCCCGTACTCCGAGTTCGGCGATCTGCTGACCATGCGTCTGAGCCAGTTCACCGGCGCCGGTTACGGCATCCCCAGCATCCGCAACAAGAGCCAGACCGTCTTTACAAACCACGCCTGGGGCTCCGCCTTCCGTGCCTACGGTTCGCCGCAGTCCTTCATGGGCTCTGAGATCGCCATCGACTGCCTGGCAGCCAAGATGGGCATCGATCCCTTCGAGATGCGTGCGATGAACTGCTACAAGGCCTCTGAGGGCACCACGATCCCGACCGGCTATGCCCCCGATGTGTACTGCGAAGAAGACCTCTTCAACAAGGCCCGTCCGCTGTATGAGGCCGGCAAGAAGAGAGTCGCCGAGAAGAACGCTGCCTCCGACGGCCGCTACAAATACGGCATCGGCGTATCCCTGGGTGTCTACGGCTGCGGCCTGGACGGTGTTGACTCGTCCTCTGCCTATGCCGAGCTGAATCCGGACGGCACGGTCACCATGTACGCCTCCTGGGAGGATCACGGACAGGGCGCCGATATGGGCATTGTCACCTCCGCCCATGAGACTCTGCGCCAGGCCGGCTTCAAGCCCGAGCAGATCCGCCTGGTCATGAACGACACCAAGTTCACCCCGAACTCCGGCCCTGCCGGCGGCTCCCGCTCGCAGGTCATGTCCGGCAACGCCTGCCGTCTCGCGGCAGAGAACCTGCTTGCCGAGATGAAGAAGGACGACGGCAGCTGGAGAACCTATGACGAAATGGTTGCCGACGGCAAGAAGCTGAAGGTCGAAGGCAACTGGGTCACCACCTACTGCGCCGACCACCCGGTGGACCAGGATACCGCACAGGGCGAGCCCTTTGCCACCTATATGTACACCATCTTCCTGCCCGAGGTCTGCGTCGACACCGAGACCGGCAAGGTCAAGGTCGAGAAGTTCACCTGCGTGGCCGATGTCGGTACCATCATGAACAAGCTGCTGGTCGACGGCAACTTCTACGGCGGCCTGGCTCAGGGCATCGGCCTTGCGCTGACCGAGGACTTTGAAGATCTGTCGAAGCACACCAGCCTGCTCAAGTGCGGCATCCCGTACATCAAGGACATCCCCGATGATATCGAGCTGCACTTCAACGAGACCTACCGTCCGAACGGACCTTACGGTGCCGCCGGCTGCGGCGAGGCCCCGCTGGATGCTCCGCACCCGGCTGTTCTGAACGCCATCTTCAACGCCACCGGTGCCCGCGTCACCCGCATCCCGGCCACCCCGGACAAGGTGCTTGCGGCCCTGAAGGCGCTCTAAGCCAAACCCTTTTCAAAGCGCAGCAGCAATGCTATAATGGAGAGGCCCTTCGGGGCCTCTCTGTCTTCAGAAAGGAGTGCTTTGCATGTCGCAGATTCAGGAACGCGGCTCAACACACGTCTATAAGGTAAACAAGATCTCCAAGGAAGAGATGGAGAGGGAAGAGATGGAGAGTATGGTGACGCGCTGCGTTTATGAAGAAGCCCCCTTCTGCAGCGCCGCCTGCCCGCTGAAGCTGGATGTGCGCGCGATGCTCAAAGCGGCCGCGGCCGGGGATTTCAAGAAAGCGCTGCAGCTGTATGAGAAAGCGGCGCCGTTCCCGCTGATTGTCTCTGCGGGCTGTGAA
Organism: Oscillospiraceae bacterium; assembly: GCA_902789835.1. Next base: position 2,931 of record CADAPN010000249.1, read on the forward strand.
GCACCCTGTGAAAAGAAATGCCGCCTGTCTGAGCGCGGCGACGGCATTGCCGTCCGCGAGATCGAGGCCGCCGTGTCCCGCTGCGGGAAGCAGAGCAGGCTGGGCAGCATCTTCCGCACCAA
>CADAPN010000250.1 GCA_902789835.1 Oscillospiraceae bacterium
CGCTCCGCTCTTCGTCCTCCAGTACAGAGTTCTCCGGTCCTCCTTCGTCGTTCCGGCGAACTCAGTACTTCCGTCCGCCTCGCTCCGCTCAAACTCCTGAGCGGGGATTTTTCTTTTTCCCGTTCGCTTCGCTCCGGATTATCTTGTCGCTCCGCATCGTCCTGCGCTCTGGCTGATTCTGTTTGACCTGGCTCGTGCCTCGCTTGCCCAAACAGAATCAGCCGCCGCTCCGGCCTTCGCTTCGCTCCACGAGGGGGTCAGCGGTAGGGCTCGCCGCTGCCGGCTCGGCCCGCTCCCGCTCCCTTCCGGAGACTAATTCGCGCAGCCGCAGCTCGTTCCTCGCTGTTCGGCGCGAATTAGTCTCCTCCAGTTCGCTCCCGCAGCCCGGCCTTTGCAGGCTCGCCTTTGTTCCGCTCCGCGTGGCGTCCTCCAGTAATCTGCTCTCCGGTCCTCCTGCGTCGGCCCGGGGAGCAGATTACTTCCGTTCGCCCCGCTCCGCTCAATCGTCAGGGAAATTCTCCGCTCGCTCCACATCGAGCGCGCCCCTGGGCATCCTCGGAAGCGGCGTGCGTGACGGTACCCCGGCGGCTGCGCAACGGGGGAAAGCGCAGCACGCCTTGTACGCTCCATTGCCGCCTAACGTTGTTCAGCGCGCCCTCCGTATCGCTCGCTGCCTTGAACCACTGGTCTTCCTGCCTGCAAGGGGAGACAGCTGTTAAGCAACGCGGCGGCTGTCCCGCATATGGAGAAAGACAGCTCGCCGCGGTGGGGGGCGTCTAACCGTTGCACAATCTACTTGCAAAGAACCGGTACTTATGTTAACATAATCCACAAGCAAGGGTACTGCATAACGGCCGGCGGTTAGTCACACCACCCGAGAGGGGGTGAGGCGATGCCTATTACTGTGACGTTTCATATCTTCGGATATGTGATTACGCTCCATGTAAAAAGCGAAAACCGCCACCCCGGCAGGTGACGGTTTTCATCGTAAAACTTTAACCAATAGGGGCTAACCGCTAGTCGCAGTACCCTTGTGTTTATTATAGCAGACTGTTGTTTCTTGTCAAGAACATTGTGGAAGAAAAAGAGAGTGACCCTTCCGCACCTATCTGATCCGGGCAGCCCTCCGACCGGCCGGATCTCCTGAAGCTCCGACACCTTTTCAGCGGTGTGACCCGCAGTGTCGGATTCACGCCGGGGCGTGCGACTGCTGCTATGCGACCCGCTCCGCTCCCGCATCTGCTGGTCTGCACATCAGGTGTATTGCTGCAGGAGTTGGCTGTATCAACCTGCCATGAAATCAGCTGATTCGTATATGTCATTAATGCAATGATTACTTCCCCATTCCGAGGCAAATTGATACAAGTACACGATGAACCCAGGCTGAACCCAAAAACAGTCTGGGTTCGCTATCGTTGGGTTCAAGCCCTCAAACGATTGCGCATACAGGCAGAGAAAGAGCGCCTTTTCACGGAGAAGAGGCGCTCAAAGTATTCAGATTGATAAACTGGAATTTGTTACTCTGTCCGCTTCTTATTTTCATCAGTCAAAAAGTAGCGAATAAACATTATCCCCAACAAAATGATAATTGCCTCGAAAACATAAAATAGTCCACATAATAAGTGCCAAGAATACCCTCAAGCTCATTGTCCTGTATTTCGACTCCGTTCTGGAAATACTTAAAATGATAGGTATCGATTGTAACGCCATTTTCAATTTTGGTAAAAGTTAAGAACGGTGAGCCGGTATATTTCAATTTGTAAATTAATTCGGAATCGTCTACCGTCTGGTTGCTTCCGGGGACTTCTTTTACCCCGCAGATTCCGTATGCATCAATGGGCAAATCACTCGCACAGAATGTTACACAATAGTCCGTCTTTCCCTCTGTTATCTTGGTCCCATTGATCCATCTGCAACCAGAATCTTCACAACTTATCATTCTATAATTACCGAAGATACCTTTTTCAAGGCACGCCAATCCACATGCACCCGGATACTCGTTTTCTTCATACAGAACATACAGCCGATTGTTGATTGCCTGCCTTTCTAAAACATCTGCATTAACTTCATCCGCGAAATGGTATTCATTGATAGCTTTTTCAAGATCAGCGGTGGAATCGACAGAGACACTATATTCATAGTTATACAAACCAACAACACCCACCAGCATAATGACTGCTGACAAAATTGCCCCAACTATTTTACGAACATGGCTCTTGTTGTTTACAAGCAAAATCATATTCTGAGCCATAGCAGTAACTTGTTTTTTAGGGACACTATCTCCAGAAATTCGTTCCGCGCCAAGTAATTCCGCTACATTGATTTCCAAAACTTCACAGATGACAGGAAGCAGTGAATAATCCGGCATGGTCTTGCCTGTTTCCCAACGAGAAACTGATTTCTGGCTTACACCGAGTTTTTCAGCGAGCTGTTCCTGTGTTAATCCCTTCTCTTTGCGAATATCTTTGATGAAAGAGCCTATTTTTTCCAGATTCATACAAGAACCTCCTTTCGTGTTTACCTGTATTATTATGTCTGAAGGCAATAATGTACAGGACACGAAGTGAGTATTAGTGTTTTAAGCATACAACTTAAATCTTCTGCTTGCGAAAGATACTTTGTTTTGCTTCAGATGAGAAAAGCGCCTCACTACAGGGGTGAGACGCTTCTCCCGCAACGGTTTTATACCTCAATCTCCATCCCGCAGGTCAGCCGGAAGACGATCCGGTCCTTGCTGTGCACCGTCATGCTGTCCACCAGTCCGGCCCACAGGCTCTCGTCGAACTCGGTGATGAGCTCCGGCAGTTCCTTTACGCTCTCGATGAACCGCTCGATCTTCCTGCGCAGTTGCTGCCCACTCCCTTCGTCAGAGTGTGGAGCGGGGGAGTGTGAAGGTCGTGCAGCTCTATTCCATATATCCCTTTTATACCATTATTTTCTTCTATAAGGAAGGTTATAGAGATGACCTGCACGACCTGCACACAAATTTAGCCATATGTCAATCTGACCCGTTTTTGCCTGCCCCTGATGCCCGGCGTCTCCCCGCCGGAAACGCCTTTTCTCCCGCCGGTCGCAAGACCCTGAAACGTCATCTTCATCCATGACACCTCTGCCATCTGTTTCCTATAACCCCTCTATATCCCATTATTTTTGCCTATAAGGGATTTCATGGAAAGACCTGACAGAGGTGTCATGTTTTATCTGTGGAAAAGCCTTGGACGTCGACCTGTTTTCCTGGTCACGGTCAAGAATAAAGCACCTTGACTTATATTTCGCTCCCTTGTTTTCACGTCACACCGGCGCGATTTCTCATCGCGCGTTCTCCGAAGCCGAGCCACTCTGCCATAAGTCTCCGCCAGCCAATTTCACGGTAAAACGCGGACCTTATCCTGCTTTCTCGCGTCGCCTCGACAGCATACACGCACCCGAATAAAGAAAAACAAAACCACCGATTCCCCAGGTCGTTCTCCTGTTTGAATCGGTGGTTCCTTTTTGCTTATTCTTCGCCGCCGATCCTGCTGATCCGGATGCTCCCGGAGTAGGCACCGGCCAGACTCAGCGCCCCGTCAGAACGGCAGCGCTCATACTCTACCCGGATGATGGCTTCCACGGCGCGGCGCCCAAATTCATCCAGACGTGCGTACTTCAGTGCGTACTCGGTCAGGTCGTCTTCCACCTGGGAGAGAGACGGATCTGTCTCTTCCTCTTCCGACATATGATAGGGTGTCTGATCATCAGAAGACCCCATGACATAGTCAATCCGGCGATCAAAGAGAGAGCAGATATTGTCTATCATCTCAAAATTCGGGCTTCTCTTCCCGGTTTCCCACATGGCTACGGTACCACTGGCTACACCGAGTTTTTCCGCCAGCTGGACCTGCGTCATCCCATGCTCTTTCCGAAGCTGCTTTAATCTTTCCTGAAAAGTCATACTCACACCTCGTTCTATAATGTGAGAATAATATAACAGAACGAATGGGTAAAGTCAAGAGCAAAAGTAAAATATCATGCAATTGGTGAAAATAAAATAACATCTCGTGAAATATGCTCTTGACAAAACTCACGCAACGTGATATTTTATACGCATCAATTCTCACGAAAGGAGAGATTCCGGAATGGAAAAAACCACACTTAACGTTCAGGAACTGGCGTCTGCGCTGGGCATCAGCCGCCCGAAAGCCTATGAACTGGTCAGGCAGCCGGGCTTCCCGGTGATCCACGTCGGCACCAGAATCCTGATCCCCAAAGACAGCCTGATGAACTGGCTGCACGCGCAGACAAAAGGAGGTACCAACACTTGACCGAAAAGAAAAATGCCGCCCCGGTGTACCAGACCGGGAACGGCACGGAAAGCAATGCAGGTCTTTCCTCGACTGCTATCATACCACAGAATCCGACAGATGGCAAGCAGGATCCCGGCTCTCAAACCGGCAAAGACTATTCGATCCACCAGCTGAAAGAACAGTCGATCTGGCTCTGCTGGCGAAAGAAAAGGACCCAGGACGGCCGCGTCACCAAGGTTCCCGTCTCACCCTACGGCGGCGCAACCGGTACAGACGAAGCCCACCGCAGCACCTGGGCCGACTACGAGACCGCCCGGGCTGCCGCCAGGAAGAACGACTGGGACGGCGTCGGCTTCGTGATCCCGGAGGGCTACGCCTTCCTCGATCTGGACGGCATGCCCCCGGAGCATCCGACAACCCAGACCCTCATGGCTCTGCTGCCCAGCTATGCCGAGCGCTCCGTCAGCGGCGGCGGAATCCACATCTACGGCAAGTGCGACACTTCGCAGATCCCGACCTATGTGGATGCCGAAGGCAAGACCAAACTGGAAAAAGCCTACTATATGAAGAACCCCCATAACAAGGTGGAGCTTTATTACGGCGGCATCACCAACCGTTTTGCGGTCTATACCGGAAATGTCATATGGGAAAAGCCTCTGCAGGAATGCACGGAAGCGCTCCTGGAAACCCTGAAGGTTGATATGCTGCGTCCGGTAAAAAAGAAGTTAAGCGGTAAAAGCGTTACTGTTCATGATGAGAGCCGAAACATAGTAGCCGGCCTGCTGAGGCAGCAAAACGCGGCAAAATTCCGAAAACTCTACTGCGAAGGAGATATCTCAGATTATGGCTCCGCCTCGGAAGCAGACTGTGCTCTCTGTGCCCTGATCGCGTTCCGCGCCGGTCCCGATCCGGAAG
>CADAPN010000251.1 GCA_902789835.1 Oscillospiraceae bacterium
AAGAAGGACAGGCTGGTTCCGGCAATGGCGTTTTGCCGGGAGGTCAAGGCACTTGGCTATCAGGTGTTCTTTCAGCTTGCCTCCATCACCGGTTATTCTGACGAGGAACTGCTTGAAGTATCCAGACTGACAAATGATGTGAAACCCTATGCGCTGTCGATCGTTGACACCTACGGACTGATGGAACCGGAAGAATTGAAACACGTCGCCGGAATTCTGGATGCAGGGTTGGATCCGGATATCACACTCGGCTTCCATGCACATAATAATCTTCAGCTTGGATATATCAACACGGCGACAGTTCTTGCCCTGGAGACGGAACGTGACCTTCTTGTCGACGGTTCCCTATACGGCATGGGAAAAAGCGCGGGGAATGCGCCGCTGGAACTTGTCGCTCTGTACATGAATGAGCATTGCGGGAAGCGCTATGAGATCACCCGGATGCAGGAAGCAATCGTCACCAGTGTGATGGATTTTCAGAGAATAACACCGTGGGGCTATCAGCTGACCTATTACATAGCAGCAGCAAACCGGGTACACCCCAATTATGTGCGGTATCTGATGGACGAGCGTACATTGCCCGTCACGGCGATCAATGAGATCCTGCAGAGGATTCCTGACGATCAGAAGCTCGAAAAAAACAGGCAGCTGATTGAGCAGCTTTATGCTGACTGGCGAAAAGAAGCCTGTGATGATGCAGAAAGAATTGTTAAAGGAGATTACGAAACATGAAAACAGTAGCTCTCATACCGATTAAACTGGGATCGAAGCGCCTGCCGGGAAAGAACATCAAACCGTTTTTTGACGGAACGCCTATGATGGCAATGATCCAGCGGGCGTGTCTGGATGCAAAGAATATCGATGAAGTCTATGTCTATTGTGATGATGATGCCGTTAAGCCCTATGTTCTTCCGGGCGTCACCTATCTCAAGCGTCCGGAGTATCTGGACGGTGACAACATCAATGCCAATGACATCATTCGTGAATTCATGAAAACAGTAGATGCGGACATCTATGTGAATACACACGCAACGAGTCCGTTTGCCAAGGCATCCACCCTCGAAGAATGTGTCGATAAGGTGGCGTCGGGGGAGTATGACTCGGCTTTCTGTGCAGAGCCGCTTCGCATCTTCCTGTGGGAAAACGGCAAACCGCTGAACTTTGATCCGAGTAATTTTCCCCGGACCCAGGATCTTCCGCTTATTTACGCCGAGACTTCCATTGCCTTTGTATTTACGAAGGAAAGCTTCCTGAAGCATAATCGCCGTCTGGGTTCAAAACCCTTTGTGAAAGAGGTCGGCAAAATCGAAGCAATGGATATCGATTATCCCGAAGATTTTGAAATCGCCGATGCCGTCTATAAGGAGATCATCAAGAAAGCATAAGCGTTTGAATAACCGACTCCTCCTTTTTAGAAAGAAGAGATAAAGCATGCCGAATCTGGAATCGATTATCATCACCAACTGCATCGGGATCGCCGTTGTCATTCTCACCCTGGTCAGCAGCGTGGAAACCCGGCGCAGCAAGACGCCGGATACCAGACTGCTTACGGTGATGCTGCTGATGATTGCGCTTTCCTGCTTCATGGAAGCCTTATCCTACATTGTCGACGGAAAGACCTGGAGCAGCGCCCGGGCCCTGGGGATGCTGAGCAACACCTGGCTGTATCTGTCGAACCCGACCTTTGCCGCCATATGGTGCCTGTATGTGGACTATCGGATGTATCAGAGCCTGAACCGCCTGAAGCGCTTCCGCCCGCTGCTCATGCTGACGGGGTTCATCTGGCTCACGATCATCGGCAATATCTTCGGAGGGTATCTGTTTATCATCGACGAGCAAAACTTCTACCACAGGCTGCCGCTGGCGTATGTGTATTTCGCGATACCGTTTCTTTATGTCGGGATCAGCATTGCGGACGTCTACGGCTACAAACGCCGACACGGCGGGCTCAGCTTCTTTCCCATCTGGGTGTTCGTGATCCTGTTTATGATCGGCTGCATCATTCAGGCGAGCTTTTACGGGATCTCGGTCGCCTGGTGCTGCCTCGCCCTTGCCGTGGCCGGGGTGTATATGAGCCTGCAGAATCAGCTGCTCTACCACGACCCGCTGACCGGGCTGTACAACCGCTATTATCTGAATTATATGTTCAGCTCCACGGCGTGGGGGCGCAGCGGAACGCATGCCGGGATCATGCTGGACGTGGATGAATTCAAAAGCATCAACGACCGCTTCGGGCATTCCGTCGGGGATCTGGCGCTGCGCGATACTGCCGATATTTTGAAGGAAAACATTCCGGACAACAGCATTGCCATCCGCTATGCCGGCGACGAGTTTATCGTCCTGATGCGTACCGGCGATCCGGAAGAGGCTGAGGCGGCTGCCCGGAACATACAGAACGCCGTGCAGGCGTTCAACGGACAGAACAAACGCGTGTTTCAGCTCTCCCTTTCCATGGGGCTTGCGTTTTATCAGGCCGGGGTGACGTCCCAGGACCGTTTCCTTGAGGAGATGGATCAACTCATGTACAAGGACAAGCAGAAGAAGTATGAGGGCGGTTCGCTCTCCGAGCGCCGCCGGGAGCGGAAACAGCCGTCATCCACGGAATAAAACAGAACGAAATATCCCCTGCACAGCCGGTGAAACAGGCTGAGCAGGGGACTTTCATTTAAGAAGGATGCCGGATATCCTATCGAAATCCTGCTTGACAGGTGGGATATCAGAGAATAAAAT
>CADAPN010000252.1 GCA_902789835.1 Oscillospiraceae bacterium
ATAGGGCGGGAATCCCGCCTTCCGATTGCCCTCCGAAGTCCATTCACACGATCCAGTCTGTACCGCGCTCTCAGCTCCGCGCAGCTCTCTGTGACATCCATAGGACCGGTTACTTGCTCTTCATCAACGGTTTCAACAGCTTTATGAAGTTGTTTTGGATTTTACTACTTCACTGTGATAAAGTCAAGAGGAAATTTTTAACCTGTACTCCCCCGCCGGAGGCGGGGGAGTACATAGTTTTACCATGTGATAAAGTCACGAGGGTTTTTTACAAAGATTTTCATCGGCGGGGACAAATAAAAAAAGAGAGCTCCGGAAAACCGGAACTCTCTGGTGACCCGTACGGGATTTGAACCCATGTTACCGCCGTGAAAGGGCGGTGTCTTAACCACTTGACCAGGCTGCGCCCTATGGTAGCGGCACCTGGATTCGAACCGGGGACACTGCGGGTATGAACCGCATGCTCTAGCCAACTGAGCTATGCCGCCATCGGATAACGAGGTGTATAATAGCAGAAAAAGCCGAAGATGTCAACACTTTTTTGCTGACAAAGAAGCAAACGGGTTGAATTTCCGGAAGGGATATGATAGGCTACCGGTAAGGAAGAGGACCGGAGAACGCGACGGAGCAGACGCAAAGGAGTACTATGAACCAGGACACCATTTACGACAAGCCGGAACATCGGCCCATCCCGCTCGTAGGGCAGCGCATCCTGAAGACATCGATCGCGGTCTTTCTCTGTCTGATGATCTATTACCTGTGGGGATACAGCGGAAGCGACATGCCGACGGAAGCGATGATTACGGCGATCATCTGCATGCAGCCTTACGTCCGCGACAGCGGACAGTTTGCCCTCAACCGCCTGGCCGGTACGATGGTAGGGGCGTTCTGGGGCCTGATGTTTCTGCTTCTGCTGCTGATCTTTCCGCAGATGGGACGCTCAATGCCGCTGATCTACGCGAGGATGGCACTGGGGGTGCTGATCTCGCTGTATACGGCGGTGCTCATCGGGAAGCCCGACACCGCAAGCTTAGCCGCCATCGTGTTTCTCTGTATCGTCATTTCCTTCCCGGAGATCGAACAGCCCCTGCAGCAGGCCGGGATGCGGATCCTGGGCGTGTTCATCGGGACCTTTGTGGCCATCGGAGTGAACGTGTTCCGCCTGCCCCGGGACAAGCAGAGGGACCTTGTGTTCTTCCTGAGGACGACGGACCTGGCGCCGGACCGCTTTTCACAGATCCCGACGGCGGCGATGTTCCGCCTCAACTATCTCTACGCCGACGGGGCGAAGATCTGCCTCATGTCGGAGCATGCGCCGGCTTTCTTCATCATGCAGATGCAGCACACGAAGCTGAACGTGCCGCTCATCGTGATGGACGGGGCGGCCCTGTACGACGCGGAGCAGAACGTCTTCGTCCAGGCCGAGACCCTGGACCCGGAGGACACCGCGCGGGTGATCGGACGGCTGCGGGAGCTGGGGATCAGCTGCTTCGTGTACACGATCCACAACAACAAGACCTGCATCTTCCATCTGGGAGAGGCAAGGCCGCCCGAGAAGACGGTCTTCCAGCGGATGCGCCGCTCGCCTTACCGCGACTATCTGGAGGGCGAGGTGTACGTTCCGGAGGAAGTGGTCTACATCAAGATCATCGACGAAGCGGGAAAACTGACCGAGACCGAACACCACCTGAGCCACGTGCTGCCGAAAGGGCGGCTTCGGGCGGTGATCCGGCCACAGGCAGGTGCGCCGGGGATCAACGGGCTCTACATCTACGCTCACACGGCGACGATGGAACAGGCCCAGAAGCGCCTGATGCAGAGGCTTCGGGAAGAGGACGGGGCGCTCACCCCGGTTGAGATCCGTCTGCCGCGGCGCAGCCGGCCGGACCTCGACGCGATGCGGGTGCTGCACATCCTGACGAGGATGTATGAACCGCTCAAGTTCAAGAGATGGTTCCGAAAACGCAAGAGAGAATAATCATACCCCTGCCTCCGGCAGGGGTATGATTATGGGTCCTTCAGATTTCGACGAGGATGTATGAACCGCTCAAGTTCAAGAGATGGTTCCGGAAGCGAAAAAAGATGTGAAAAGGCACCGCAAAGAACCGGGAAACGATAAGTTTTTCCGGTTTTTCTGTTGTCACGGGGATGGGTTCTGTGATACAATATTAAAAACAAATAAAACCGTTCATCATCACTATATTTTCAGGAGGTATCCCATCATGAGCGTCGAATATGCAAAGGAATTTGAGTCCATTGTCAGCAAAGCCTGCGCCGGAGAAAAACGCATGCGCGTCGCGCTGGCCGGCGCCGATTCCGAATCCATTCTGAAAGGCCTGTTCGAGGCCGAGGCCGACGGATTTGTCGAGCCGATTCTGATCGGGAACTACAAGAGGATCAAGGACATGCTGGAGCGGCTGGGGCTCAAGGACCGCAACTATGACCTGCAGCCGGTGGACGACAGCACGAACGTGGTGCAGTTTGCCATCGAGATGATCAAGTCCGGCAATGCCGACTGCCTCATGCGCGGCAACACCTCGACAAGAGACCTGCTGATGCCGGTGCTGAACAAGGCCAACCACCTGATCCGCGACGACCGCCTCGTGACCCACGTCTGCTTCCTGAAGATTCCGGGCTATGACAAGCTGCTTGCCGTGTCGGACGTCACGCTGCTCATCAATCCCTCGGCAGACGGACGCAGAGAGGTCCTGAAGAACATGGTGAGGGCGCTGAGGGTGTTCGACGTGGAGCATCCGAACATCGCCCTTCTTGCCATGGTGGAGAAGCCGAGCTTCCATATGCGCGACACGGTGGAAGACCAGACCATGGTGAAGGAGCACCAGATGCGGCCCATCGCCGACTGCAACATTGCGGGACCCATCGCCTATGACCTGATCATGAGCAAGGAGGCCGCAAGGCTGAAGAACTACGACTGCCCGTACTGCGGCGAGTTCGACGGCATCGTGGTGCCGAACCTGATGAGCGGAGCTGCGGCATTCTGGTGGGGGCGAAGGTGCCGGTCGCCATCACTTCGCGCAGCGACTCGCCGGACAAGGCGTACCTGTCGCTGGCGGCATGCACGGCAATGTGGAAGGATCCGGAGCACAGATACTTCGGAAAAGAGTAAACGATCATACAAAATCCCCCGCCGGAGGCGGGGGATTCCTTTTATGTATTATGTCGCGAGGATTTCCTTCAGCGTGAGGTCGCGGCCGGTGAGGGGCGTGAGCCGCTCTCCCCCGCAGTGCGGGCAGCGCAGACGGTTCACGTCCGCGGGAAACTCCTCGCCGCAGTCCATGCAGCGGGCCGTGCCCTCGAGCTCCTCGACCACGAACTCCACATCCTGGAGCTCGGTGCCGTCGGTAACGGCCTCCCAGCAGTCGGACATGTAGGCGGGAACCACGCCGCTGAGGGAGCCGACCTCGACGGTAATGCGGCTGATCTCCTCCAGGGCCTCTTCCTCGGCGATATTGCGCACCATCTTCAGGAGCGCATCACAGATTCCAAGCTCGTGCATGCTTACTTCGAGACGGTTCTCTTGACGATGCCGCCGGTCTTCTTCACGAGGCCGGCCGCCGCCTTGATGGGCATGGTCTCGAAGCTTCCGGCGTGCCAGTCGCGG
>CADAPN010000253.1 GCA_902789835.1 Oscillospiraceae bacterium
GAGGCCGCCTGCGGCGAGCTCACGGTCGATACCTATAAATACTTCCTGGATATTGAGAAGAAGGAAAGACTGTAAGATTCCGTTCTGCAGAAAACCGTTATGAAACCAAGACAGCCATCGGGGAACCGATGGCTGTCTTACCATATGGCGTCGCGTTCGCCGCGGAACGGAAGATCCGGACGGTTTACAGATTCTCGATCTTTTCGTTGAGCCAGTTGAGTATATCCTGTTTGACGGTGTCGCGGTTGATTTCGTTGAGCATTTCATGACGCCCGCCGGGATAAAGCCGGATCATGACATCGGTGAGACCGGCGTTGCAGAAGGACTTATAAGCTTTCTCGACCCCTGCGCCGTAATCACCCACCGGATCCTCGGCACCGGACATGAAGTAGATCGGAGCCTTTTTGTTCATCTTCCCGATGTTTTTCTGACTGGTCAGGAACTTCAGCCCGCCCATCATGTTGTCGCGGCTCAGCCAGTCAAATGGAGTGCGGGGATTTTCAATGCGTTTGCAATAGGATCCGAACGCCATGTCATTGAGCGCCTGGCCGCTGGCGCGGGGCCCCTTGAGCTTCGTCATGAGTTGGGCGGCCAGATACCCACCGTTGATAAGAGCGGCAGACTGATGCCCGGTCCCGCTGAGGATGGCGGCGTCATAGAGATCGGGATGCAGAATCAGAAAAGTTCGGGTCAGAAAGCTTCCCATGCTGTGGCCAAAGAAAACATAGGGAATATTCGGAAACTGTTCCTTGACCTGTTCCCGTAGCTTTTTCATGTCCTCGACAACGAAGGACCAGCCGTTGTTTTCGGCAAAAATGCCCTGTTCGTCCAGCCGGGCAATGGACTTGCCGTGTCCGAGATGGTCGTTGCCGACGGCAACATAGGCGTTTTCCGCAAGAAAGCGCATGAAATCCTCGTAGCGGCCAATATGTTCGGCGATTCCGTGGGCAATCTGGACAACGCCTTTGGGCGAACCGTCGGGGATGCACATTCTGGCGCGAATTTTATTCTTGCCCGTTGAGGACTCGTAAAAGAATTCCCGGAATTCAGGCATGGTTTTTTCTCCTCTCCTATGATATAGTAAGATGATTGATGACACAATTCTACTCTCAGAACTGTGATTCGTCAAGAAACATGCATGACGGAGTGTAAAGAGATGATCATTAAAGTAAAAAAAGTCAGCCCCACGGCCGTGATTCCGACTCACGGGAGCAGCTGTGCGGCGGGGTATGACCTCTATGCGGATATTCCGGAAGCGCTTGCCATTCTGCCGCACACCACCGTTACGGTGGATACGGGGCTGAAATTCGAGCTCCCGGAAGGATATTTTGCGGGAATCTTTGCCCGCAGCGGCATTGCGACCCGGGAGGGCCTGCGCCCGGCCAACTGTGTCGGCGTCTGCGATTCGGATTACCGCGGCAACTATATGGTCGCGCTGCACAACGACTCGGATGAAGCCCGGACGGTGACGCCGCATGAGAAGATCGCCCAGATGATCGTGATGCCCTATTTGCCGCTGGAGTTTGAAGAGGCGGAAGCGCTGAGCGACACGGTACGCGGAGAAGGCGGCTTCGGCAGCACGGGAAAGTGATTCCGTCCGCTCGGCGAAAGCACCCGGAGGCTTCGCCGCTTCCAAAGACGGATAACGGCCGCGGGAGACAGGACAGCGCCGCATAGAAAAATACCCCCGCCGAAGCAGGGGTATTCTTTCCAATGTGATGCTGCAGACCGGATTCCGGAATGCAGACCGGCCGCTTTGGAGAAATCAGCCGACGATGTCTCTCGTGTCGCGGGCGATGACAAGCTCCTCGTTGGTCGGAATGACAAAGACCTTGACCTTGGAGTCGGGCGTGGAAATCATGATGTCTTCACCGCGCTTGGAATTGGCAGCCGGATCAATCTCGACACCGAGGTAGCCGAAGTAGCTGCTGATGGCGGCACGGGTCTCGGCGCTGTTCTCGCCGACACCGGCGGTGTAGATGATGGCGTCGACGCCGTTCATGGCGGCGACATAGGAGCCGGCAACCTTGGCAACCCAGTAATGGAACATGTCAAGGGCGAGCTTTGCACGGTCATTGCCCTGCTCAGCGGCGGCATCCAGATCGCGGAAGTCGGAGGACACGCCGGAGACGCCCAGCACGCCGGACTTCTTGTTCAGGATGTTCAGCATCTCATCGATGCTGTAGCCGTACTTGTTCATCAGGAACTGGATCACGCCGGCATCCAGATCGCCGCAGCGGGTGCCCATCGGCAGACCGACCAGCGGGGTGAAGCCCATGGAAGTGTCCACGCACTTGCCGTGGTCGATGGCGCAGATGGAGGAGCCGTTGCCCATGTGGCAGGAGATCAGCTTCAGCTCTTCAATGGGCTTGCCCATGAGCTCGGCGCAGCGGGAAGAGACATAGCGGTGAGAGGTGCCGTGGAAGCCGTAGCGGCGGATGCCGTCGTTCTGATAATACTCATAGGGAAGCGCATACATGTAGGCCTTGCCGGGCATGGTCTGGTGGAACGCGGTGTCGAACACGGCGACCATGGGAACATCGCCCATCACAGCCTTGCAGGCGTTGATGCCGGTGATGTTGGCGGGGTTGTGCAGCGGTGCGAACGGGGTGCACTCTTCGAGCGCGGCCATGACCGCGTCGTCGATTTTGACGGAGCTGGCGAACTTCTCACCGCCGTGAACCACACGGTGACCGACCGCGTCGATCTCGCTCATGGAAGCGACAACACCGTACTCGGCGCTGGTGAGCTTGTCGATGACCGCGGCGATTGCTTCGGAATGGGTCGGAAGCGGAAGATCTTCATTGAAGACAGGCTTGCCGCCGACAAGCGGGGTGTGCTTCAGATGACCGTCGATGCCGATACGCTCGCAGAGGCCCTTGGCCATGACCTGCTCGGTCTCCATGTCGATCAGCTGATACTTCAGAGAAGAACTGCCTGCGTTGATGACCAGAATTTTCATG
>CADAPN010000254.1 GCA_902789835.1 Oscillospiraceae bacterium
CTGGAGGACGAAAACGCGAAACACGCCGGCCGGGACGCAGTCTGGCAGAAGCTGCGGCCGATGATGGAACAGCTGCCCCGGGGTCAGCAGCTTACGGACATTCTTTTCACAGAGGATCCGCTGCCCAGAACGGCCAGCGGCAAAATCAAGCGCTGGGAGCTCCAGCAGAAAGTAGGAACAAGGACATGACAAGACAGGATGTGCTCGAGAAAACCAAAAGAATCATCTTTGACTGCTTCCCGGATATGGAAGAGGCGGGACTTGAGGAGAACAGCGTCATCAACACCGAAACAGCCATTGACTCGATGGGCTTCGTGCTGGTGATCTGCAAACTGGAGGCGCTGTTTGATGTGAAGATCCCGGAGCGGCAGTGGAAAAAACTGCAGACGCTGGGCGATGTGGTTGACGCCATCTACAAGCGCCTGGCGAACAAGGCATGAACGAAATTTACACCGAACGGCTGACCCTGCGCAGCAGGGATGTGGACATGTTCCGGCGCCTGCGCACGTCAGAACTCTTCAAGCTCCTCCAGGAAGCCTCCATCCGGCACACCGAGCAGCTCGGCATGGGCCGGGACAAGACGCTGGACAAGGGAATCCTCTGGGTGCTTTTGATGCAGCGGGCGGAGATTACCCGTATGCCGGAATATGACGAGAGAATTGTCCTTCGGAGCTGGCCGGGGAAGACAATGCACCTGCTGTTCCCGCGTTTCTACAGCCTGGAGACCGAGGCGGGGGAAGGGCTTGTGAAGGCGAGTGCGCTCTGGGGATTGGTGGATGCGAAAACGCGAAAAGCGGTTTTCCCGGAACGCTATGGCGTAGAGATTGCGGGAATGGAAAGCGGGGAAGAAATCGACCTGCCCGGACCGATCCGGAAACTGGACTGTGACCGGGAGAAGCGTTTTGAAGTCCCCTACAGCTATGTCGACCTGAACGGGCATATGAACAATACCCGTTACTTCGATCTGGCGGAGGACTGTGTCGGCGCGGCGGTGAAGGGAAAACGGCTGAAGGAAATCCGGGCGGAATATGTGAACGAGGCCCGCATCGGCGAAGCGCTTATCCTGCGCTGGAACGGGGAAGACGGCGAGGTCTTCCTTTCCGGAGAGAGCAGCAAGCCGGTTTTCCGGATGACGCTGCGGTATGAGTGAGAACACGGCGCAATGGGTGTCAAGAGGCGATCGAAAAGAAAAGCGGTTTTGGTCCTGCTTACAGTGGTTGCCCTGCTGCTGGCGGGCTGTTTCTGTGTCGTTCATTTTCGGCTGATCCCCCGGGTGCATCAGCGTCTCTGCCGACACCAGACCTGGGAGAGCGGTATCTGTGCTTTCTGCGGGCTTGCCTGCGGCCATGAAGCATGGGAAGACGGCCATTGTGCGATATGCGGACTTCCGTGTGAACATGTCTGGGAGAACGCGCTGTGCCTGATCTGCGGGCAGCACTGTGAACATCCCGTCTACGAGAACGGTGTCTGCACCGTCTGCGGGACGGCATGCAGCCATGACTTCCGGGAAGGAGTCTGCGCCATCTGCAGAGAGGTCTGCCCTCATGCCGGGCATGATCCGCTTACGCAGCGGTGTACCGTCTGCGGCCTCAAGCTTCCGCACAGCTTTTTCCATGGGAAATGCGCCTGCGGTGCAGAGCCGGTGTTTTATGACAGCCTTCTTCCGACGGAATTCTATCAGGACTGTGCGCATCCCGGAACGGTACAAAAACAGACGTATATACAGAAGCTTCACTATCAGGGCGACGAAGAGGTGACGAAGAACCTCAACGTCTATCTTCCGTACGGATACAGCGAACAGGAAAAGTACAACGTGCTGGTGCTGATCCACGGGGGAGGGGACGATGAGAACTCGTGGCTCACGAAAGAATATGACTTCGGCTTCCCGCTGATCATGAAGAACATCTATGACAACATGATTGAGCAGAAGCTGTGCAGACCGCTGATCATCGTGTGCCCGACGACCTACAACGGACCGTATTATTCCAACGACGGCGGGATTGAGCAGATGGCCGCGGAGCTCCGGGAAACGATCCTTCCCTACGTCGCCGAGCATTACAGCACCTATGCCCAAAGTGGGAGCCTTGCGGACCTGCAGGCGGCGAGAGAGCACTTCGGAATCGGCGGAATGTCAAACGGAGCCCTCTATGCGCTGGGCAGCGGCATGCAGATGGATCTCGACCTCTTCTCCAACTTCATCTGTTTCTCCGGAAACAGCCAGCCGTACGCGGTAGCCGAGGCAATCAACGCTGAAGACCGGAAGAACCTTCCGATTCCCTTTTTCTATGCAGGGGCGGGATACTATGACGGTCAATGGCAGAATACCTTCTACGGGTTTCAGATTATTGTCGAACAGACCGACAGACTGACGGAAGGAGAGAACGCCTTCTATCGGGATATTGACGGCGGGCACGACTTCGGGGTGTGGAGTGTCAATATCTTCAATGCCCTTCAGATGGCCTTCCCCGAGGAAAGGGGCGGCAGCTGAGTCAGACGAGGGATCATGTCCTGAAGATATGATACAACAAGAATAATACAGAGAACAGGGAGAGCGACCGGTGGTGATCGCGTTCCCTGTTCTCTTTTTGACTGATCTGATGAAGCGGTCCAATCTGCACTCAGAGCACGGCGCAGCGGATGGGACCGACGGAGACATAGCCGTTGAGGAT
>CADAPN010000255.1 GCA_902789835.1 Oscillospiraceae bacterium
AGACCGAGCTTGTAAAGCTTTTCCTTTGTTGATGCCTTGCCTCCCCTGTCAGAGCCGGAAATAAAAGCATTTCGTGAGTGTGCATTATTATCCATACAGAACTGATACATATGGTCCCTGTCAAAATCCAGAGACCGCAGCATAACCTCGCACAGATCATCTAAAGATGCGGATCCTCCGATCCGTATCGTACGGATTACTTCCTGCTCAGGCATATGCATTCCGCCAACCAGTTCACTTTTGATCGTATATATCATTTTTCAACACTCCTTCTTGAATTAGCTCACAATACCCCAAACAGCCCCGTCAGATCCGTCTCTCGAAGGATCCTCTCGCTCGGCTGTTCGGCGTTCCTGAGCATACTCTCCACCTTGTTCTCAAGAGCTACGTCGATGAAGCGGTCGACGTCTATCCCCCTCAGGTGGAAGAAATAAAACGGATTTTCATCAAAGCGGACTCCGATCCCGTACATAGCTGCCGCAACATGTTTGCACATCAGTGCCCAATCCGGACAGCTGCAGTTAAAACTGATCTCACGCGGAGATGGAAACAGTCCGTTCTCTCCCGTGAACAGATCCCGGAGTTCATCAGGAAATTCTCCGTTTATCAGCTTGTCGATCGTCTGTATTTTACGCCCGCAGCGGGCTATGATCTCCTGACACTTTTCCTCTGACAGGGGACTGATTCGAATGTCCACTTTATAGGGCACCTTTCGGCTTCCCTGCACGCGCGCCTCGACACGTCCGCCGCGAATCTTCAGATCCACCACTGTACCGGAGCGAAAATAGCGCCTCCCCCGCTCCAGCCTGCTCGCGTAATCGGCGTACTGTTCAAGATTAGCGCACCACGCCTGTCCCCACCAGCTTTCGCAGATCTGTCTGCTTCCTCTGTGCGGTATGACGGGCTCGTAATCCCGTCCTTTTTTCTGTGCATCCCGAACACTTTCCTGTGCTTTCCGGCGCAGAACCTCCACTGCCGGCTGCGAAAAACTTGTATATGTATTCCAATATCTGCCCATCTAATTTACCTCGGATCTTCCCGCCTGCTTTTGCTCAGACCATTCTCATATTTACCTCTCATTCCGGAGCGTCAGCGACGGAACGCGAGGCGAATATCAAATTCGCCGATGCGATCATCGAGGTTTGTGACGCTCTGGCACAAACCTCGTGAGTGAATAATCGGCTCATCAGAGCGATTATTCACTCTTTCAGCCTCAGAAGCTCCATAAGCTCCTTATCCCCCAGCTCTGTGATCCAGGTCTCTCCTCCGGCACCGATCACATTCTCCGACAGTTCCTTCTTGCTGCTGATCAAAGTATCGATGCGCTCCTCGATTGTCCCCGTACATACCATTTTGTGAACCACAACATCTTTGGTCTGGCCGATTCTGAAAGCGCGGTCCGTCGCCTGATTCTCGACGGCCGGATTCCACCAGCGGTCAAAATGGATGACATGATTGGCCCCGGTCAGATTGAGCCCGGTCCCGCCGGCCTTGACAGAAAGAACCATAAAAGGAACGTAATCCTCGCCATTAAATGCTTCCGCCATCTCCTGCCGGCGCTTCACTCTCGTCCCGCCATGCAGAACGAGTCCCTTGGCATGAAAGATCTGTTCCAGAAATTCCGCCAAATGCTCCGTAATCTCTCTGTATTGCGTAAATACAAGGACACGCTCTCTCTTTTCGTAGATGGTCTCACAGATCTCGCGAAGCATGGCAAATTTGCCGCTCTCCTTCGGGTCGTAAGTCTCCTGTCCCAGGAACTGATCCGGGTGGTTACAGATCTGCTTGAGCTTGGTGATGGCAGAAAGAACAATCCCGCGGCGCTGCATTCCTTCCGCTTCCGAAATTGCCTTCTCCAGCTCGCTTACCTGCTTGCGGTAGAGCACGATCTGCTTTGCTGACAGATCCGTATAGTCAATGGTTTCCAGCTTGTCCGGAAGATCCGCAATGATGGACTTGTCCGTCTTGACGCGGCGCAAAATGAAGGGTGAGACCATATTCTTAAGTTTTTGGTAGCCTTCCGGGTTCTTCTCCAATTGCTTGGCAAATAGGTTGAACTCATCCGAGCTCCCAAGCAGCCCCTTGTTCAAAAAATCAAACAGCGACCACAGATTCGTCAGGTCATTTTCAATCGGCGTGCCGGTCATGGCAACGCGCTGGTCTGCCTGCAGTTTTTTAATGGCCCGGGTCTGCTTTGTTCCCGGATTCTTGATGGCTTGCGCCTCGTCAAGGATTACGGCGCTCCAACGCCGCTCCTGCAGTGCAGCCAGCCTGCTCACCATTCCGTAGGTCGTGATGGTAAGAAAGGGCGGCGAAGACGCCAGCTCTTTCATTGCCGCTGAGGTCATCCCGTGCAGAATCTGCACCTCTATGGCAGGTGTAAAGCGCTCCGCCTCCTTCTTCCAATTTCCCAGGAGCGAAGCCGGAACAATCAGCAGCACCCGTGTCTCCGGATCAGACCTCCGCATATCATCAAGCCACGTGAGGACCTGCAATGTTTTGCCAAGGCCCATATCATCTGCCAGGCACGCTCCAAACCCCATTTCCTGCATGTAGGAGAGCCAGTGAAATCCCGTCTTCTGATAGGGACGAAGAGTGGCTTTTACTGTTGCCGGAACACGGCGGCCGCGCATTAGCGGTCCGATGTCAATGTCCTGCGTTTCGCCAATACCCGTCTCCATGCGGAGCGCCTCCAAAAGTGTCACGGATCCCTCGTACTTCTCCATGGAAGCGAGCAGTGCCCTGAGCCGGGCGTGATCCACAACGACCCATTTGCCCTTAAGCAGTGCCAATCCCTCTGTCTGTGCAAGGAGTTTTCTGATCTCCGCGCCCGTGAGGGCGACTCCGTCAACAGTCAGTTCCGGCTTCATGGAGACTAGCGCGTCAAAACCCAGCATCGAGGGCTTCTCTTCCCCCAGCCTGACCTGCATGGCAACCTGCCCGCTGCCACGCTTCCACCAGTTCGGGACCCTGCACAGAATGCCGGCGGCTTCTATGGCCTCCGCATCCCTGAGAAACGCGTACGCTTCCGCCGCAGTCAGTCCAAGAGGGTGAAAGAGCTCTCCCGATTCCATGAAATCACCGATCAGCGCAGACGCTTCCGCCGCACCGTTCAAACAGGAGAGAAGCTCGACAAGCTTCCCGCGCTCATGTTCGTATTCCGTCAGCGCATAGGAAAGCGGCATATGCCGCACCATCCCCTGGCTGTCCCGGGTAGCATAAGTTGCAAGGAACGCAAAAGGATACCTGCCTTCATCCTGCTTATTCTCAACAAGGTGAAAGAATATGCGCTCGGGAACGCGCAGCTGCTGGCTCTTCTCCGTCAGATACAGTTGCACCGTCCCCTCATAAGCTGCAATTTCGGAGGCAAAGACCTCCTTCAGTTTTCGGAAAATTCCATCGACCCATGCGGCCGTAATATATTCCGTTCCGATCCCGAACGGCACCGACAGAAGAAGCTCTTCACAGAGTTCCTCTGACGGGCGCACCACCGCTTCCTCTCTGGCGATCTCCAACTCAGGAATATCCGTGAGCGCCTTGACAAAAGCCCCCGCCACCTGACGAAGAAACGCGACTGACGCAGTATCCTGTGCTCTTTTGGGCTCAAATCCCATGTCAAATACCGTCTTAAATGGCTCTTTGCACAGACGCTCCTGCAGCGACTTCTCATAAGGATCCTTTGGTTTTCCGGCCGCGCGGTCCACCGCAAAACCGCTCTTTTTAAATATGACCTGAAGCCGCCCGCTGTCGGAAGCCGCTGACAGCTTCGAAACTTTGCTTTTTGCGGTTTCGCTGCTCCCTGCATCAGTCTTGTTCACCGAAGCTTTCTTTATTGAAGCTTTCTTTACCGGATCCTTCTTTACCGAAGTTTTCTTTACTACAGATTTACTTCCTGCTGTTTTCCTGATCATAACCCTCACATTCCTTGCGCCGGCCTGCTTTTCCTCGGCTTCTGCCCATTTTTCACTCCCTTAATGCATCTTCCTACAAACATATTATACTTACCGTCAACGCGCAATACACGCTAAATGGATTTCATTCCTTAACGCTGTTTGGGACCGCTTTATAATTCCATTGCGCTCATTTCTCTTCTTTGATTTGGTATCTCTTCGCAGCCTCATCTGGAATCCGTTTTCTCTCCAGCAATTTTTCAGCAAAGGGGTCTGACCCCTGTATGGCAACAATAATTATCGTTTCTTTTGACACTCTGCAGAATATATGTATAATAATCCATATATTACACCAAAATAGCGATGGCCCCCGGCTCATCAGTTGATTAAAGGGTAAGGATCTAATATGGACAAATTAGCTGCAGGTATTATAGATAAGCTGAGTATCGTCGGTTTCTTTAACGTCATCATATCAGGCTCCGTGCTGCTGTACGGAATCTCCCCTATCCTGGACCGGTACGCTCCCGATATCTTCTATTTGAAGCTCGGCCTGGAAAAAGACATTGAAAAGGCAATCGTAGCCTGC
>CADAPN010000256.1 GCA_902789835.1 Oscillospiraceae bacterium
CATCGGGTATCAGAAGCATGTGCTTCCGGGCCTTGCGGCGGTGAGGCCGGGGGACGCGGTGCTGGTTTCCGGAACCGTGGGAGACCACGGAACCAGCGTCATGCTGGCCCGCGGCGGCATGATGGAAGGGGAGATCCGCTCCGACTGTGCGGCGCTGAACGGACTGGCGGAGGCGATGCTTTCCTGCGGTGCGGCTGTGCGCATCCTGCGGGATCCAACCCGCGGAGGCCTGGCCACGACGCTCAACGAGTTCACCGAGGGGCAGAATTTCGGCATCGAACTGGAAGAGGATGCCGTTCCCGTACGGCCGGAGGTGCGCTCGGCCTGCGACCTGCTGGGCCTGGAACCGATCTACTGCGCCAACGAAGGGAAACTCGTCTGCATCTGCGCGAAGGAAGACGCGGCACGCCTGCTGGAGACGATGAAGCGGTACCCGGAGGGGAAGGACGCGGCCGTCATCGGCCGGGTGACCGATGACGCGGCGGGACGCGTGGTGATGCGCACGGCCTTGGGCGGCAGGAGAATCCTGCAGAAGCTTGCCGGCGCGCAGCTCCCAAGAATATGTTAAAACAGGAGATTACAGGGGTTTTACCTGTTCTCATAGATCAAAGCAATTCCATAGTATGGTCTGCAATCCGCCTTTTGGCGGGGCGCGGAAGAAGGATTGGAGAGGTGATGAACTTGCAGGAGTACAAGAGGATTGACATCAGCAAAGATGAGATCCTGCCCCTCGCGGAAAGAATGAAGAAGGAGGGCAGATATCTCGTGATGATCCATGGCCTGATCAACAAGGACGGCCAGCCGGATGTGTCATGGGACTATGCCGTTGACCCGATCGTGGAGAGCTATCACGTGGTCGGCGAGACAAGCTTCCCCTCCATCGGAGAAATCTACTGCGAGGCCGCAACCTGGCCGGAGAGAGAGCTGAACGAGCTGTTCGGCTTCACCTTTGAAGGCCTGGATGTTTCCAAACGGCTCTTCCTGCCGGAGGACATGCTCGAGACCCAGGGCAAGGGCCAGATCATGGTAACTCCGCTGAAAGAACTGGTGGAGAAGAATCTCGGCAGTGCACAGCCGTCCGAGGAGGTGAAAGCATGAGTTATATCGTTCCTATCGGCCCGTACCATCCTGCGCTGGAGGAGCCGATCCATGCCAAGCTCTATACCGAGGGCGAAATGATCAAGGACGCCGAGGTCTTTGTCGGTTACAACCACCGCGGCATTGAGAAGCTGGCCACGGAGCGCAACGCGATCCAGACGCTGGTTCTGGTGGAGCGTGTGTGCGGCATCTGCTCGCACTCTCACGCATTTACCTATGCGATGTGCGTGGAGGACCTCAACGGCCTTGAAGCGCCGAAGCGGGGCGAGTACATCCGCGTGATTACGGCGGAGCTGGAGCGTCTGCACTCCCACTTCCTGTGGCTGGGCATCGCCTGCCATATCATCGGGCATGACAGCATGTTCATGCACATCTGGGATGAGCGCGAGCTGGTCATGGATCTGCTGGAAGAGCTGACCGGCAACCGTGTCAACTACGCCATGTGCACCATCGGCGGCGCGCGCCGCGATGTGTCCGACGATCTGAGAAGAAGAATGCTGGAAGCCTGCGACAAGCTGAAGGCGCCTCTGGACCGGATCACGGAGATCGCCCTGACCGACAAGACCATCGCCATGCGCACCAAGGGCGTCGGCGTGCTGACCAGGGAAGATGCCCTGAAACTCGGCGCCATCGGCCCGCATGCCCGTGCCTCCGGCGTGGACATCGATGTGCGGCGTGACGCGCCGTACAGCGCCTACGGCGACTTCGAGTTTGACATCCCGGTGGTCGACAGCGGCGATGTGTTCGCCCGCGTGGTGGTCCGTGCTCTTGAATGCTATGAGAGCATCAAGATCATCCGCCAGGCACTGGAGAATCTGCCGGAAGGACCCATCAACCTCGGCAACAAGCTCCCGAAGATCAAAGCGGGACAGACGGTCAAGCGTCATGAGGCTCCGCGCGGACAGCTGAGCTATATGCTGGTCGGCAACGACAGCCTGAACAACTACCGCATCAGCATCCATGTCCCGAGCTTCAAGAACACCCCGACGGTGCCGCACATGCTGCGCAACAACACCGTGGCCGACGCGGGCCTGATCATCGCCAGCATCGATCCCTGCTTCAGCTGTCTGGACAGGTAATGCACGAACTGGCATTAACCGAAGGAATTCTCAGCATCGTCTCATCCGAGCAGAAAAAGAGCGGCTTTTCCCGCGTGCTGGAGATCGACCTGTGCATCGGGGAGTACTCCGGCGTGATTCCGAGCTGCATTGAGGAATTCTTCCCGCTTGCGGCAAAGGAAACCGCGGCAGAGAACGCAAAACTCGTGATGAAACCGGTGAAGGCCGCGTTTGAATGCCGGGACTGCGGTTTTCGGGGCCCTCTCGAAAAGCACGGGGCCAGCTGCCCAAGCTGCGGCAGCACGGAGATCCGGATGACGGCCGGCCGGGAATTCTATGTGGAAAACCTGATTGTAGAATAGTAAGTTTTCAGTGAAAGGGGAGCTTAACCTTGCAAAAGACGAAATTTCCCGCAGTAGCGGCGACCTTTATCGTCTGTTTTGTCTTCTGGGTGCTTCTGGACTTTTC
>CADAPN010000257.1 GCA_902789835.1 Oscillospiraceae bacterium
AATCTGCCGGATATCTATCTGAACCGGGCAGGGACCTGCCGCCTCTGCGTCATTCATCGGAACGTGCCCCGCATGCTGACCAGGATTCTGGATTTCATCAGCGACAAGAACATCAACGTCGAGCACATGATCAACAAGAACCGCGGCAAATACGCCGTCACCATTGTGGACCTGGGCAGCGCGATCTATGAAGAGACCGTCAACGGAATTCGCGAGATGGACGAAGTCGTCCGGGTGAGAGTGATATGAGCATGCAGGAAAAGAGAAAAATCGGGCTGCTGGTGGCGGTGGAGATGGACAGTGTCTTCGCACGCTACGGCACACCCGGGAAGACCGAGCGCCGCGGCGGCTTTGACGTGTTCCATTATGAAAATGAGCAGTACATCCTCTACGTGATCCACAGCGGCATCGGCGAAATCGCCGCGGCCGCGGCGGCCCAGCTGCTGATCGACCGGTACGGGGTCGAGCTGATCGTGAACTTCGGCGTGGTCGGTGGCCTCACGGAGGAAATGGCGCAGACCAAGACCTGTGTGGTGACCCGGGTGGTGCATTACGACTTTGACCTCTCGGGGATTGACCCGGTTCCGCCGGCCCAGTATCCCGGATTCCCGGATGTCTATCTCCCGGCAGACGCGGCGCTGGTGGAGAAGGCCAGGGCGGTCTGCCCGGAGCTGAAGCCGGTGACCTGCGCTTCGGCGGACAAGTTTGTCGGCAGTCGGGAGGATAAAGAACGCCTGCACCGTCTGTACGGGGCGGATATCTGCGAGATGGAGAGCGCGGCGGTGCTGCTGACCTGCCTGCGCTGTGAGATCCCCTGCCTGATGATCAAGGCGGTCTCCGACGGCCTGACCGGCGGCGGAGAAGAGTATTATGAGGCGCTGCAGAAGAGCGCGGCGCTCTGCCTTGCGGTGACCGACCGGATCATCCGGGAGCTGTGACATGACAAAAAAGCTTTATTACACCGACGGCCACCTTTTTGACTTCACGGCGCAGGTGCTTCGCTGCGACGAGAACAAAGGCCGCTGGGAGATCGTGCTGGATGAGACCGCCTTCTTCCCGGAGGGCGGCGGTCAGGCTGCCGACCGGGGAACGCTTGGCGATGTGAAGGTGCTGGATGTGCACGAGAGGGACGGAGAAGTTGTCCACTATTGCGACGGCCCGCTGTCGGTGGGTACATCCGTGGCCGGACAGGTCGACCGGGAGCTGCGGCTCTGCCGGATGCAGAACCACTCGGGCGAGCATATCTTCTCCGGAACGGCACACCGGCTCTACGGCTGTGAAAACGTCGGCTTTCATATGGGCGAGGGAGATCTCACCATTGACTTTGACCGGGAACTGAGCGAAGAGGAGATCCGCACCGTTGAGACGCAGGCAAACGAGGCCGTCCGTGCCGATCTGCCGATTGAGATCACCTTCCCCTCCCCGGAGGAGCTCGCCGCGCTGGACTATCGAAGCAAGAAGGAACTGACGGGAGAAGTGCGGATCGTTACGATTCCGGGCGTGGACTGCTGCGCCTGCTGCGCGCCGCATGTGAGCCGGACCGGCGAGGTGGGTGTGATCAAGGTGATGAACACTGAACGCCATCGCGGCGGCGTGCGGCTGGTCCTGAGCTGCGGCATGTGGGCTCTGGAGGATTATCGGAGAAAGCAGCAGAGCGCGGCGGAAATCTCGGCTCTGCTGAGCGCAAAACGGGATGAGATCACCCCGGCGGTGCAGCGGCTTCTTCATGAGCGGGACGCGCTGAAGGAAAAGAACGCCCTGCTTGCCATGGAACTGATTCAGTTCAAAGCGGCACAGCAGCCGGAGACGGAGGGAAACATCTGCCTGTTTGAGGCGATCCTGGACGAGATCGCCGTGCGCGAGCTCGTAAACCTCCTGATGGAAAAAGCCGGAGGGCTGGCTGCGGTCTTCTTCCCCGGTGAGACGGGCGGATACCGCTACATCATCGGCAGCCGGAGCATCGACCTGCGAAAGGCGTCCAAAGCCATCAACGCCGGCATCGGCGGCCGCGGCGGCGGAAGACCGGAAATGATCCAGGGCAGCGCATCGGCTTCGGAGGATGAGATCCGGGGCTTTATTCTCGCGTTCCCGAAAGAATAGAGAGACGAATGACAGCGCGGACGGCCTTCAGGAGGCGCCCGCGCTGTTTCTGATTCAAAACCACGCGCTGAACCGAAAGGAGAAAAAAGCCATGATGAAACAAACGGAAAAACTTGTCGCGCTGACGCGCCGAATGACACCGCAGAACCGTACTATCTTCTGATGGAGCTTACAGGCGCGGAGGAGAAGCCGACACTCCGCGCACTCCGGGAAGTACGACTGGACCGGGATTAAAAACCGCGAGAGCATAGCCGAACGTCAAATCAGAATCGAAAAAAACAAGAGGGAAGCCCCGTGATGAAGCGGAACTTCCCTCGAACTGTATCAGGGATTGTGCCGGTACTGTATGACACCGGGACTATGACGGCGGTGTCAAAGGAGACCGCGATCAGTCGCCGGCGGCCAGCTTTTTGTACTTGGCATAGCGGCGGGCGGTGAACTCCTCCGCCTCGGCGAAGAGCTGCTCGGCGCGGTCCGGGAAGGTGCGCGTCAGGGAGGCGAAGCGGTTTT
>CADAPN010000258.1:0-1326 GCA_902789835.1 Oscillospiraceae bacterium
CTTCCTGTTAGAAATCAGACGGGATTTGTCCGTATGCACCCCGGAAACCGTCAGCTAACAGTTGATAAGTAAATTAGTTCCTTATCACTGTTAAACCAACAAATCGTTCCCTTTCTGTGCCTTTTCGGCTGACAGAAAAAAAGCTCTGTGCAGGAAGCCTTATGCAAAGGCGTCTGCCTTGCGTGCAGCCTCGCAGATCAGCCGGACGCAGGTGTCATATCCCAGGAAACCCGTATCCAGAGAGAGCGTATAATTCCGGCTGTCACCCCAATGCTTCCCGGTGAACTGCTCGTAATAGCTGCGGCGGGCGGCATCGGTCTTCTGCATCTTCTTCTGGATTTCCGTGGGATTCGTGCTGCCGATCAGTTTGCCGATCCGCGCGGCGCGGTGAATATCGCTGGCGTAGAGAAATACATCCAGGCTGGGGATGTTGGCCTTGGCCATGATTTCGTCCGCACAGCGGCCGAGAATCACGCAGGGGCCCTTCATGGCGAGCTCTACGATCACATGCTGCTCGATGGTGCGGACGGTGTCCTGCTGGTCCACGTAGGCGGCGGGGGCGATCATGCGCAGAAGAATTCCGGTACGGGTGATTTCTTCTTCCACACGCTCGACTTCCGGCATTTCCAGTCCGCTTTCCGCGACGGTGGCCTTGATGATATCGCGATCATAGAATTCAATGCCGAGCTCTTCGGCAACGCTTTTGCCGATGGAATGCCCGCCGGCGCCGTATTCTCTGCTGATGGTAATAATCATAGCCGCTTCCTCCTGTTGTGATTGCGAGGTATCATGCATCATCATAATACTAATGTATATTGTAACACGATTTTTGAAGTTCTTCAATGGGGAATACAGCGGATGCCGGACAGAAGGAAAAAACCAAAATTCCCTTGAAAACCTACCAAACTCACGGTATAATAGGAAAAAAGAAAAACGGAGGAACTCTCTCATGATGATTTCCACCAAGGGCAGATACGCGTTGAGGATTCTTGTCGACATCGCGGAGCATCAGGGCGACGGCTATGTCCCGCTGAAGGAGAGCGCGGACCGACAGGAGATCTCCGAGAAGTATCTGGAGAGCATTGTCAGCACACTGGTGAAATACGACTTTATCGAGGGCCTGCGCGGCAAGGGGGGCGGCTACAAGCTTGGCCGGCCGGCCGAGCAGATTGTTATTTATGATGTTCTGGACGCCATGGAAGGGACGCTGGTCCCGGTGGCCTGCCTGGAGAAGCGGGCAAAGCCCTGCGCACGGACAACGATCTGCCAGACGCTCCCGCTGTGGAACGGCCTGAACGAGGTTGTGAAGGACTATCTGAGCCGCTA
>CADAPN010000258.1:1361-3966 GCA_902789835.1 Oscillospiraceae bacterium
AGGCGGCGCACTTCGCGGGCCGTATCGGTAAGCGCCCGGAGACCGTCATAGCTGACGCCGACGTCCCGCTCGTCTTTCCGGATTTTCGCGATGTCCAGGGGTTTTACATCCGAGAGGATGATGAGCATTTTGTGCTCATAAGGGGCATGGGACATCAGGTTTCCGGCTGCGCGGACGGCAAGCCCGTCCCGGTTGCAGCCTTCGGTGTAATAATCGAAGATACCGCTGTTGTCAGCGGAGGAATAGTCGTTGAAAAGACGCAGAACGGTAAAGCCGCTCATGGAGCAGAAGCTCATCAGCCGGCAGGGAACATGACAGCGCTTCAGCGCTTCGGCGATGATATAGGCCTGGGAAGAGATCTTCGCAGCCCGGGTGATCTGAGAGTGAGACGCATCCAGAAGGATATCCACGCTCATATCGCCGGCATTTTCGTTCTCTGTTCGGGTGAAGACCCGCCCGTCGTCCAGCCTGGCAGCGCGCCAGGCGAGGGACGCATTGAGCCGACCGGAATTGGCTTTGACCGGCGCAGGCTGCATGTGCAGGAGAACGGAATTCATGATACTGTTGCTGAGCCTGGAGATCTGGAGCCGGTGCCGGAGCAGGTTTTTCTGATAATAAGCGCGGTTGTTGGCAATCAGTTCCTGCTGCCGCTTCCTCTGGTGCATTTCAAAGGTGTTGTAGACGCCATGGAGCTCAACAATTTCGCCCCTTGTATAAAAAAGGTGGGTGAAGCGGTGATTCCCGGTGCAGAGCTGCTTTTCCAGCTGTACAATACGCTCGGGGGGATAAATGGACTTTCCGAACTTCGTCTCAAGAAAATCGCGTAACTCGGACACGGTCAGCTTGGTGCTGATCGTGTTGTTATATGTCCAGGGATCCGCCTGGCCGTGATACAGGTCCTTCTCGTGGATGACGATCCGGCCGCGCTGCAGAAAGCTGTCGACCGAGAGCCTTCTCGGACGGGACAGCCGGTGCTTCAGCCGGATTTTTCCATCGCCGTAAAGACCGTACTGATCGAAAAAGAACTGCCGGGCCGTCTCCACAATTTCATCCGTCGTCATGTCGGCGTCAAACTTCAGGCCGCTTTCCGTCGGATCGGGACGCATGGCCGCCAGAACAGGGCGCCCGGAGAGCTCCGTCTCAAACAGCACGGGTTCCAGGGCGTCCCAGAAGATGGCCTCATAGACGGCGGAATCCCGGTACCTGTCGAGCATGGCAAACAGCCTCTCGAGCTTTTCATACTCAAAGTGGCGTCTTGCGGAACCGTAGATGATGTTCCAGTAGAGATCCACGTTGCCGTCGCTGTCGTAGGCCTTGAAGTCCGGCGCAAAGGAATAGTCCTTGGCGCAGTTCCATATGAGATTTTCGGCGCGCCGTTTCTGAATGTCGGTAATTGTCTGATTCATAGCGGTAAAGATGACAGATTGATCTTTCCGATCAACCACTCTAGTGCATTGATCCGGCGGATGCCGTCATAATCCGCCTCGGGGTCGTCGTCCAGCGTCAGGATCACCTTGGGGTAATGATCCGTAATCCGCTGCAGCGATGCAAGTTCTCTTGCAAGTGTGCTCTCATCCCGGACACTGGCCGCAACCTGAATATAATGGATTCCCTTTTGATTGCGGGCGACGAAGTCCACTTCCAGTTCATCAATCTTTCCGATGAAGACCTCGAAGCCTCTGCGCCGCAGCTCCAGGTATACGATGTTCTCGAGAATATGCCCTACGTCCGTGCCGCCGGTGCCCAGCAGCATATACCGCATACCGATATCGACCACATAGTATTTTTCCAGTGTTTTCAGGTACTGCTTTCCGCGGATGTTATAACGCTTGGCCTGATAGATGATAAAGCTCTCCATCAGCCCTTCCAGATAGCGCTCTACCGTCTTCACGTCGATCTTGCGGCCGGAGGAGGTCATGGTATCCGCAATTTTTTTGGTTGAGAGCTGACTGCCGATGCTGTCAAATACGAAGCGGGTCACACTCTCAAGCATCATGGTGTCTGCGATTTTTTTCCGTGCGGCGATGTCTTTTACCACGATGGTGTTGTATACGCCTTCAAGATAATCGCGCACTGCGCTTGGCTGATCTTTCAGCTCTAGGGCATAGGGGAAAGAGCTGCCTTGAATGTATTCCCGGTATTTTGCCGCAAGATTGTCTTCGCTTCCGGTGGAGAGTACATATTCGCGGAAGGAGAGCGGCAGCATCTTGATTTCAACATATCTTCCGGAGATCAAAGTCGCAATTTCGCCGGACAGCATGTAGGCGTTGGAACCCGTGAGATAGACATCTATATTTTTGCGGATGTAAAGACTGTCGATGACCGCGGGAAAACCCGCACAGTGCTGGATCTCATCGACAAATACATAGGTCATTTTCCCGGGGACAAGCCGCTGTTTGACGTAAGCATGCAAAGCCGCAGGCTCACGCAGAGAGAAGAAATCGAAATCCTCCAGATTGACCGTAACGATCTGTCGGTCTTCCACGTCGTTTGCACGCAGATAATCCTGGAAGATCTCCAGCAAAGTGGACTTCCCGCAGCGCCGAACGCCGGTGACCACTTTGATCAGCTGCTTGTCACGAAAGCTGATCAGTTTGTCCAGATA
>CADAPN010000259.1 GCA_902789835.1 Oscillospiraceae bacterium
CCAACCTGTACTGAAACCGGCCTCACGGAGGGCATCCACTGCTCTGTCTGCGGAGAGGTTCTGAAAGCCCAGGAAACCGCAGATGCCCTGGGCCATACCGAAGCGGCAGATGAAGCAGTTCCGCCAACCTGTACTGAAACCGGCCTCACCGAAGGCAGTCACTGCTCTGTCTGCGGAGAGGTTCTGAAGGAGCAGGAAGTCATCGACGCCCTCGGTCATGACTGGGAAGATGCCACTTTCATGAAGCCGAAGACTTGCCGCCGCTGCGGTGAAGTGGAAGGCGAAGCGCTGGGTGCCCGATATCTGTTCGAGCTTTTGACGCCTGATCAAGGCACTGAAATCGCAGAGGAGAAGCAAAGCGCTGCCGTGCAGAAGGCCGACGCCCCGGAAAAAGCTGACTATCTCATCACGGGGAACGCTTTCGGCGCTGATGCCGATTCGTGGCTTTCCAACTCTTCCCTGACTTACTCTGTAGATACCGGGGATGAAGGGCTGAAAAAATACGGTCTGTCCGCTGTCATCAACGGCTCTGAGCCATTGCATGTGGTCTTTGCTTCTGATACCGACGGTATCTACATCAGTCTCCCCGACCTCATGAACGGCTGTTACTATATCAGCCATGAGGACTTTCTGGAAATCGCCGGTCCCTATATGAAAAATGCAGGATTGAACGGTGAAAGCGCTGCCGACATGCTGTATCAGGGTTTCTCCGAGGAAGACATGACAGCGCTCGCTCAAAAGTATCTGGATATCATTCTCAGCGTTGCCAGTGTTCACAACTCGGCAGAGGAGCTTGCGTACTATGAGCTTGAAGGGCTGGGCGAAAACCAGCTGGCTCTCACGTTCACCTGCATGCCGGAGGTCAGCGACTGGCGCATGATGCTCAGAGAACTGCTGTCGACCGCCAGGAACGATGATCTGCTTATGGATGTCCTCGTCAGGGCGGCAGAGATCAGTGCTCAGAACATGTCTCAGCAGGAGCTTCTTCTGCAGTTTGGGGTAAAGCATCTGGAGGATCTCCGGCCCGCCCTGCAGAAACTGCTTGACGAAGCCATCGAAAACGTCAATTCCTATGCGGAATCCCTGTACGGCACGGCATTTGAAATCGCAGCCGGATCGGATCGGGTCTATGCTGTAAAGCTCGGCCTTCCGGATGGGACGGTTTATGGGTATGAGTCATACGGTGATGCAGACAGCCTGCGAGAGGATGGCGTCTTTTCCTACGGAGATACTGTTTCCGCGTTTGCCCTGAATACCCTTCAGAAAAACGGCGAGGGCATAACAGGAAAGCTTACTGTTCTCGCTCCTGACGTCATCAGCATCAGCTATGTCACATACAGGCGTTCCGATGACGCTGTGGATTTCGATATTCGTCTCTCTGCTGAGGATGCAGTTATGACGGCAAAAAGCTCGACATCTCAGGGCGGCAGGCTGGTACAGCTGCGATACGATACGGAAGAAAACGATTTTGAGGTCAATATCCAAAAAACCAAACGCGAGGCCGGTCTCGCAATCGATGTCGATCATAGGACTGTCCTGAAAAATGAATCCGACATCGCAAATGCCGCCGTATCGATCTTTATCAGCAGCATCTCGGAAACCGATTTCTTTCTGAAAGCTTCTGAACTATTGGAAACTCTCGGCAATCCGGCCCCTGCAGAGCCGGCATCCCGGGAATCACAGGATTCTTTTTCATACGGGTTTTCAAAAGCTTTTTCGAAGACCAGCGGCTGATTTTCACAGTAAACCATCAAGCAGGCAGCCTGTATCGGCTGCCTGCTTCTTCGCCCGCATTTGTTGTTATGTAAACCATTTTTGAACGCCGGCAGGAAAGCGATTCGGTCTTTCTGCAAATACTGCCGGAACGATATGCCGGTGCTTCATCCGAACCTTCTCCTGTATTCTTTTCGGATCTTTCGAACTTCCTCCATGTCAACCCTGTCTGTGTATTTGCTGAGCATCTGCAGTTCGCCGAGGCAGTATACGATCTGAAAGCTGTTCCGGATCAGTTTCCTGGCCAGGACATTGCAGTACAGATATGCCATGGTCGGCAGTTCAACATCACCGAACAGGCCCCAGTTGATCTGTGCTTCCGTTGCCCCTGCTTTGCGCAGTTCGCTGTTGATTCTGCCCAGCAGGTCATCGTACTTCTCTTTGCAGCGTTCCAGGTCTGCCACGGTGCTTTCGTAAAGCTCATCGATGACGTCAGGGTCATTCAGGTTTTCTCCGCGTTCGATATAATCGGCTTCGTTCAATGCCGCAAGCTTATCCAGGGCGTCCGGCTGTTCGGGATCGATCTCTGCAAGCTTTTCGGCATATTCTTTTCTGGTCATGTCAGTCTCCATTCTGCCGGGAATGCTTTATCGGGCACGGCATTCCTTCCCTGTCCGGATCATTTCCTTCTCTTCGACATGGTCATCGCCTCCGCCAGGAGCTCCCGGTGCAGATGAAGCGCTGTCCATTTTCTGTTATGATCCGTCACGACCGCTTTCAGCTTCACGCTCTTCCCTTCCCGTCTCAGCGTGTCAAGAAGCGCATGGAACGCTTCCCCGGAAAGATCATGCATTACCATCATTTCGTCCTGAAACGGGTCCGGACAAGGCAA
>CADAPN010000260.1 GCA_902789835.1 Oscillospiraceae bacterium
CAGAAGCTCGGGTCCGGCCGCACGGTGAATGGCACCGTCGACGCCGCCTCCGCCCAGAAGGGAAGTGTTCGCGGCGTTGGCGATGGCGTCCACGCCGTGGTCTTTGGTGATGTCGCCCTGGACACAGACAAATTCGGTACTCATGAAAGAATCCTCCTTTCGAGGCTCAGAATATGGGAGGCCGGGTCATTCCGGGATCACCGCGGGCAGCGGCTCGCCGTAGAACACCTCGGCGAAGCGGGCAAGACTCTCGGTGTCGCGGGCTCCGGCGGTCTCAAAGCAGGAGTGCATGGCCAGCTGTGCCAGCCCGATGTCCGCCGTGGGGAGCGGGATCTGGCTCTCCGAGAGGCTCCCGAGTGTGGAGCCGCCGGGAATATCCGAGCGGTTGGTATACTCCTGCCAGGGAATGTCATGCAGATTGCAGAGCTTCTTCAGCAGCGCCGCGGAAAACGCGTCGGTTGCGTAACGAAGAGAACCCTGGTGCTTGATGACGATGCCGCCGTTGAGACGGGGACGGTTGACCGGATCGGAGGCCTGGGCGGCGTTGGGATGCACGGCGTGGGCGTTGTCGGCGGAGACCATGAAGCTCCGGCTGACAAGGCGATGGTATTCTTCGGTGCTGAGGCCGAGGGAGAGGCAGATGCGCTCCAGCACGTCCCGCAGGAAACCGGAGTCCGCGCCCTGGCGGCTGCGGCTTCCGACCTCTTCGTTGTCGAAGACGCAGTGGACGGCAATGCTGTCCTGGGGCTGCGCCTGCAAAAAGCCAAGGAAGGAACCGTAGCAGCACTGGAGATCGTCCAGCCGGGCGGCAGAGAGAAATTCTTTCTCCGGGCCCCAGAGACGCGGAGCTTCCCGGACACAGAGGTACAGATCCGCACCCAGAATGCGCTCCGGCACGGTGGCCAGCCGGGAAGCCAGCTGCGTCCAGAACACACCGGCATCGCCGGCTTCACAGACAAGCGGGAGCAGATCGGTCTGGGGGTTCAGGGGCTTCTTCTCATTCTCGTGCCGGGTCAGATGCGGGGCGAGGGAGGGGATAATCAGAAGATCCTCTTCCGGCCAGACCAGGCGGAGGCTCAGGTGATCTCCTTCATCCAGCAGCACGCGCCCGGCAAAGGAGAGCGGACGGTCCATCCAGCTGCTGTCCACCGGGCCACCGTAGCGTTCCACATTCAGCCGCAGAAGACCTTCGTTCAGCATTCCGGGACCGGGTTTGATCTTATACGAAGGAGAATCGCTGTGGGAGGCGATCAGGTGAAAGCTCCGGATCTCTCCTTCCGGAAGACGGAAGGAGAGTACGGCGGAGCCGTTGCGTTCGACATAGTATTTTCCGCCGGGGACAAGGGCCCAGCGGTCTTCCTCACGCAGCGCGGTAAAACCGGCGCAGTCCAGTTCCCGCTTCAGATTGGAAACCGCATGGAAGGCGGTGGGGCTGTTTGCCAGAAAGTGCAGAAGTTTTTCGTTGACTTGATTCATATTTCCCTCGGATCTGCCGGCGGACGGAGCCGTCGGCATTCTGTGATTCATGTCATATTGGCGGCGAAGTCGGCAGCCCATTCACTGTCATAGACATAGCGCTTGGGCTCCATGCTGATGCGGCCGGAGAACTCATGCCGCAGGAGCTGGTAATAGGCCTCGTCCAGGGGGATCAACTGATTTTTCCCGCCGCGCCCGTGGAAGGTGATGACCTCATCCCCGGTTTCGGTGCT
The DNA here is from genome assembly GCA_902789835.1 of Oscillospiraceae bacterium. The sequence continues at coordinate 1,710 of CADAPN010000260.1, forward strand.
CCCGGCATAGAAGGGCTCTCTGCTCAGAACAAAGCCGGGATCCTGACTCTGGAACTGTGATTTCGCAATGAACTTATAGATCTCCAGAATGCGGTCATCCCGGCCCATGACAAAGGCCATGAGCTTTTCCCGGAGTTCGTGGATATCGTGGACAATCCGTACACGCAGGCCCATGTGGGCGCTGGACATGTTCAGCGCCCGGACATAATCCGGAATCTGGTCTGCTTCATGCACGACCTGGATCCAGACGTTGTTGTCCGGATCGTAGAATGAGAGATCATATTCCAGGCGGTCTTTCCGGCCGCAGTGCGGGCAGCGGTACTTGAACAGTTCGCCGGAGATCGTCTGGTTCACGGCATCGGGCAGCTGATCGTCGATGCTTCGGTATACCATCACGTCGATCCCCTCGACACATTGGGGACAAAGGAGATGAATCCTTTCGGGTGCAGCCATGTTTCCACGCTCCTCTCGCGGTCAAACTCATCGGGAAGAAATGATCCGGGTCCTGCGGTTTCGGGCGGGGTCTGCTATCCGTATTTTATCAAACGGAGAAAGAGAATGCAAGAAAAGGCACCAGATTCTTGAACAGATATGGCATCAAATTTTCCTGTCAATAAAATTGAATTTCCTTGAATGCTATGTTATATTTATATCATGAAGCAGGCGGTAAGCCGGATAAACCGGGGTATATCAATCCTGGGGACCCGGCGGAGGTTCTGGCCTTTAAGTTCAAGATCGCTCATTCCGGAGGAATGTCGCAATAATATCGGCAAATACACTGCTGCAGAAAGGAGTAAAGAGACAAATGGCTCGTTTGATCAGACTGCGAAATCTGTTTCTTTATGCGGGGCTGGAAAGAGAGACCTTTCATGATCTTCG
>CADAPN010000261.1 GCA_902789835.1 Oscillospiraceae bacterium
TTCTTCCTGAAGGGAACGACCCTGCTCTACGCAGGCCAGGAATTCAGCTGTGAGCACACCCCCAGCCTCTTCGAGCGGGAGGTCTTCCCGCGGACCGGCCGGGACATCAGTGATGCTCTCCGCCATCTCAGCGACCTGAAGCATACGGTGCTGGATGCAGACGACGCCTTTGAGGCGCGTGCGGACGATGAGCACGAAATCGCGGTGCTGCTGCGTCAGAATGAAAGAAAGAAAAAGATCGGTGTTTTCAGCCTGAAATCGGCCTGCGCCAGGGTGAAGGTGGATGCGCCGGACGGGTGCTATGAAAACCTGATCGACGGAACGACCGTCAGAGTCGAGAACAGTCTGCTGTATTGTGAAGGCAGGCCGATTCTCTTCTGTTTCGACCGCTGACCGCCGGGCAGCATCCGGAGAATACAAAAAACATCAACAGGCACCGTTTCCCTTCGGCCTTTCGGGCCGCGGGGGAGCGGTGTCATCTGTTTACGGGCGCGGTTAATCTTCTCTACCGCAAATTAGATATTTTTTACCGGAAGATATTGACAAAAGGCAGTTAGAAAGTGTAAACTGCATAAACGTTAGAAAAACCTAATCTAACTTAACAGACTTTAAAGAGTGTTGCATGAAGTGAAGGAGGTCACGGCATATGATGCCTCTGCTTCTTGCCGGTGTGGGCGAGGACAACATCATCCGGAAGGTCGGTGGAAACCAGGAGACAAAAAAACATCTGGAAGACCTGGGATTTGTAGCCGGCGGAACCGTAACTATTGTATCAGAGATCGGTGGAAATTTGATTGTGAAGGTCAAAGACTCCCGTGTGGCGATCAGCCGCGAGATGGCCGGGAAAATCATGATATAAAAGGAGAAAACAGGATGAAAACCCTCAGAGAAACCAAAATCGGGGAGACCGTGAAGGTCGTAAAACTCCACGGAGAGGGCGCGGTCAAGCGCCGTATCATGGATATGGGTATCACCAAAGGGACGGAGATCTATGTCCGGAAGGTTGCCCCGCTGGGCGACCCCGTTGAGCTCACGGTGCGCGGCTATGAACTGAGCCTGCGCAAGGCGGATGCCGAGTCTGAGAGAAGCAAAGGAGAAACGAGATGGAAAAACAGATCCGCATTGCCCTCGCGGGCAATCCAAACAGCGGGAAGACGACCCTGTTCAATGCGCTGACCGGCTCGAATCAGTTCGTCGGCAACTGGCCGGGTGTTACGGTTGAGAAGAAGGAAGGCCGCCTGAAGAATCACAAGGACGTTATCGTGACCGACCTTCCGGGCATCTACTCCCTTTCCCCCTATACACTGGAAGAGGTGGTTGCGCGTAATTATCTGATTGAGGAACGCCCGGATGTCATCCTGAATATCGTCGATGCCACCAACCTGGAGAGAAACCTCTATCTCACCACACAGCTGGTGGAGATTGGCATCCCGGTGGTGATCGCCCTGAACATGATGGACCTGGTCCGCCGGAAGGGCGACAACATCAACGTGCCGGAACTCAGCCGTCAGCTTGGATGCAAAGTGGTCGAAATCTCCGCTTTGAAGGGGGAGGGAACCGAAGCTGCCGCAGAGGCAGCCATCGCGGCCACCGAGGGGACCAAGACCATTCCGCAGCATACCATGCGCTGGCGCATATTGAAGAAGTCACGGTTCACTGCCTGCCGGAGGAACAGCAGAGATGGTACGCAATCAAGGTTTTTGAACGTGATGCCAAGGTACAGGAAAAGCTCAAGCTCGATCAGAGTGTTCTGGACCATGTGGAAAAGGACATCGCGGCGGCCGAGAAAGAGCTGGACGACGACGCAGAGAGCATCATCACAAACGAACGCTATGTCTGGATCGCCGGGGTCATAAAAGGCTGCTACAAAAGAGCGAACGCCGGAGGACTCAGCACGTCGGACAAGATTGACCGGGTTGTTACGAACCGGATTCTGGGCCTGCCCATCTTCGCGGTGATCATGTATCTGGTCTACTGGATTGCCATGGGGCCTTTCGGAAGCTTCCTGACGGACTGGACCAACGACGTGCTGGGCGCAAAGTGGCTGACAGAGGGGTCCCGGGGAATCATGGAAAGCCTCGGCGCGGCCGACTGGCTGACCGGGCTGGTTTCCGACGGTATTTTCGCCGGCGTGGGCGCGGTACTCGGCTTTGTCCCGCAGATGCTGGTGCTGTTTCTGATGCTCTGCCTCCTGGAAGACTGCGGCTACATGGCGCGCATCGCCTTCATCATGGACCGGATTTTCCGTCGCTTCGGGCTTTCTGGAAAGAGCTTCATCCCAATGCTGGTGGGCATGGGCTGCGGCGTGCCGGGCGTCATGGCCTCACGTACCATCGAAAACGAGCGTGATCGGCGCATGACGATCATGACGACCACCTTCATCCCCTGCGGTGCCAAGATGCCGATCATCGGCCTGATCGCGGGTGCCCTCTTCGACAAGAGCGGCTTCGTTGCCACCAGTGCCTACTTCATCGGCATTGCGGCGATCATTGTCTCGGGCATTATGCTGAAAAAGACGAAGATGTTTGCCGGTGACCCGGCGCCCTTCGTCATGGAGCTTCCGGCCTATCATGTGCCTTCCGCGGTAAATGTCCTGCGCGGCACCTGGGAACGCGGCTGGTCCTTCATCAAGCGTGCGGGAACCGTCATCCTGCTCAGTTCCATTGTGATCTGGTTCCTGTCCGGCTTCGGCTCGGTGAACGGGAAGTTCGGCATGGTGAAAGACCTCTTCCAGGATGAGACGCTGGTGACCGACGAGTATGTCGTGAGCCTGGCCGAGAAGATGAACATTCCTGAAGAGGACGTCACCCCGATGGATGCCTCCATGCTGGCGAGTGTCGGCAATACCGTATCGCCTGTGTTCCGACCGCTGGGCTTCGGTTCCTGGAAGCCGACCGTGGCGACCGTGACGGGACTTGTCGCAAAAGAAGAGGTTGTCGGAACCTTCGGTGTGCTGTATAATTATGATGATAAGAACGGCGAGGAAGAACTCACAGAAGATGGCGAGCAGATCTGGGGACGTGTTGAGGAAGACTTCAACAGCTTCTCCGGCGGTCACGGCAAGCTTGCGGCCTATGCCTTCATGATCTTCAACCTGCTCTGCGCGCCCTGCTTCGCGGCCATCGGCGCCATCAAGCGTGAGATGAACAGCCGCAGGTGGACCTGGTTCGCCATTGGGTATCAGTGCCTGTTCGCCTATGCGATCGGTCTTGCGGTCTTCCAGATCGGAAAGGTCTTCGCAGGCGGGATGAACGTCGTGGGCCTTGCGGCCGCGCTGGTTATTGTCGCGGCGATATGCTGGCAGCTCTTCAAACCGTATCATGAAGCGGATCAGCTGACCATTCAGTAAGAAACAGATGTCCTTCCCCGCCGGCCCGGCGGGGAAGGAGAAAACCGGAATATAGAATTGCCCGGTGATTTGGAGAAAAGAGGAATCGCAATGTTTACGTGGCTTTCGGCCAACCTTGTCAATCTGGTGATCGTGGCGGTCCTGGTGCTGATCGTGGGCTTTGCGATCCGGAGCATGATCCGGGACCGAAAGGCCGGAAAATCCTCCTGCGGATGCAACTGCGCCTCCTGCGGCGCCTGCGGCAGCTGTGCGGGGAGCGGCGCATCTGGGTCTCCTGCTCCGGCCGGGACAAAGAAAGGAACGCGGACATGACCGAAACGATCGTGAAGGTAGACGGGATGATGTGCGGCATGTGCGAAGCGCATGTGAATGACGCTGTCCGCAGAGCAATGACGGTGAAAAAGGTCAGCTCCTCTCATGTAAAGGGTGAAACCGTGATTCTCAGCGAGGATGCGCCGGACCCGGATAAGATCCGGGACGCGATCAACCCGACAGGGTACACGGTAACGGAAATCTCCAGCAGACCCTATGAAAAGAAAGGGCTCCGGGCACTCTTTGGCTGACGGGAGAGAACAGAACAATAGAAGCAGAAACCTGCCTGAGCGGCAGGTTTTTTGTATATGAGCTGTTTTCTACGAGAGGAAGTTAAGGTAAATCTAAGGATAATTTGTTAATGTTTCTTCCGCCACGGCAGAAATCCTTGAAAAAGGACAGGAAATACGGTAAAATCCAAGAATCTGAC
>CADAPN010000262.1 GCA_902789835.1 Oscillospiraceae bacterium
GTGATCTCCAGCTCGCCTCTCGCACTCGGCTTCACCTGATTGGCCCGCCGGCTCACATCCCCGGGGTAGAAATAGAGTCCCGTGACGGCATAGTTGCTCTTTGGCTCTTGGGGTTTCTCTTCGATGCTCGTGGCCCTCCCATTTTCGTCAAAAGCCACCACACCGAAGCGCTCCGGATCGGTCACATAATATCCGAACACCGTTGCCCGGCCTTTCTTCTCGGCATCGTCCACCGCCTCCCGCAGGATCCGGCTGAATCCGTTTCCATAGAAGATGTTGTCACCCAGAATCATGGCGCCCGGCTCACCGCCGAGGAAGCGCTCTCCCAGGATAAAAGCCTGAGCCAGCCCGTCCGGAGAGGGCTGAACACAGTAGGAAAGCTGCATGCCGAACTGGCCGCCGTCTCCAAGGAGCGTTTCGAAGCGCGGTGTGTCGTCCGGCGTCGAGATGATCAGCACATCCCGGATCCCCGCCAGCATCAGGGTGGACAGGGGATAATAGATCATCGGCTTGTCATAGACCGGAAGAAGCTGTTTCGATGTCACCCGGGTCAGCGGGTAGAGCCGTGTACCGGAGCCCCCGGCAAGAATGATTCCTTTCATGCTCTTCTCCTTGATTTTTGTACTTTTTTTCAGTATACCAGCTCTGCCGCCGAAAGACAAGCGGAGAATCCGGATTTCCGGAATCTCCGCTTGTCTTTGTCCTCTGCCGAGACTTTTGTCCCTCGGTCGGGCATCTGTGTTTCCGGATTTTGGCCCCGACGCTGCTTTCCCGATTTTCTTCTGCTTTTTTCGTTTCCTCGTTGAATTCCGTCTTCTGTTGTGGCATAATGCATCAGATATTGAAGAAATACTGGAGATAAGCTCATGTCCGCTATCCGTTCATTCGTCCGCCGGGAACCCGTTCTGTTCATCGCCGCGCTGGCGGCCCTGCTCACCTGCTTTTTCGTTCCGCCTGACAGCCGGTATCTCTCTTACCTTGACCTCCGAACCCTGTCTCTGCTCTACTGCCTCATGACGGTGGTCAACGGGCTGCGGCAGGCCGGTCTGTTCTCGCACCTGGCCCATTCGCTCTGTGTCACCGCGGCGAATCTGCGGACCATCGCGCTGCTTCTGGTCGGGCTCTGTTTCTTTACCTCCATGCTGATCACCAATGATGTGGCGCTGCTGACCTTCGTCCCCTTCGCCGTCGTCGTCATGGGCCTGGCCCATCACCAGAAGGAACTGATCCATGTCGTGGTCCTGCAGACGGTCGCGGCCAATCTCGGGAGCATGCTCACCCCCGTCGGCAATCCGCAGAACCTGTATCTGTATTCCTTCTATGACATGGGTTTCAGCGAATTCCTCCGTGTGACCGCCCCGGTCTGGGGAGTCTCGCTGGTTCTCCTGTTCCTGCTCTGCCTGCTCTTCAAGGCCGATCATCTGGACGTCTTTCTCGGTGAAGCGCCGGGGATGGAGCGGGGTCCCATTCTGCTGCATGCTGCGCTGTTCGTGCTCTGCCTTCTCGTCGTGCTGCGCGTGATTCCGTGGTACGTCATGCTTCTGCTCATCGTCGCGGTCCTGCTTGTCTTTGACCGCAGGCTGCTCCTGAAAGCGGACTTCATGCTTCTTCTGACCTTCGTCGCGTTCTTCATCTTCTCCGGAAACCTCGCCCGGATTGATTCGGTCTCCTCCGCCATCCGCAGGCTGATGGCGGGGCGGGAGTATCTCGCTTCCCTGCTCACGAGCCAGGTGATCAGCAATGTGCCCGCCGCGCTTCTGCTCTCCGGCTTCACCTCGAAGTCCCACGCGCTTCTTCTGGGCGTCAATGTCGGCGGCCTCGGCACCCCGATCGCGAGCCTTGCCAGCCTCATCAGTCTGAAGCTCTATTCTCACTCGGAGCACGCCAGCCCCGGCCGCTTCCTTGCGGAGTTCCTCGCGGTCAATGTGGCGCTGATCCTGCTTCTCTCTCTGGTGGCGGTATGGGAGCTCCCTGGCTGAAGAAGCTTCCTCCGGTTTACATAATTCAGACGGATTTGACTTCATAAACAACATACGGACTTATGGCATAGCGACAGCACCATGTCATAAGTCCGTTTTTTTGCTCCCGGTTTTAGCCCAGGAGTCCGTTTTGCTGTCTGCCCGACAGGACAGGGTTTCTTTGATGATTGCGCCACCGGATCCGTTCAGATTCTCTCCGGGGCAAACTTTTCGACAAAGTCGTCCTCCGAAAGGATCGGAATTCCCAGTTCACGCGCCTTCATATTCTTGGACGAGGTCGAGGTCACATCGTTGTTCACAAGGAAGTTCGTCTTCTTCGAGACGCTGCCGGCGACCTTGCCGCCGTTTGCCTCCACATAGGCTTTGAACTCGTCCCGGTTCTTGAACCGATGCACATCTCCCGTGATGACAAAGGTGAGCCCGGCACAGCTTCCCTTGACTTCCGTCACCGGTTCTGACGCCGCGATCTCGAGGAGCTCCAACAGCTCGTAGAAAACGCTTCTGTTCTTTTCATCTTCATACCAGCTGCGGATGCAGGCCGAGCGCTCCGGTCCCAGTCCGTTCACGCTGGCGAGGTCCGC
>CADAPN010000263.1 GCA_902789835.1 Oscillospiraceae bacterium
CCCTTCGCTTCGTATATCTTTCGGGAGGATTCCGGGTTAAGCGCGTCGCCGCCCAGCCCGTACACTGTCTCAGTAGGAAAAGCGACAAGGCCGCCTTCCTTAATGATCCGCCCTGCCCGCCTGATCGCAGACAGGTCCGGCGCCTCCTCATTCATAACCACATATTCTGTTGTCATTGCTTCCTTTCCGGACTCACTTGTTCATGTAATCGGCGATGACGGTCCAGACATCCGCGCTTTCCATTCCGAGGCACCACTCCGCAACGCCTGCGATGCCGTGCGCCTGCATAACTTCAAGCTTTTTCTCGATGGATTCCGCATCCTCTATCCAGATCTGGTATGTCGCGTCATCCTCGGAGACCTCGGCGTAATTCTGTTCCGACGCGGCGTTCCATTCCACTGCCATGTTGTGGTTGGCAATGAATGTCTGCAGTTCATTCATGCCGTATGCCATACTGGTCACGCCATCTGCCGCGGTCTTCCAAATCCTGGAATAGAACGGGATACCGTTGATCAGCTTCTGGGCGGGAACGCACTTGAGGGCTTCCTCGATCCCGTAAGTCACATAACCGATGGACGCGACGCTTCCGGGCTCCTGGCTGCCGGCGTAATGCTCGTCATATCCCATGATCACCACATAGTCGGCAAAGACGCCCTGCTCGTCAAGGCGGTAATGGTTGTTGAAATTGTAAGGCACGTAATTGTCCACAGACAGCACAAGTCCCGCGCCGCGGCAGGCGATGGAGAGTTCTCTCACAAATTCGATAAAATCATCGCCGTACTTCTCCGAGATTCCCTCGATATCCACATTGATGCCGTCGATGCCCATCGCCAGCGCCGTGTCAACCGCCTTGGAAATGACTGCGCTTCTCGCCTCGTCAGAGGCCAGGAACTGCTGCTGTACTCCATCGGGGCCGGTGAAATTGTCCAGCACAGCCCAGACTTTCATCCCTCTCTCGTGAGCGGCGTCCACATAGGCCTGGGTCGCGCGCACTTCCACGGAACCGGTTTCATTAAGTACTACAAACCATGTGGGCGCCGCGACATTTACGGACTGGGTATTGGCGATCCTGCCGGCAAAAGTATCATTTCCCGCCGCTCCGGCTATGCTGTGCCAGACCATGTTCACTTTGCCGTCCAGCGCCGTGCGCTTATACTCCGGCTCCTGATAATCCGTGACCGGCGTCATTGCGGCCGCAGTCGGCTCAGTCATCTTTCGGTTCTCTACATAGCCGATCAGAGCGTCCGGCGTCACGACCTTGCTCCAGTTGTCCATTCTCTCAATGACCGCCACTTTTGTTCCCGTTGAAACTTCAGCGACTACTTTGCTCTTCACGCCGCCCGACGACCTGAGTTTCGTATCTCTGGTCATCTCTGCCTCCTGGCGTTCTCCCCAGCTGTTGTAGATGCTCATGCGGTTGGGTTCTGTGAACACCTCGTAAGAGAAGTTGGTGTACTTGCGGACAAAATCCAGCGCAACGTACAGTGTATCGCCCTCTTTCACGCAGATAGTATACGGCTCCTGCGTCTCGGCGCCGGAGGAATCGGTCCAAACATTTTCTCCGGCCTTCGCCGTTATGCGCGTATCGGGAAGACAGTAGCAGAGCTCTTCGTCCTCCTCTCCGTAGTAGAACCTGTCGTTAAGAAGCGACGTCACAGTCTCATAATCAAGATAATACTGCTCCCCGATCTTCCTGGCATGATAATCGGACCAGTTGTCCTGGAGTATCACCGGATAATCGTCTTCGCCTTTTACTTCATAGTATAACTTAAGATCCACCTTATCATCGGTGTAGGTGTATTTTACGAAATAGTTATTGTAAAACACTACGCCAAGCACACCGATCAGGACCAGGATCACTAATGTCGGCAATACTTTCTTCATCTGTCACTCTCCTTTCAAATTTACGTGCCTATTATAGCAGAGTATTGGGAATGTAACAAATGAATAAATCCTAACCTGACGGAACGCTTCGAATACCGTCTGCCGCAAGCGGGTCCCGCAGCACTGCCTGATATACGAAGCGTTCCCAGAAATGACTCAATATGCTCAAGACTTGAATAAAGATATAAGATCTTCCGCGATCTTATTTCGATTTGCAGACGGACTGCAGAGATCTGAAGGCCGCAATTTTTCCCGTGAGAATTGTCCTGCCGTATCCTGTATCCGCCCAGGGAAACACAGAAACTGTACCTTTAATAAATGACATTAAAAATCAGACGCAAAATTAACATGCTGAATTCTCTTTTTTGCCTGACCGGCAATAGATTTCAGATAATGGGAAAGTCCCATATAAATGTGTTGTTAGATATGAATATTAAACAAAAACTAAGTGTTGCATCACCTCCCGGCCGGTACAGACTGTTTCATCTGTTTCCGAGAGTCATTCTAGTACAACCTCATCCGGCCGCACAACACTCGGAGGCTCCTAAAATACGAAAGCGGCCATTCTTGTGATTTTCGCACAATAGTGTAAACTGCCGTTAATGTAAGCGAAACAAATAATCATTGACGCAGGTTCCATATATGCGTCAAAATATTAATAAGACACTCTGCCAAAAACCGCAGATGCGTTATTCTTTTAATCCTTCCGTTTTGATCAAGAGGAGAAATCCATGAAGATAGAGAAGATCAGCAACAGCCAGATCCGGTGCATCCTTACCGGCGAAGATCTGGCCAGCAGGCAGCTTCGCCTCAGCGAGCTGGCATACGGCTCCGAAAAAGCGCGCGCGCTGTTCCGCGATATGATGGAACAGGCGGCGATCCAGTGCGGGTTCGACGCGGAGAACTACCCGCTCATGATCGAAGCCATCCCTCTCGGATCCGACAGCATTGTCCTTATAGTCACCAAAGTCGACAACCCGGATGAACTTGACACCCGGTTTTCAAACTTTGCGCCTTCCGTGCAGAAGGACGCCCTGCCCGCGCAGGAGCCGCCCTCTCCCCTTGCCCAGCTTCTAAGCTCGCTCAGGGAAAACAGCGGCGGAGCGCAGGGACCGGCCGGGGCTTCAGGCGGCAGGACTCCGGACGAGGCTATGAAAGAACGCAGGGAAATGCTTCTCACTTCGAGAGTATACTCATTTGAGACCATGGCAGACGTGATCCGCGCTGCCAGGGTTCTTTCGGCCGCCTATACCGGAAGCAGTTCACTGTATCGCGATGAGAAGACAGGCACTCTCTACCTTCTCCTGAAAATGAGCGGGCTTGAGGAAGTCGGAGCCATGCAGAGCACCCTTGCCGCCCTCTCCGAGTACGGGCACCTTGAAAAGGTGAGTCCGGCCCGCCAGCAGTATCTGATCACCCACTGCACGCCCGTTTGCATCAAAAATGCTCTTGAAACTCTCAGTCAGCTGTAACGGTCTTTTCCAAACGTTTTTCAACAGGGACAGGCGCTTTTGCGCCTGTCTTTTTTTGATCCTTTTTGGGCGGATCCGACGGTGTTCAAAGCCGCAAAAACCCCCTGAAACCGCGCTTTTATTTATTAAATCCATTTAGACACTTATTAATTCTTTTGTGACATCAGCTTCATAACTACTGTGAAACTTTCACAATAGTTAGGCTTTACTAACCTCTTTTTTCGTTATAATTACTGGTCTTTTTACGGATACAATCCGAAAATGACATTGTATTTTGTATAACCCGATGCTAGAATTAAAGTGCTAGATAAGCTGTGGGTTTTTACAACTT
>CADAPN010000264.1 GCA_902789835.1 Oscillospiraceae bacterium
CGGAACGGGATACCCCGACGGGCTGGCCGGTGAGGCGATCCCTGAATCTGCGCGCATCATCTCCGTTGCCGACGCCTATGACGCCATGACCTCGTCAAGGAGCTATCGTTCGCCCATCTCTCCGGAAAAGGTCCGGCAGGAGCTTACCGAAGGAATAGGAAAGCAGTTCGATCCGAAGTTTGCAGGGATCATGCTTGATCTCATCAGCAGCGGTGAACTCCATACAGAAGGATCTGCTTCCGCTGCTTCGGTTTCCAAGGGGGATACAGAATCCTCCTGACTGTTGTCATCAGCCCTGGCTCTGGTGCTGTTTCATCCTTCCTTGCGCAATGCCATATTTCTTTTCATGCTGCTTCCCAGAGAGATTTTCGTCAGATATGAATCAGCCGAACACGATGCCCTGCCGGCAATCGTGTTCGGCTTTTGCAATGATAGGTGTCAGCCCAGGATGGTCTGTTATGCTTTCACGCTTCGGGAATACGGCCGCCATTCTGCGCAAGAGACCTGCTGTTATAGTTCCCGTCGTCCGTTACCTCTTTTATGATCTCTACCTGCCCGGGGAAGCGGACCGTATCCTTCTCATCGCGGAGTTCGATCTCCATCAGCGCCCGGTCATTCCAGAAAGGATATACGTCGATCTTGAAATACTGGTTTTCATACGTCAGGCAATAGCGGGTCTTCCGGATCTGGTGCAAGGCGGGATCCGCCTCCATCAACAGCTGAAGATATTCATCCTGCGTCAGGTTCTCCTCAATCTCGACCCGTTTTAGGGGTGTAACGGTGTGCTTGAGCGTTTTGTAATAGATATAGCTGCCGTTTTCTCCCCGCTGCCTGATCCGCAGCTCGTCCCCGTCTTTTGCCTTCAGATAGGTCTGGATGATCTCGACTTTCCTGCAGTTTGGGAGAGCCTCAAGCTTTTTGACATCCGGATAGCGGATCAGGAACCTTCTTTCGATTTCATACGGTTCCGGTTCACCGAGGAAATGCTGCATCTCTGCAATCAGCCTCTTCAGTTTTTCCTCGAAGTTCGTTGAGTTATCGATGACACGCAGATGCGGGTGCCCGGTCCAGGCAGCAATCAGCTTGTCATCCAGCGCGGCGGCCTCTTCCGGTGTTTCCGTTCTCGCCTTGTTGTTGTCTGTCGTGTAGAATTCCACTGCGCCTTTTGCGGCGGTTTCAAGATGGAAGACTGCGTCATAGCTGTCCCGCAGGTGGACCTCTGAGCGTCCGATGCTGTCAAGGACCTGAGAAAACTCGAGATCGTCCATATATGCCCGGTTGTCCATGGCTCCCCTGTCGCAGACGATCAGGACCTTCTCTGTTTTCATCGTCCCGGCTGCCTGTTCAAACAGGCTTTCTTTCTCAAGCTGGAGCCGCATCTGGCATTTCTGATAGTCCAGATTGGTTCCGCAGGACAGCGGCGTCACGCCCCCGCTGATCAGCTCTGTAGCCGTCTCCGGCACGACAAGAACGACGTATCCGAGTTGGGAGAACGTGTTCTGGATCCAGCTCAGGCCGGTTGTTTTTCCTGCACAGGGTCCGCCTGTTATGACGATCTTTGTGATCATCGGTCCGTCACTTCTGTCCCGCAGCTTCAAGAGCTCTCCCGCGGACACCTTAAACAGCGCCTCCAGCTTTTGCAGCACTTCGGCCGCAGGCCTGGCGTTCCCGTTCTCCCACTTTGAAACAGTCTTGTCGCTGACGCCCACCAGCCGGGCGACCTGAGCCTGGGTGAGCCCCGCGGCTTTTCTCAGGGAATACAATTTGTTTGCAAACAGATAGTCATTCAATGAGCAATCCCCCTTCCGCCTACAATGTACAGGATACTGGATACGTTTCATAGAGCCTCATTTCCGCTGTGATTCCATACGGAAAACGCAGGCAGTACCATAGCTTTGCATAACATACCACATTTTCAGCGGTGCCGCAACACAAGAGCGGTACCTGCAATACTTTTATCCTTCATTTTTCATTGCCGTTGACGGCTTTCCATGCTATACTGTTTCCAGCGGAAGCATCAAGGCTGTCTGCGTAAACGATACGCTCCACAGGGTTTTCAAGATGACCGACTTTCCGGAGAATCTGAACGTTGACTGACTTTGCCGCCGCATGAACGGAATTTCAATAAGAAAGGGCCGGTAACAATGAACAGAAGACCAGTTTTCGTTGTATTGACTCTGCTGATGATGCTGGCATTATCGGGATGCTGTCTGAAGCATGATATGCAGCCAGCTACATGTACTGCGCCTTCAACCTGCTCGAAATGCGGAAAGACAGAAGGCGCGCCTCTGGGCCATACCGAAGTGACAGATGAAGCAGTTCCGCCAACCTGTATTGAAACCGGCCTCACGGAGGGCAGTCACTGCTCCGTCTGCGGAGAGGTTCTGAAAGCCCAGGAAACCATAGATGCCCTGGGCCACACCGAAGTGACAGATGAAGCAGTTCCACCAACCTGTACTGAAACCGGCCTCACGGAGGGCATCCACTGCTCTGTCTGCGGAGAGGTTCTGAAAGCCCAGGAAACCGCAGATGCCCTGGGCCATACC
>CADAPN010000265.1 GCA_902789835.1 Oscillospiraceae bacterium
CGCTCCGTCTCGTCGATGCAGGCCCGCATCGCCGGGGTAACGCTGTCGGCATACATCAGGACCTTGCTCTCCGCGTTTCGCGCGGCGCGGCCCACCGTCTGGATGAGGCTGGTCTCGCTGCGAAGGAAGCCCTCCTTGTCCGCATCCAGGATTGCCACAAGGCCGACTTCCGGAATATCCAGGCCCTCGCGCAGGAGGTTGATGCCCACCAGCACGTCAAAGGATCCGGCGCGGAGGTCACGGACGATCTCCATACGCTCGATGGTGCCGGTGTCGGAGTGCATGTAGCGGGTTTTGATTCCGGCAGCGGAGAGGTACTCGGAAAGGTCCTCCGCCATTTTCTTCGTCAGGGTCGTAACCAGGCTTCGCTGTCCCCGGTCGATCTTGGCGTTGATCTCGCCGATGAGGTCGTCGATCTGTCCCTCGATGGGCCGGACGAAGATCTCCGGATCCAGAAGGCCCGTCGGGCGGATGATCTGTTCGGCCAGCTGCCCGGCGCGTTCGCGCTCATAGGGTCCCGGCGTCGCCGAGACATAGACCCGCTGGTGAATCCGCTGCTCAAACTCTTCAAACATCAGCGGCCGGTTGTCGTAGGCCGAGGGCAGGCGGAAGCCGTACTCCACCAGCGCGTCCTTCCGCGCCCGGTCGCCCCGGTACATGGCCCGCACCTGGGGCAGGGTCACGTGGCTCTCGTCCACGAAGAGAAGAAAATCCTTCGGGAAATAGTCCAGAAGCGTCATCGGGGGTGAGCCCGGCGCGCGGTTGGAGATCACGCGGGAATAGTTCTCGATTCCGCTGCAGTAGCCCAGCTCCTGCATCATCTCGATGTCATAGTCCGTACGCTGGCGGATCCGCTGGGCTTCGATGAGCTTGTTATTCGCCTCGAAATACCGGACCCGCTCGTCACACTCGACGCGGATCCGCTCGATGGCGGCTTCCATCTTTTCCTTCGTGGTCACATAGTGGCTTGCCGGATAGATGGCGACATGGTTCAGCACGCGGGTCGCGTTGCCGGTGACGACGTTAATCTCGCTGATCCGGTCGATCTCGTCGCCGAAAAACTCCACCCGGATCGCCTTGTCGTGGGAATAGGCCGGGAAGATCTCGAGGCTGTCGCCCCGGACGCGGAACTTGTTGCGCTCAAAAGCCAGGTCGTTGCGTTCATAGCGGATCTCCACCAGCTTCCGAAGAAGCTCGTCAAAATCCCTGGTCTGTCCCGGACGCAGCGAGATCACCATGTTGGCATAGTCGATGGGGTCGCCCAGGCCGTAGATGCAGCTCACCGACGCCACCACAATCACGTCCCTGCGCTCGAAGAGGCTCGCCGTGGCGCTGTGGCGCAGGCGCTCAATCTCGTCGTTGATGGAGGCGTCCTTCTCGATGAAGGTGTCCGTATGCGGGATGTAGGCCTCCGGCTGGTAATAGTCGTAGTAGCTCACAAAATACTCCACAGCGTTTTCCGGGAAGAACTCCCGGAATTCGCTGCAGAGCTGAGCCGCAAGAATCTTGTTGTGCGCCAGGACCAGTGTCGGCCGGTTCAGGCGCTGGATGACGTTGGCCATGGTGAAGGTTTTGCCCGAGCCGGTGACGCCGAGCAGGACCTGTTCGTCGATGCCGTTTTCAATGCCGGCGACCAGCGTGTCGATTGCCGCCGGCTGGTCGCCCATGGGCTGATACGAGGAATGAAGCTTAAAGTGATCCATAAATCATTGATAACTGCTTATTGATCGTTTTTCATTGATCATTGAACATTTCCCATTGATCATTATTTCTTAAAGCTGTCCTTCAGCGCCACCGCGCGGTTGAAGACCAGGTGGCCCGGCTTCGCGTCGCGGTTGTCGAGGCAGAAGTAGCCCTGGCGCAGGAACTGGAAGCTCTCGGCGTCCTTCCCTGCCTCCGGCATGGCGAGATTCTTCAGGCAGGCCTCGACCTTGCAGCCGGTGAGCGTCACAAGGCTCTCGGGGTTCAGGAAGTCCAGGAAGTCCTTGTCCGGGCCGTCCGGATCAGGATCCGTGAAGAGGTAGTCGTAAACCCGGACCTCGGCGTCCGCCGCCGTCCTGGCGTCTACCCAGTGGATGGTCGCGCCCTTGACCTTGCGTCCGTCGGCGGGATCTCCGCCGCGGCTCTCCGGGTCATAGGTTGCCAGGACCGCCGTGACGGTTCCGTCCGCGTCCTTCTCCACACCCGTGCAGGTCACAAGATACGCCCCCTTCAGGCGCACCTCAAAGCCCGGATGCATACGCTTGTACTTCGGCGCGGGAACCTCCATGAAGTCGTCCTGCTCGATATAGAGCTCTCTGGAGAAGCTGACCTCGCGGGTGCCCGCCTCGGGATCCAGGGGATTGTTCTCCACCGGAAGCGTCTCGGTCTGCCCCTCGGGGTAGTTGGTGATAATGAGCTTCAGCGGGTGCAGCACCGCCATCACGCGCCTCGCGTGGGCGTTCAGGTCGTCGCGCAGGCAGCTCTCCAGCAGGGCCCAGTCCACCGTGGAGTCGACCTTGCTGACGCCGATGCGCTCGCAGAAGGTCCGGATGGA
>CADAPN010000266.1 GCA_902789835.1 Oscillospiraceae bacterium
GACTTTGCCAACCGGCGCCGTTTCCCGGATGCCGCGGAGGTCATCTGCGACAGCTTTGAAAACGGCATCCGCCGCCTGGGGATTACCGCCTTCGACTATGTCGTCGTCATCACCCGCGGTCACCGCCACGACGCGGACTGTCTCCGTGCTCTCCTCCCGGGGACGGAGCCGGCTTATCTCGGCATGATCGGCTCCCGCCGCCGGACAAAAGGGCTCCTCGAGATGCTGAAGGAAGAGGGCTTTGACCCGGACCGCCTCGCCAAGATCTGCACGCCCATCGGACTGGACATCGGCGCCATCACCCCGGCGGAGATTGCGGTTTCCATTCTCTCCGAGGTCATCGCCTACAAGCGCAAGCCCGAGCACGGAGCGCCGGACCGCGCCTGCTCCGACTCCGACCTGGAGCTCTCGACGCTGGAGTATCTGGCCGAAAACCACGATCCCAAGGCCGTCGTCACCGTGGTGGACATCGGCACCGGCCGGTATCAGCTTTTTGACATCGACCTCACCGGCGAGGTGGCCGAGTCCGACGGGATGGTCTGCGGCGGCACCATGCGGGTCCTCATCGAGGACGGCAGCGAAGCCTGATGATCCCGTCTTCCCGCACAGATCAAAATCACCCCGGTACAGATCCTGAGATCTGTATCGGGGTGATTCTTTTTATTCGTATAACAATAAGATATTGGCCGGGGAAATCCCCAGCGCCTCCGGGAACTCCCCGGGGCGTTTTTCTTTGCTGAGTCTCCACCAGATCGGCGGGCTGTCCGCTGTCTGGCCGGCATAGCGGAACTGCAGGATGAGCTCGAAGGGCTCCTCCATCTCCTCCACGTAGCTTACCGGAAAGCGGTTCTGCCGGGTCTGGGTGTTGAAGTAGTGCGCGCGGATGCCGATCGCGGCAAGCCCGTCGCGGACCTCCTGTGCGGTCTGGAGGCGGATCATCCGGTGAGGACTGCCGCGGGGATGCTCCCCGGATCGGCGAAAAGATCTTTGGTATCCTTGATGGTGAGAAGCCGTCCCTGATCCATCACGGCAATTCGGCTGCTCATGTTGTAGGCCTCTTCCCGGCTGTGCGTCACCATCAGCACCTCGTGTCCGAAGCGCTGCAGCATGTCGCGCAGCTCGATCTTCAGCGAGTCGCGCAGATGGGCATCCAGGGCCGAGAACGGCTCGTCCAGCATCAGGAGCCGCGGCTCGTTGACCATGATCCTCGCCAGGGCGACGCGCTGCTGCTGGCCGCCGGAGAGCTGGGCGGGCTTGTGATTTTCCAGGCCTTCCAGCTGCATCAGCTTCAGCATTTCCGCGAGCTTCCGCTCCTTTTCCGCCCGGTTTTTTTCCCGATGCAGGCCGCAGAGGATATTCTGCCGCACCGTCATGTTCGGAAACAGGGCATAGTTCTGGAAGAGATAGCCCACCTGTCTTTTCTGCGGCGGGAGGTTGATGTGCTTTTCAGAGTCATAGAGCACCGCACCGTCCAGCTCAATGTGGCCGCTGTCCGGCTTTTCGATTCCCGCAATGCACTTGAGCGTGAAGCTCTTGCCGCAGCCGGACGCCCCCAGCAGACAGGTGACGCCGTTTTCCGCCTCAAAGCGCACATCCAGGCTAAAAGACCCGAGCGCCCTGTGGATGTCGACGATCAGACTCATGCCTTCACCGCCTTTTTCTGCCTTGCTTCCAGCATGTTCACCGTGAGCAGGACCACCGTGCTGATGGCAAGGTTGATGAGCACCCAGAACATGGCGCCCTTCTCGTCGTTGGTCCGCCAGAGCTGGTAAACCGTGGTCGAGATGGTCGCGGTGCGTCCCGGGGTATAGCCGATCAGCATGCTGGTGGCGCCGTACTCGCCCAGCGCGCGGGCAAAGGCCAGCACGGTACCCGCCAGGATCCCCTGTCGGCAGGCGGGCATGCGAATCCGCCAGAAGATATAGGTGTTGCTGAGGCCAAGAGTCTGCCCGGAATAGGCCAGCGTCTGATCGAAGCTCTCAAAGGCGCCTCTCGCCGTCCGATACATCAGCGGGAAGGCAACGACCGAGGCCGCCAGCACGCCCCCGTACCAGGTCATGACGAACTTGATGCCGAACTTCAGCAGGAAGATGCCGAGGGGGCGCTTCATGCCGAAAATGAGCAGCAGGAAATAACCGCAGACCGTCGGCGGCAAGACCATCGGCAGCGTGAGGATCACATCCAGCACGCCCTTGACGGCCCGCGGCAGTCTCGCGGCATAATAGGCAAAGAAGATGCCGAGGAAAAACACCAGCACGCAGCTGATCGCCGCAATGCGCAGGGAATTCCACAAAGGATACCAGTCAAAACTCATAAGAATGCTCCAAGGCATCGGGCGGCATACAGGCCTCCCGATGCCTGATTCATAACAGGATTATGCCGCGGGAGTCGCCTCCGGGGAGGCCTCGGGCGCAGGCTCGGTCTCTGCTTCGGCCTCCTTGGTCATCGCGCTGAAGCCGACCGCCTCAAAGACCTCGGTGGCCTCCGGTCCGGTCAGGTAGTCCAGGAACGCCTGTGCCGCTTCCGGATTGGCGCTGACGTTCAGGACCGCGGCGGGGTAAATGACCTGGCCGCACATCTCGGCGGTGGCCGCGTCCACGCTGTCGAGGCCCGCGGAGAACGCATCGGTGGCATAGACAACGCCGCAGTCAACACTCGCTTCGGAAACCTGTGTGGTAACCTCTTTCACGTTGGTGCCGTAGGTGACGGAACCGGCCTTGGCAAGTTCCTCTTCATTCAGTTCGTAGAAGGCCAGGATCTTCTGGGTATACTGTCCCACCGGGACATCGCTGTTGCCCATGGCCAGGAACACATCGCCGGCCGCCAGCAGCTCTGCCAGCTGGTCGAAGCTCTCGATCCCCTTGGGATTTCCTTCCGGAACGGCAAGGACAACCTTGTTCTCCAGGAGGTTGATCCGGCTGCCCTGCAGGACGAAGTCGAGGCCGTCGGGATTGGCTTCCTTATCCTTGGAGGCGTCCAGCTGATTCATCTGTTTCGGCGCGGCGGAAATAAACACGTCGCAGTCCGCCCCTTCCTGGATCTGAGTCTTCAGGGTGCCGGAAGAGTCAAAGTTGTAGACCAGGGTTACATCGGGGTTTTCCGCCTCGTAGAGTTCCTTGATCCGGTTCAGCGTCTCCGTCATCGAAGCCGCGGCAAAGACGATCAGTTCCGTCTTTTCCGCGTCGGCGGCGAAGGCACTCGGTACGGCCAGCGCGAACAGCATCGTCAGCGCCAGCAGCAGGGAAAGTGCTTTTTTCATTTTGTTTCTCCTTCTTCCCATGTTTCAGGGACTTTA
>CADAPN010000267.1 GCA_902789835.1 Oscillospiraceae bacterium
ATCTGCATGTTCGAAACGGATTGAAACTCCTTGACTCTCTGCCCGTGCTTTGGCTTCGACTAATTCTCCATCGCTGATATCCGAAGCAGTTACCGGATATCCGAGAGCAGCCAGGCCGATTGCCTGCGTTCCGATCCCGCAGGCACAATCAAGGATATGGGCACTGGTGTTGAAGCCGTTATTATTAAAGATTTTATTCAATATAACAGCCTGTTCTTGAGTAGTGGCATTCCAGTCCAAAAACAGCTTGTCATACTGAGAAGCCATATTATCATAAAAGGTTTGGGTTATATCCATGATCTTTCCTCCCCAACAAAATCAGGCTTGACGGCCAGATTGCGCACAATCATCTCTGATTATTATAAGCATTGGAGTATCAATATTCAATGATAAAGTATGTCAAAGGCGCATCCTCTCTGAAGAGAAGCGCCTTTTTTACACTCCAATCTCCATCCCGCAGGTCAGTCGAAACACGATCCGGTCCTTGTTGTGCACCGTCATGCTGTCCATCAGCCTGGCCCACAGGCTCTCGTTAAACTCGGCCTCAGGGTTCCCATCAAAACAAGTTTTGATGGGAGAAGGACGAGCAGCGGAGCGACTGAGCTTTCCGAACGTGTGAGGGAAGCGAATGGATGCGCAGCTTGTGAGGACACCCGGCAGGTCCTTCACGCTCTCAATGAACCGCTCGATCTTCCTACGCCGGATCATGATCTGGTCGATCTGTTCCATGACAGCATCACGCTTGTGTTCGGTCTCCTCATAGCGGCTCACCAGCGCGTCGTACCGCTCGTTGTATTCCTTCTGGTCCTGCGCCACCCGGGCGTTGCGGGCGATCAGGTCGTTCACCGCCTTGGCGTCGATGCCCAGCTGCTCATCCAGAATCCGGCGCTCCTTCTCCAGTGCCGTGGTGTCGCCGAGCCGGGCCATCTGTCGATGGCGGTAAAGTAGAGAATCGAGCCTTCCCTGAATATTTGTCTTGCAATCTGCATGACATTGTAGTACAATACGAGTGAAAGGTGGTGCTACTATGAAAGACGCAACTGTCAGCGCCCGCGTGGAGTATGATGTTAAGACCGAAGCGGAAGACATCCTTCAGAAACTTGGTGTCCCTGTTTCCGTTGTTATCAACTCTCTTTACAGACAGATCATCTATAGACGCGGCGTCCCATTTTCACTAATCGTGCCTGCGGAACCGAAAACGCTTGACAGTATGACAAAAGCTGAACTTGACGCAAAGCTGCAGCATAGTTATGATCAATCCCTTAAAGGAGAAGGCCGTCCCTTCGATGCTGTTTTTGACGAGCTTGAAAGGGGCCTCGCCTGATGGACTCATACAAAATCATCATTACACCGGACGCAGAAGAAGATCTGTTTGAACTAAGGAACTATATTGCAGATGTGCTCCTCGCCCGTGATACAGCAAGAAACTATATCCGCACCATTCGGAAAGAGATTGCTACGCTCTCCGAGATGCCAGCAAGGTATAAACCAGTAGACGATGAACCTTGGCACTCCAGAGGTATTCGCAGAATCATGGCGAATAACTTCTTTGTGTATTACCGCATTGATGAAGATCGAAAGCAGGTCTTCGTTTTGAATGTCATCTATGCTCGACGAGACCAACTTCGGATGCTTGAACAAATGAACATTGACTGACTGAAAGAGTTCTCCCCGCCGCTGGCGGGGAGAACTCTTTCTGCCGAGGGGGAAGGATCAGGCGGCGTCGGCAAAGGCGTCGTAGGTGACCTCGCCGTTTTCGAGAGTCAGGAAGGTGACATCCTGATCCTCAGAGATGTAATCCAGTCCAAGAGCGATGTCCTTGACACCGAGTCCGTCGAAGGCATCCATATAATCGTTGTAGAGGCCGATTCTTGCATTTTTGACCTCATCCCAGTTGTTGATGTCCTTGATGGTCTCGGCGTTGACGCCGTCTTCCCACATGGCGATGTGGATGGAACGGTCTTTGTCATCGTCGGAATAGGTTACGTTTTTATCCTGAGTCCAAAAGCTGTTCAGGTCCGCATCAATCATGAGGGCAACATCCTCCACATCGAGGGTGTGATGCTGAATCGTGGACATGACCAGAGAGGCCATGGAATAGACGTCAGGATTCGAGATGGGGGCAAAGGCAAACTCCATCGCGCCGCCGTCCGTGATCATGATGATGACAGAAAGGGAATCTTCCGATTTGGTCTCAAGAACCAGTGTGTCGAAGCCGTTGATCCAGAACATACCGTCGCTCACGGAACCCTGGTCGACCGCCATCTTTTCGACTTCCTCAAGTGTAGGCTGTCCATCAAAAGTGAGATGGTTCACGGAGATGACAGCGCCCTTGTTTTCAGCCTCAAAAGCGCAGAAGGTGTTTTCGGAAACCTCTTCCACCGGCTGGAGAAGGTCCGGAACCCAGATGTCTATATCAAGATCCTGGATCTGGTAGAACTCGCCGGTGAGCTCGGCCTGCTGGATTCCTCTTCTGGCTGTGAACCAGCTCAGGTGTCGTCGCTGCCCTTGGCTTCTTCGGCCATTGCGGTCGCGGAGAGCGCGAACAGCATGACCAGTGCGAGGAGCAATGCAAATAGTTTTTTCATGGGTCTTCTCCTTTAATAAAATTATTTGACACTCTTATAACAGACTTTATCCAACCAGCATCCAACCAAACTGAAAAAATCTGCATTTACTGAGAAATAATTGAATTCTGGCTGGATCTTGGTTGGATGGGTTATGTTAACATTTTTTTAGAATCAGGAACCGAAAAAAGGCATTTCTTTGATTGAAACGGACTTTGGTTTTTGGTATGATGGGAATGCCGCAGAAAGGCAGGACCCGGCAGGGAGGAACGCTTCGGTGGGATACCTTTCACTTGAACTCTCACTTGAACTCCAGGAACAACTGAATACGCTGATGCTGCCGTTTCTGGTGCTGATCGGTCTGGCTTTTGCTGTCGCGGTGGATCCGTATGTCAAAAAGCCGGTCAAACAGGTCATGCTACTGATCGATGCCATCGAGTTGTCGATCATCCTGGCCTGCTGCATCAGCAATGGACTGGAGGCAGCGTGGACCCCTGCCTATGTCACGGTGCAGACCGCGCTGTCGGCATACTGCTATATCATGCGTCCCGCGATCATCGTGCTGTTCGTCTATGTCATCTGGGATGATCCCCGACGGCGTCTGTTCTGGATCCCGGCCGGACTGAACGCGGCCGTCTATCTGACGACTTTTTTCCGAGAGTGGACGTTCCATATTACGCCGGAGGGCAACTTCATCCGGGGACCGCTGGGCTATACGGCCCACTGGATCGGCATCCTGCTGCTGCTCTGCCAGCTGAACATTGCGCTTTCACAATCCAGAAAGATCGAAGGCAGGGAGAGACTGA
>CADAPN010000268.1 GCA_902789835.1 Oscillospiraceae bacterium
AACGGAGGTAAACAAAATGAAACGTGTCAGAAAAATCCTTGCAGTTCTGCTGGTTCTGGCTCTGGCCGCCGCGCCGATGACCTGTGCTTCGGCCGAGGGCGCGGAGAAGGTCCTGAACATCGCGACCTTTTCCGGCGCGGGCGATCTCGACCCCGCGGGCATCGCCATCGATATGTGGACCGAATACTGCAAGATGTGTGTCGATCCGCTGATCCGCTTCGACGAGGACGGAAATGTGGTCTATGAAGCCGCAGAGAGCTACGAGGTCTCCGAGGACGGCCTGGTCTGGACCTTCCACCTGCGCGAGAACGGCAAGTGGTCCGACGGCTCCCCGGTGACGGCGGCGGATTTCATCAACACCATTCAGCGCGCGCTGAACCCGGACAACGGCATGTCCATCTATGCCAGCGTCCTTTATCCCATCGTGGGCGCCCAGGAAGCCCGCAGCGGCGAGGGAAGCCTTGAGGATGTGGCGGCGGTGGCACTGGACGACTACACGCTGCAGTTCACACTGAAGGCACCCTGCACCTACTTCACGAGCCTGCTGACCGTGGGTCCGTTCTATCCCTCCAAGGCCGGACTTGCCACCCTGGAAGACCCGTCCTGGTGGAAAAATCCCGAGACCAGCCTCGGAAACGGCGCATATTACCTCACGGAATATGTCGACGGCGATCACTACTTCCTGAAGAAAAACCCCAACTACTGGAACGCCGACGCGGTGAACATCGACACCGTGAACGTCTATCTGATCTATGACCAGCAGGCGCTGCTTGCGGCGTACCAGACCGGTGAGGTCGACGTGGCGACGGGTCTGCCCGACTACATCGGCGAAGCCTATGCGGGCTCCGAGGAGCTCTTCATCTGGAACATGCTCACCTCGAAGTTCATCCTCCCGAACCTGAGCGTGGCCCCGCTGGACGACGTGCGCGTGCGTGAGGCCATCGCCCTGGGCATGAACCGCGAAGAGATCTGCGCGGTCATCGGCGCGGACTACATCCCCTCCACGTCCTATGTGGCGGAGTTCATGATGTCCAACGCCTCCTCCGAGTATTTCTCCAAGGAGCGCGAACCCCTCTTCACCGAGGATGTCGCGAAGGCGCAGGAGCTTCTGGCCGAGGCGGGCTTCCCCGGCGGCGAGGGCTTCCCGACCCTGACCTATACCTATCCCAACAGTGACAAGGACGCGCTTCTCGCCCAGGCCATCCAGGCACAGCTGAAGCAGAACCTCGGCATCAACATCGAGCTCAACGGCGTGGAGGACCAGGTCTATTCCAGCACCCGCGCCGACGGCAGCTACGACCTGATCCGCCACAGCTGGACCGCCGACTTCAACGACCCGATCAACTACCTCGACCTCTACACCTCCTATTCCGGCGGCAACTACAACGGGGTCAACAGCCCTGAGTACGACGCGCTGATCGAGGCCTCCAACGAGACCGCGGACCAGAACGAGCGCAACGACCTGCTCCACCAGGCCGAGCAGCTGCTGGTAGGGGAGAACTTCTACGTCATCCCGGTCGCCACCCAGGTGTATATCTGCCTGTGGAATCCGCGCCTCACGAATGTCTCGGTCAACGAGAAGGGCGAGCCGATGTACCGCTACGCGGATCTCGCGGAGTGAATCTGAACCTGAGCAAAATGCACAAAAAATAAAGCATAAAAATGGGCAAGGCGCCGAAGTTTTTCTTCGGCGCCTTGTTTTCGTTGACAAGAATAAAATCGACTGCTAAACTGTGAACAAAGAGACTGGAAACGTTTCCGGTATCGTTTCCGGAGACGTTTTCAAAGTAGGATTGATCTACAGCCTGACGAAACCGATTGCCGGATGAAGAATCTCCCGCCGCTTCCGACGGGGAGATCAACGGGCACTTCGGTTCGCCGAGAGGCAGAATAGTCGGGTGAGGGATATGACGATCAAGGACATTGCGAAAAACTGCAGTGTGAGTGTGAGTACGGTTTCCCGTGTGCTGAATCATCACCCGGACGTGAGTGAGGAAGTGCGCCAGCGCGTGCTGGACGAGGTGGAGCGCTGCGCCTACATCCCGAACAACAGTGCGCGGGATCTGGTGAAAACCCGGTCCGACGCCATCGGCGTGGTGGTGAGAGGAAACGGAAACCTGTTCTTTTCCTCGGTGCTGAAGACCGTCTCGGACGAGATCGAACGCTACGGCTTTACCATGGTGCTGCACTATATCGGCTCGGATGCCGACGAGGTCAAGGCCGGGGCCATTCTTGAGCGGGAAAAGAAGCTGCAGGGGCTGCTCTTCCTGGGCGGGCGCTTTGACTATACCCCCTCGGAGCTCTCGGTGATCGGGATTCCCTTTGTCTGCTGCAGTTATACCAACTACTTCGGAAGCCTGGACGAGAAGGACTATTCCTCGGTCTCCATCGACGACTATGCCACGGCATACCGCGCGACGGAAGAGCTGATCCGGCGGGGACACCGGCGCATCGCCGCCGTGATTCCGAGCCGGAATGAC
>CADAPN010000269.1 GCA_902789835.1 Oscillospiraceae bacterium
TCTTTGATATGCTTCATATTCCTTCGGATTGCTCTCCCGTATGGCCTCTGTGTCCGGGATGATCATAGGTTTCTGGCTGACCAGGTGCTCAGCCCATGTAACGAATTCTTCCGTCATCTCAAACTCATGAAAAAGGGTCTCTTTCATCGGGCCGGTCTCCACGTCATACCACATTTCAGGACGCCATAATTGCGAGCGCAGGTCAGCGATCAGGATGCCGCACCAGTCAGCGCCATAGAATTTGCAGGCAGCTTTCATAACGCCGACCGCGATCTCTACGGGATCTTCAATGTTGTGCAGGGCCGCTTCTGTTTCCACGATGATTTTGAAAAGCTCATCCTCAAACACACTGATACTCTTCCTCCGTGATCGTGCGGCATTTCCCGGTGGTGTCGTCGGACTGTTTTTCCTTTGCTTTCCCGAATGAAAAGATTTTCTCCAACATAGCAACACCCCATTTCCGTATATTTTGACCGATTCCAAAGTATAATAAAAACCCGCAGAACTGCCTTGTCGTAACCCCGGCAGCCCTGCGGACATCCTTTATTTTGATATGAGTGGCTGCCAAGAAGTGTTCATTGGCAACTACCACCACGCTTATTTATTCTTTGCCTGTATTTTCTTTCCGTATTCTGCAATCCTTCGGGCGGTATCACGTATCGCCATTCGGGTCTCCATATCGCAATCCTTCAGGATATTCGAGATCTCCACGTCAATCTGGATGTCAAAATACTGGTCAGAGGTGTCAGCGAGATAGTAGTCAACACCAGTATTCAACGCCTTTCCGATTTTCACTGCCAGCGGCCATGAAGCGCTGACCGTTCCTCTTTCCACATCTCCGATATGTTTGGAGGAACATTCACATTTTTCTGCAAGTTGTTCCAGCGTCAGTTTCTCCGCGTTTCTTGCGTCACGGATGCGGCGGCCGATCAGCTTTTTCTCTTCTTTTGTAAATTTCGGTTTCACCGGACGCCACCTCCCTTCGATATTTCTACATTTTCATTATAGAAAATCGGAACGGGTGACTCCAGAAAGCTGCAAGGTATATGTTCCCTTAGCAACGTATGTTTCATAAGAATTTTTGAAGTTAGTGGCGTGCAACTGCTCTCATTTGTTCTGACATTCTCCATCAGATTCTCCCTTTCCGGTGCAGCCCCTCTGCCCGGAATCCGGAGATCCTTGCCCAACGTAAGCAGTGTTCTGCGCCTGAAAAATTTGTACGTTGGGCAAATATAGTGAGCCGGTCATGAAAGAAGTTTACCCATATAACGGGATATCCATTCCACCACCGACACACATGCTTTGATGATTGACAACTGGCGGCGTATCATGCTGCCGTGACGCGGCGTGGAATCAAACCGTCTACCCTATCGAAAAATGCCATCTGCCACAGGCATATACCTGTTGCAGATGGCACCGTCTCCATCATCATTACTATACAGTTTTTATTGAAAATATCATCCGACCTTTGGTTTAGCCGTCTATCCGATCCACCATTCCGGCGTCAGTTCTCCGAGCGTCACCACTCTGTTCTTTTCGTAATCGAGCATGATTTCAATCCCTTTGTATGTTCCCGGCATCAGCTGTACCATCAGCTCCCGACATGCGCCGCAGGGAGCGCCGGTCTTTCCGTTTGACATTACCGTCAGAACCTTGCAGATCTCCTGCTCCCCGTTCGTCAGCATATTGAAAATAGCGTTGCGCTCCGCACAAATGCCGAGGGTCGAGCACGTATCCACACATACGCCGGTATAAACCCTGCCGGAGGAAGAAAGGATGGCCGCAGCCACGCCGCCTGCCTCGACATAATCCGATATCTTTCTGCCGTTCTGTACGGACCTGGCTGCTTCATAAAGCTTCCGCCAAAGCCAGTCGTCCTTCGTCATCAAATTGACATGCCCTGTCCGTTCCTCATGCATGAGCGGTACATCGACTCCCTCAGTGGTCCACTGGTAGCGGAAGCCGCATTTTTCCTGCACTCGCTTTGACTTGAGATTGCCATCATAATAGCCGCACCAGACTTTTTGCATGCCGATATCCTCAAAGGCATGACGCAGCATCTCCCGGGCAGCCTCCGGCACAATGCCCTGTCCCCAGAAGGGTTTGCCAAGCCAATAGCCGAGTTCACACTCATCATCACGTTCTGTCATATCCGTGTGCCCGTTCAGTTTCAGTTCGATTGCACCGATCGCCTTGTTGTCCTTCTTCAGGCAGATGGCATAGGCCTCCGGACCATTAAAGACATTTCGGATCACATCCAGACTCTCCTCTACGCTCTGGTGCGGCGGCCATCCGGCAATCGGGCCAACGTCCGGATCCTTTGCATATTGAAATAAGTTCTCCGCGTCACTTTCCTCCCAGCGGCGCAGGACCAGTCTTTCGGTTTCCAACATATCCATTCCTCACAATTCCAATCTCATATACACAAGTTCCTGATACCCTGACATACGGGATTTGAAGCCTCTCGGGTTCCTTCCGAATTCTACAAAGCCGGCTTTTTCATACATTTCGATTGCCCGTCTGTTGTCAGCGATCACGCTCAGTTCCATCTGCTCATACCTGGCCTTTTTCGCGCATTCGATACAGGCTTCCAAAAGGGCTCGGCCTATCCCAAGTCCCCAGTATGCCTGATCTACACTGATTCCGAAATCAGCTCTGTGTCGAACCTTGTATTTGCTGCCCACCTGGTCGATCCCGGCCAGACCGGCAACAATACCCTCCACTTCCGC
>CADAPN010000270.1 GCA_902789835.1 Oscillospiraceae bacterium
TTGAGCCGCATGACAGAATACGGGAGACGGTAACGAAGCGATGATACTTTATCCGGCAATTGACTTGTACGACGGCATGGCGGTGCGCCTGCGCCAGGGACGTTATGACGACATGACGGTCTATGACCGCGACCCGGAGGCCCTTGCGCTTCGGATGCGTGAGGCCGGGGCGACCCACCTGCACATGGTGGACCTGGAGGGGGCACGCAGCGGAAGTACGGCGAACCTCGCCCTGATTGAAAAGATTGCCTCCGCCACGGGCCTGTTCATCGAGCTGGGCGGCGGAATTCGAAGCATGGAGACCGTCCGGCGCTATCTGGACTGCGGCATTTCGCGGGCCATTCTCGGCACGGCTGCGGCGGAGAACGAGGAGTTTCTGCGCGAAGCCCTGGAGACCTTCGGGGCACAGATCGCCGTGGGCGTGGACCTGAAGGACGGCTTTGTCGCGGTGCGCGGCTGGGAAGAAAAAAGCAGCTGGACGGCGGAGGCCTTCTTCCGGCATCTTCTGAAAGTCCGTACGGTGATCTGCACCGACATCTCCCGGGACGGCGTCCTCGCCGGCAGCAACCACGACCTGTATGCGTCCCTGAACGAGCGCTATCCCATTGACCTGATCGCATCGGGCGGGGTCTCCTCTCTGGAGGACATCCGGGGCCTGCGGGCGCTTGGCATGTCCGGCGCGATCCTGGGACGGGCGTATTACAGCGGCGCGGTGACCCTGGAAGACGCGCTGGCCGCCGCGGCGGGAGACGACGGAGCAACCGACGGGGTGTCCGGCTCCGCCGGCTGAGCCCAGAGCGGAGACAAGGCTTGGAAGGAGAGACCGCTTATGATCACGAAACGGATTATCCCTTGCCTCGACGTGCGAAACGGCCGCGTCGTCAAGGGCGTGAATTTTGAAGGCGTGCAGGATGTCTCGGACCCGGTGCAGCTTGCCCGACACTACTCCGACGAGGGCGCGGACGAGCTTGTGTTCTATGACATCACCGCATCGGTCGAAGGCCGGAAACTCTTCACCGACGTGCTGCGCCGGGTGGCGGAACAGATCTTCATCCCGCTGACCGTGGGCGGCGGCATCAACACGGTGGAGGACTTCGACCGCGTCCTGAAATGCGGTGCGGACAAGGTGAGCGTCAATTCCGGCGCGATCCGCAATCCCGCGCTGATCCCGGAGGCGGCCCTGAAGTACGGAAGCCAGTGCGTCGTGCTCTCCGCGGACGTAAAGCGGGTGGACGGACGCTTTCACGTGTTCTCCCACGGCGGAAGGATCGATACCGGCATGGACGCGCTGGACTGGATCCGGCACGGTGTGGAGCTGGGCGCCGGGGAAGTGGTGCTGAACTCGATTGACACCGACGGCGTGAAGCAGGGCTTTGATCTCGAGATGCTCAACGCCGTGACCGCCATTGTGGACGTACCTGTAATCGCCTCGGGCGGCGCCGGCGGCGTGCAGGACTTTGTAACGCTGTTCCGGGAAGCGCCGGGGGTGGACGCGGGTCTGGCCGCCTCGATCTTCCACTTCGGCGAGGTGCGCATCGGCAGCCTCAAGCAGACCCTGGCAGAAAACGGAATCAATGTGAGGAGAATCGGATGATCACGATCGACGAACTGAAATTTGACGAAAAGGGCCTGATCCCCGCCGTGGTTCAGGACTTTGAAACCGGCCGGGTCCTGACCCTGGCCTATATGAACCGCGAGAGCCTGGAGATCTCCCTGGAAAAGCACTTGACCTGCTTCTGGAGCCGCTCGCGGCAGGAGCTCTGGCTGAAGGGCGAGACCAGCGGCAATTACCAGCACATCGTGTCGGTTACGGCAGACTGTGACCGGGACGCCCTGGTGGTAAAGGTCCGGAAAGACGGCCCCGCCTGCCATCTGGGCACGGAGTCCTGCTTCGAGTATCCGCTTCTGGTGGAAGAGGAGGACTTTTCCCTGGATACGCTTTATGCCCTGCTGCAGAGCCGGAAAGAAACGCTTCCCGAGGGCTCCTATACCAGCTATCTCTTCCAGAAGGGAATGGACAAAATCCTGAAAAAGGTCGGCGAGGAGTGCACCGAGGTCATCATCGCGGCCAAGGGCGGCGAGCGCGCCGAAACGGTGTATGAGGTCGCGGACCTTTGCTACCACGTTATGGTCATGATGGTGGAAATGGGCATCCGTCCGGAGGAGATCCGCGCGGAGCTGGCCTCCCGCCATGTGATCGACCACAAGGTCAAGCAGGAGAAGATGGCATGATTTTTTCCAACTACCATACGCATACCACGTACTGCGACGGTGCGGACACCCCGGAGGAACTGGTTCTGGAGGCAATCCGCCTGGGCTGCCCGGAGATCGGCTTCTCCGGGCATTCGCATCTGACCGAGCATGAGGGCAGCATGACGGAGCAGGGGACACTGGACTATTGCGCGGAGATCCGCCGCCTTCAGAAACAGTATGCGGACAGAATCAACGTCCGCCTCGGAATTGAACAGGATATCTATTCCGTGATTGACCGTTCTCTGTATGATTATGTGATCGGAGCGGTCCACTGGATTGAGAAAAACGGAAAACTGTATGCGGTCGACGACTGCCGTGAGACCTTTGTCCATACGGTCCAAACGGTGTATGACGGCGATTTCTATGCCTGTGTGGAAGATTACTATGAGGTTGTCGCCACGCTCTGGGATCGAACCCATTGTGACGTGATTGCCCACTTCGACCTGATCACCAAGTACAACGAGGGAAACGCGCTCTTCGATCCGGAGCATCCGCGCTATCGCGCGGCGGCCGAGCGCGCGCTGGACCGCCTGGCGGAGTGCCCGGTCCTTCTGGAGGTCAACACCGGCGCCATGGCCCGGGGCTACCGCACGGAACCTTACCCGGC
>CADAPN010000271.1 GCA_902789835.1 Oscillospiraceae bacterium
CTCTTCCTTGAAGTCACGGTAGACGCCCAGGCCGGAGCCGGCGGGGATCAGCTTGCCGATGATGACGTTCTCTTTCAGGCCGACCAGGTGGTCCACCTTGCCCTTGATGGCGGCATCGGTGAGGACGCGGGTGGTCTCCTGGAAGGAGGCGGCAGAGAGGAAGCTGTCCGTGGCCAGAGAGGCCTTGGTGATGCCCATCAGCAGCTGGGTATAGGTGGCCTCGGTGAGCCCCTCTTCCCCGTTGGCGACGCGCTCACGGATCTTGCGGTTGGCGTCCTTCACGATGGAGATGTCCACCGTCGCGCCGCTGAGCAGATCGGTGCTGCCCGCATCTTCCACGCGGCCCTTGCGCATCATCTGACGCACAATGACTTCGATGTGCTTGTCGTTGATGTCGACGCCCTGCTGACGGTACACCTTCTGTACCTCGCTGGTGATGTAGCTGCGGACGCCCTGGCGGCCGAACTCGTCGTCGTTGATGCCGCGGATCCGGAGCACGTCATGCGGATTCAGCGCACCGGAAGTCAGCGCCTGGCCGCGATCGACATGGTCGCCGCTGTGAACCTGGATACCGGCATTGTGCGGTACCATATAGACCTTGGTCTCGCCCTCGGCCTCGTTCACGACCGTGAGGGAGTACATGACGCCCTTCTTGGCCTCTTCGACCGTGACCGTACCGGAGATCTCGGACAGGACGGACATCTTCTTGGGCTTGCGTGCCTCGAACAGTTCTTCGACACGGGGAAGACCCTGGGTGATGTCGTCGCCGGCGACGCCGCCGGTGTGGAAGGTACGCCCGTAGCACTTGGCGCAGATGCCGGTGCGGGCCTCGCAGGTCATAACGCTGCGGATAAATGCCTTATGGATGCCGTGGGCCTCAAGGACCTTTGCGTCCTTCGGCATGAGCATGTGGTCCGTGTCGAAGAGCAGCTCGCCGGTCTGGGGATCGGTGATCGGCATTGCCGGGAAGCGGCCGTGGATCGCGGTGCCGAAGTCCTTGACCAGCTGGCCGCGGTCATATTCGGCCTGGACCCAGACGCCCTCGGTGGTGCCGCAGTCTTCCTCGCGGATGATGACGTCCTGGCAGACATCGACCATACGACGGGTCAGGTAACCGGAGTCGGCGGTACGCAGAGCCGTATCGGCCATACCCTTACGGGCGCCTCTGGTGGAGATGAAGTACTCCAGAACGGACAGGCCTTCACGGAAGTTGGACTTGATGGGGATTTCGATGGTCTTACCGGAGGTGTTCGCCATCAGGCCGCGCATACCGGCCAGCTGACGGATCTGGTTCATGGAACCACGGGCACCGGAGTTTGCCATCATGTAGATCGGGTTGTATTCGTCGAGCGTTCCCTGCAGGGCGTTGGTGACCTTCTTGGTGGTCTCTTCCCACTCGGACACAACCAGACGGTAGCGCTCGTCCTCGGTAATGAAACCGCGCTTGTACTGGCGCTCGATGTTGACGACCTCGTGCTCGGTCTCGGAGATCAGGCGGTTCTTCTCACTCGGCACCGTCATATCCGCAACGGAGATGGTGATGGCGCCCCTGGTGGAATACTTGTAGCCCATCGCCTTGATGCTGTCGAGCACTTCGGCGGAGATGGTGAAGCCGTACTTCTGGATGCAGCGGTCGATGATGTCGCCCAGCTGCTTCTTGCCGACCTGGAAGCTGATCTCATAATCGAAGGCGTGCTCCGGATCGCTCCGGTCGACATAGCCCAGATCCTGCGGGATCGCTTCGTTGAAGATAATGCGGCCGACCGTGGTGGTGATGATGCGCTTGACTTCCTCGCCGTCGACGGTCTTGGTCACACGCAGGAGGATCGGCGCATGCAGGCCGATCGCGCCTTCGTTGTAGGCCATGACGGCTTCGTTGGCGTCACGGTACATCAGCAGCGGCTTGTACTCGCAGGGCTTGGTTCCCTCCTGCTGCGCCTTGCGGTTGGCGGCGTAGATCTCGTCGCCGTCCACGATTGCGTCAACCTCAAAGCCGGTGTCTCCCGGTTCGGTGACGCGCATCATCTCCGCGCCCTTTTCGGCCTTGCCGATGCGGACCATGGTCAGATAATAGGAACCGAGGATCATGTCCTGGGTCGGAACCGTGACCGGGTGTCCGTCCTGCGGACGAAGAAGGTTGTTTGCGGAGAGCATCAGGATGCGGGCCTCTGCCTGCGCCTCAGCGGACAGCGGCACGTGGATGGCCATCTGGTCGCCGTCGAAGTCGGCGTTGTATGCGGTGCAGACCAGCGGATGCAGGCGCAGTGCGCGGCCCTCGACGAGGATCGGCTCAAAGGCCTGAATGCCCAGACGGTGCAGGGTCGGTGCGCGGTTAAGCAGGACGGGATGTTCCTTGATGACGTACTCCAGCGCGTCCCAGACCTCGGTCTTCTGCTTGTCGACCATCTTCTTGGCGGACTTGATGTTGTTGGCGATGCCGTCCTCCACCAGCTTCTTCATAACGAAGGGGCGGAACAGCTCGATGGCCATTTCCTTCGGTACGCCGCACTGATAGATCTTCAGGTCCGGACCGACGACGATAACGCTTCGGCCGGAGTAGTCAACACGCTTGCCCAGCAGGTTCTGACGGAAACGTCCCTGCTTGCCCTTGAGCATGTCGCTGAGGGACTTGAGTGCGCGGGAGTTGGCGCCGGTAACGGCTCTGCCGCGGCGGCCGTTGTCGATGAGGGCGTCCACAGCTTCCTGCAGCATGCGCTTCTCGTTGCGGACGATGATGTCCGGAGCGTTGAGCTGCTGGAGTCTCTTCAGACGGTTGTTGCGGTTGATGACGCGGCGATACAGATCGTTCAGGTCGGAGGTGGCAAAACGGCCGCCGTCCAGCTGAACCATCGGACGGATCTCGGGCGGGATAACCGGCAGGATGGTCATGACCATCCACTCGGGACGGTTGCCGCTGGCGCGGAAGGCCTCGACGACCTCCAGGCGCTTGACCAGCTTGGCCTTCTTCTGGCCGCTGGCGTTCTTCAGCTCTTCGCGCAGCTCCGCCGCCAGTTCGTCGCAGTTAATCTGCGCCAGAAGCTTCTGGATGGCTTCGGCACCGATTCCGGCTTCAAAGTCGTCCTCATACTTCTCACGCATCTCGCGGTACTCGCGCTCGGAGAGGATCTGGCACTTCTGCAGCGGGGTAAAGCCCGGGCTGGCACTTCTGCAGCGGGGTAAAGCCAGGGTCAATGACAATGTAGTTGGCAAAGTACAGAACCTTTTCCAGGAGCCTCGGGGTGAGGTCCAGCATCAGGCCCATGCGGCTCGGGATGCCCTTGAAGTACCAGATGTGGCTGACCGGAGTAGCGAGCTCAATATGGCCCATACGCTCACGGCGCACCTTGCTCTTGGTGACTTCGACGCCGCAGCGGTCGCAGATCTTGCCCTTGTAGCGGATCTTCTTGTACTTTCCGCAGTGGCACTCCCAGTCCTTTGTCGGCCCGAAAATGCGCTCGCAGAAGAGGCCGTCCCGTTCCGGCTTGAGCGTGCGGTAGTTAATGGTCTCCGGCTTTTTGACTTCGCCGTAGGACCACTCGAGAATCTTTTCAGGAGAGGCAATGCCGATCTGAATGGCATCAAACGGTGTATAGCTCATC
>CADAPN010000272.1 GCA_902789835.1 Oscillospiraceae bacterium
CCGGAATACATTTCCTATGCCAATATCATCAACAAGGTAAATGACGCGGTGGAAGGAGGTGCGGTCAATGGGTAATATGAGCAGCAATCCGTATGTTCCGTTCCCTTCGAAGATCAAGGAGATCATTCGCCATACGGAGAAGGAATACACCTTCCGGATGAGCTTTACAGGCGATGTAAAGCCCGGACAGTTTTTTGAAGTGTCGGTGCCCAAATACGGCGAAGCCCCGATCTCTGTCAGCGGCATTGGAGAAGACTTCGTAGACCTGACCATCCGCAAGGTCGGGCGCGTCACGGGTGAAGTGTTCGAAAAGGGAGAAGGCAGAACTCTCCTTCTGAGGGGCCCCTATGGCAACGGCTTTGACACCTCCCTCTACGAGGACGGCGAAGTGATCGTCATCGCGGGCGGCACGGGCGTGTCCCCGGTCCGCGGCGTGATCGACGCGCTGGCCGGAACCAAGGCTCCCAAGGACAAGCATGTGATCGTAGGCTTCCGAAGCCCTTCCGATATGCTCTTCAGGGATGACCTCAAGAGATGGGACGAGGCTCTGGACCTGATTCTTACCGTTGACGGCGCTCCCGAGGGCTATGAGGGCAGGATCGGCCTCGTGACCAAGTATATTCCGGAAGTGGAGATCAGGGACGTCGCCAGCGCGAAAGCTGTCGTCGTAGGCCCGCCTCCCATGATGCGCTTTTCTGTCATGGGCCTTCTTGACAAGGGCTTTAAGGAAGAGAACATCTGGGTCTCCCAGGAGCGGAAAATGTGCTGCGGCCTCGGCAAATGCGGCCACTGCAGGATCGGCGAGACCTATGTCTGCCTCGACGGCCCGGTGTTCAAATATACCGAGAGCAAGAATATGCTGGATTGAGGGGTGAGGAATATGGCAAGAGATATCAATACCAAGAAACTCAAGAAAAATGCGTTCCGTTACTCCAAGGTAAGAGGGGAGACCGCGAGCCGCATCCGCATTCCCGGCGGTGTGATCAATGCGGGGAGCATGGCCAAAATCGCTGAAGTGGCGGAAAAATACGGCAACGGAACGATCTTCGTGACCAACCGCCAGGGTGTCG
Source organism: Oscillospiraceae bacterium (assembly GCA_902789835.1). The sequence goes on from CADAPN010000272.1 coordinate 1,071, forward strand.
AGCTGCCCGGCATTGCCCTCGAGGATATGGACGCCGTCAACAAGATGATCCAGTCCATCATCGATGATTCGGGCGTCAATCAGGAAGAGAGGGACAAGGGCTATCCCGCTTCCGGCACCAGAAATGTCGTGGCCTGCCCGGGCCAGCGTTTGTGCCCCTTCGGCTGCTATGACACCACCGCTCTGGCCAGGAAAATGGACAAAATGATCTTCCCCAACCACCTGCACGTCAAGATTGCCTTCACCGGCTGTTCCAATGACTGCGGCAAGGTGAGGATGGACGACTTCGGCTTCATCGGCATGACGGAACCCCAGTATGATCCGGACCGCTGCGTGAGCTGCGAGCAGTGCATCAAGTACTGATCCGTTCCGTGGGAGCTCTCTCCCTTGTCAACGGCAAAGTGGTGCGGGATACCGCCAAGTGCATCGGATGCGGTGTATGCGTCGCCTACTGCCCGACCCGCGCCTGGACAAGGAGCAAGGAGCACTATTTCCGCGTTGTCATCATGGGACGCACCGGCAAGAAGAATCCGCGTCTGGCAGAGGACTTCGTCAAATGGGCGGACGAGGAGAGCATCTTCAAGATGGTCAAGAACGCCTACGCTTATGTGGAGGAGTATATTGATCCCAACGCCCTTGAGGGCAAAGAGCACATCGGTTACATCGTGGACAGGACAGGTTTTGATGAGTTCTGCAAATGGGTCCTGAAGGACGTGAACCTGAACGAAAAGGCGGAAGTCGCGAGCCGCGTCTACTGGGGCGGCAAGCACTATGACAGAAGCAATAACCTTATGTAACTGAAGCAAAGCCCTCATGTGACAAATAGGTAATGTATGAAAATATTTAGAAAATTAACAGCAGCTGCCGTGATCCTTGCGATCACGGCGCTGACTGCGTGTGGAAATCAGCAGGCGCCGGCGCAGGAGCCGGCAGCGGCCGAGGAATCGGCGCAAGCACAGGAAACGGCTGCGGATGCGGCGCAGGAACCTGCCGCGGATGCGGCCACGGAATCGGCTGCGGCCGAGAATTCGGAAACGCTCACAGTCGTCGCGGTCTCCAAATCCATCGGCGATCTCTGGCTCCTGTCGGGCGGGGAACTGGCCGGCATGACAGAGGACGGCATGGACCTCGAGGGGATCTCGGAGAACACCGAGGTCATCGGAACAGTGACCAATCCCTCTCTTGAAGCCATCGCGGCGCTGTCGCCGGACATGGTCCTTCTCTCCGGCGAACTGCCGACCCACAAGAAGCTGGCTGAGGAACTGGAGTCCAGGGGAATCAGCCCCAGAATGATCAGCGTTAATTCCTTCTCCGATTATGACGGGGTCATCAAAGAATTCACGGAAATGACCGGAAGGGAAGACTGCTATAAGAAAAATGTGACGGACGTCAAGGAACGGATCGATCAGATTCTTCAAAGCGCGTCGGAAAAAGAATTGAAAAAGGGCACCTATCTGGCGCTGCGAGTCTCGGCGACCAAGAACAAGGCCCTGAAGGATGACTATTTTGCCTGTGAGATATTCAATGCGTTCGGCCTGGAGAATATAGCGCAGGACAATTCGGCTTTTGACGAGCTGAACCTGGAGGCGATCCTGGACGCGGACCCCGATTTCATCTTCGTGGTCGAGCAGGGAAAGAGCGCGGAAGCACAGGAGAGCTTCGCGGAAGCTTTCTCGGGAAAGGCTGTATGGCAGGAACTGGCCGCGGTCAGGAACGGATGTGTCTATATGCTGCCCAAGGACTATTTCCAGTACAAACCGAATGCAAGATGGGATGAGGCATATCAGTATGTCATGGAACTCCTCGAAGAATAATAAGATCATGGTCATTGGGATACCGTTGCTGGCAGCCTGCATCCTGATCTCGCTGCTGGCCGGCAACGGTGCGGTGACGAGCGCGGAGCTCTTTGAGACGCTGACCGGCGCTGGGGGATCCCGGGCAACACAGATCATACTGTATCAGATTCGAATGCCGCGGACGGCTGCCTGCCTGCTCTGCGGCAGTGGTCTGTCTGTGGCGGGACTTCTCCTGCAGGAAGCCCTTTCCAATCCCCTGGCTTCGCCGGGGATCATGGGCATCAACTCGGGAGCGGGGGTGTTCGTCCTGCTGTCGGGAATCTGCTTTCCCCATGTGTATTCTGCAAGAAACGCGGCGGCTTTTGCCGGCGCGCTCCTTTCTGCGCTTCTTGTATTCATGATCGCCCGTAAAGCCGGCATGTCCAAATCCGTGATCGTCCTATCCGGCGTGGCTGTCTCCTCCATGATGACAGCGGCATCCAACACGATCATAACCTTGCGGCCGGAAAGTGTATCGGATAAGGTCGGCTTTTCAATGGGCAGCCTTGCGGGGGTGGACCTGCAGCAGTTGCCTGTGCCTGCCTTCCTGATCTTCGCAGGCCTCGCGGCGGCCTTCTGTCTCGGCCCCGGGATCGAGCTGTTCGCGATCGGGGACGAAGCTGCCCAGGGGCTCGGCCTTGCGGTGGACCGCCACCGCAAACTGACAGTGGCCTGTGCGGCGCTGCTGGCTTCTGCCGCGGTCTGTCTGTGCGGCCTTCTCGGATTTGTGGGCCTCATCGTGCCCAACATCCTGCGGCTCTCTGACCGGCTCACGGTCAGAAGGAAGATCCTGGGATGCATAGTGTGGGGAAGCATCCTGGTC
>CADAPN010000273.1 GCA_902789835.1 Oscillospiraceae bacterium
TCCGGTGGTCAGAGACAGCGTGTCGCCATCGGTCGTGCCATCGTCCGTGACCCGAAGGTCATGCTGATGGACGAGCCGCTCTCCAACCTCGACGCCAAGTTGCGTAACGAGATGCGTGCTGAGATCATCAAGCTCCGTGAGCGTATCAACACCACCTTCATTTATGTTACCCATGACCAGACCGAAGCCATGACGCTCGGCGACCGTATCGTCATCATGCGTGACGGCTACATCCAGCAGATCGGCACGCCTCAGGAAGTCTTCGATCATCCGGCCAACCTCTTTGTCGCCGGCTTCATCGGCATGCCCGTCATGAACATGTTCGATGCCAAGCTCATCCGCGAAGGCGACAAGTACTTCGCACAGCTGGCCGACTACAAGGTTGAGCTCTCCGCCGAGAAGGAAGCCCGCCTCCTGAAGAACAACGTCCAGACCCAGGATGTCATCCTCGGTGTTCGTCCCGAGCATACCGACCTCGCTGACAAGGGTGTCACCGCAAAGGTCGATGTCTCCGAAATGATGGGCTCCAGTGTGCATCTGCATGTCTCCGCCGAGGGCCGCGATGTCATCATCATCGTCCCGACCATCGACATGAAGGGCAATTTCTCCATCGGCGATACCCTGCACTTCGCGTTCCAGGGCAATGTCGTCCATGTCTTCAGCAAGGAGACCGAGAAGAACCTCGAGTTCTGATTTCCCTTTCTGTGATTCTGTTTTTTCGAAACCCTCCCGCCGAGAGGCGGGAGGGTTTCTTTGAGGTCTTATGGATTTTTCCGAGTTTGAAAACCGATATCTCCTGCCCCTGAATCCTCAGCAGCGCGAAGCCGTTCTTTCGGTGGAGGGACCGGTGCTTCTCCTCGCCACCCCCGGCAGCGGCAAGACCACGGTGCTGGTGATCCGTCTGGGATATATGGTGCTCTGCCGCGGCATCGACCCGCGACAGATCCTGACCATGACCTATACCCGGGCCGCCGCCAGAGACATGCGAAGCCGTTTTGCCTCTCTCTTCGGGGAAGAACTGGCCGGCCGCCTGCAGTTTCGTACCATCAACGGCGTCTCTTCCAAGCTCGTCTCCTACTCCGCCGCCCGCCTTGGCCGCGAGCCCTTCTCCCTTCTCGGGGAAGGCGGTGAGCGCAGCCGGATTCTGAGTGAGCTTTATCAGGCCGTCAACGAGGATTATGCTGAAGAGACCACGCTCCGCGAAGTCGGCACCGCCATCACCTTCATCAAAAACATGATGCTCACGGAGGCGGAGATTGAGGCGCGCAAGTGGTCCGTCCCCAATCTGCCGGAGCTCTACCGCCGCTATCAGGCGGAGCTTCGCCGCCTGCGCCTGATGGACTATGACGACCAGATGGTCTACGCCCTTACGCTCCTGCGCAGGTTTCCGGATGTTCTGGACAGCTTTCAGGAACAGTATCGCTATCTCTGTGTGGATGAGGCCCAGGACACCTCCAAAATCCAGCATGAGATCATCCGCCTCCTCGCCTCCAGGCAGGAAAACCTTTTCATGGTCGGGGATGAGGACCAGAGCATCTACGCGTTCCGCGCCGCGTTTCCCGATGCGCTGATGTCCTTTTCCGGCGATCATCCTAGGGCCAGACTGCTTCTGATCGAAGAAAACTATCGCTCCACCCCGGAGATTGTCGACGCCGCGAACGGTTTTGTCATGAAGAACCGCTTCCGGCACCCGAAATCCATGCAGGCCACCCGGGAAAGCGGCCTTCCGGTTCGGATGATCCCGGTGGCGGACCGGCAGGCGCAGTATGAGTATATCTTCTCCCAACGGGAGGCCTGGGGTGACGAGACCGCGATTCTCTTTCGGAACAACGACATCGTGCTCCCGCTGGTCGACCGCTTTGAGCAGGCCGGAATTCCGTATCGCTGCCGGAACTACGAAGACAGCTTTTTCACGCATCGCATTGTCCGCGACATTACGGACACCATCTGCTTTGCCTCCGCTCCCGACAATGCGGAGCTCTTTCTTCGGCTGTATTTCAAGTTCGGCGCCGGCATCAGCGGCAGCGCCGCCCGTCAGGCGGTTCATAAGGGAGCGGGCCGCGGAAAGAATCTCTTCGAGGTGCTGCTTTCCTGCCCCGACCTGAAGGAATCGTCCCGGGATTCGGTCGGACGGATTCTCCAGGGGCTCCGCAGACTCCCCTCTGATTCCGCCTCGCAGGCAATCTGCCGGATCTGGGAAGATCTGCGATACGGAAAATACGTGGAATACCGCGGGATGGACAGCGGGAAGTATTTTATTCTCCGGATGCTCTCCCAGGGTCTTCCCTCTGCCGCCGCACTGCTGGAGAAGCTGGACCGGCTCCGTGGTGTTATCTCAAGTCATGAGAACCTCAGCGGTCCGGTTCTCTCCACCATCCATTCCAGCAAAGGACTGGAG
>CADAPN010000274.1 GCA_902789835.1 Oscillospiraceae bacterium
CAAAGGCCGGTTCAATGGCGCCTTTTCATGATGGAGATTATACGTCATTCACAGCCAAAAAGCAACCAAGTAATGGCTGTTCCTGTGTGCTGATTCCGGCCCTTTACTCCTGATCCTCGAACCTGTCCGCATCCAGCATCTTGATGACTCTGGCGGGATTTCCCACCGCGACAGCATAATCCGGTATATCCTTGGTTACAACGGACGCGGCACCCACCACTGCGTGTTTCCCGATGCGGACTCCCGGGAGGATGGTGACTCCCGCGCCGACCCAAGCCCCCTTGCAGATCAGGATCGGTTTACACGGAAGAATCGGCCTGTCATAAAAATCATGGTTATTGGTAATCAATTGTATATTGGCCGCCAGCTGTGCCTCATCTTCGGTCATGGGCATCGTGTGGTTCAGTTCAAACGCAAGTTCTGCATTGCGCTTCCCAATTTCCGTCTCTTCCGGGGTTTTGATACGGGTATCCACCCGTACTTCCGTGCATTCCATTGCTTGCTCCTCTTCTGTATAGATTCTTCCCTGCGGCAGCATTCTATCCTTCACTCCTCCGAATACATCCCGCAGTATTCACAGGTGTCTCCGGACATGGGTGCCCCGCAAAACGGGCAAAACCGCTTTGCGCTCTTCGGCACCGGGGCATCCGCCGCCTGAATCGGGTGATCTCCTGATTCGGATTCCGCACCTACGGCGTGCCGATACTTCCAAAAAGGATACCAGGCCCAGAACAGAAAAACGGCGCCGAGAAGCACGCTGAGCAGCACAGAAGAGAGTTCATCCATGTCGAATGCCATGATGAAGAACATTGCGGCAAAAGTGACTTTGGCAATCATGGCGCCAATTCCCGGCCTTTTGACCGGGCTTTCCCTCCCGGCCTGCGCGTCCTGCATTTCCCGCTGAAACCGTCGGTAAGGCAGGAACGCCCATGCCAGGAAAGCAAGACCGATGACAAGACATACGGCAATCGTACTGTCGTCCATATCAAAGGCCATGATCAGGAACAATAGCCCCACAAAGACTTTACCTGCGCTTGCAGCAAGTGATGGCTTTTTCATATCTGCTCTCCCGCTACGCTTTCTCAATACTCAAAGGTCCCGGAGAAGACGACATTGGCGCTGCCGGTCAGGACCACCCTCTCGTCGGTATAATTGACGATCAGGTCACCGCCCGGGAGGGTCACCCGGACGTCGGTCCCCTTGTCACAGAACCCGTTTTCGACCGCGGCCACCACGGCCGCGCAGGCCCCGGTCCCACAGGCGAGCGTTGCACCGTTGCCGCGCTCCCAGACACGCATCCGCAGCGCTGTACGGCTCACGACCCTTACGAACTCGGCGTTCACCCGCTCGGGGAAAATCTCCGCATGCTCAAACTGCGGTCCCACGGTCTCCAGGTCCAGGGTATCCACCGTGTCGCAGAAGACCACACAGTGGGGATTTCCCACCGAGAGGCATGTGATACGCCAGGGCGAGTTTGCGATCTCAACTGGATAATCTTTGATGAATGCGTTCTGATCGATGCTGCATGCTGAATCAGGAAGCTTTTCCGTGTCGACGGGGACCGAGGCGGCATCCAGCTTCGCCCTGCCCATATCCACGGAAACCGAGCTCACCTGCCCGTCGCGGCAGAAGAGCTTCAGGCGGCGGATGCCCCCGGCGGTCTCCACCGAGAGGTTTTCCGTCCGGAGATATCCCTTGTCATACATGTACTTGCCTACGCAGCGCAGGTTGTTGCCGGCCATCTTTCCTTCGCTGCCGTCCCGGTTGAAGCTGCGCATACGTACATCCGCTCTGGCGGAGTGCTCCATGAGTACAATACCGTCGGCACCGATGCCGTAGTGGGGCTGGCAGAGGGAGACGCAGAGGGACTCCGGACAGGACACACTGCCGTCGAAATTCTCGATGAAGATGTAGTCGTTTCCGCAGTCCTGCATCTTGGTGAAGGGAATGGTCCGGCGCCAGCGGCGCATGCGGTTCAGATCCACCAGCTCGGTGTTGCTCTGGCTGTAGCGGGAGGCAATGCTGTCGGCCAGGGCTCCGGCGGTATCCAGCGAGGTAAGGCAGGGAATGCCAAGCTGCATGGCGCGGCGGTGCAGGGCGATATAGTCGCCCATGGTGCCGTCCTTTACGGCGCCGGTATAGACGATGAGCTTCAGCCCCGGAGCCTCGCCGCGAAGAATCTGTTCGGCTTCAAAGCGTTCCACCGGCAGGCCTGCCCCGGCAATGGTGGCCGCGGTGCCTTCGGTGCCGCAGAGCTTCAGCCCCAGCTCGTGGAAGCGCCGGGCGAGGTTCAGGATTTCAGGATAATCCGCGGTCTCCACACTGAGGAGCACCTTGTCCCCGGCGGACGGAATGTGAAATCCGGCGGCGGTGAGGCCTTTGTACATGGCTTCGGCGAAACTGCGGCCGAGGCCCAGAACTTCGCCCGTGGACTTCATCTCGGGGCCGAGAATGGAGTTTGCATCCGAGAGTTTTTCAAAAGAGAACACGGGGACCTTTACGGCATA
>CADAPN010000275.1 GCA_902789835.1 Oscillospiraceae bacterium
CTTCATCCGGGTGCTGATCGCCTGCGTTTGCGGCGCTGCCATCGGATACGAGCGCAGCAAGCGGCTGAAGGAAGCGGGCATCCGGACCCATATCATCGTCTGCTGTGCGGCGGCATTGACCATGATCGTGTCGAAGTACGGCTTTGCCGACCTGGTCGGTCCCGATGGTGCCGGGATGTACGGTACCAAGGGCACGGACCCCGCCCGTCTGGCGGCCCAGATCATCGGCGGCGTCTCCTTCCTGGGAGCCGGCATCATCTTCCGCAACGGCAACTCCATCAAGGGCCTGACCACGGCGGCGGGCATCTGGGCCACGGCCGGCATCGGCCTCGCTATCGGCGCGGGCATGTACGTGATCGGCATCTTCACCACGGCGGTAGTGGCGGCCATTCAGATCCTCATGCACAAGTTCACCATCGGCGTGGACTCCATGGTGGTGGGCCGGATGCACTGCGTAGTGAGCCACTCGGCGGAGTTCCGCAAGGCGCTCAATGAGTATATCGAGGAGCACAGCGCGGCTTACAACCTGACGCTGCGCATGCGCCACGACGTGACGGTCAACGACCTCTCGGAGTTCCTGGAGTCCGTGGGCGATGTCCGCGACGTCAGCTTCGAGCTGGGCGTCTGAACTGCCTGCGGGTGATATGCATCAGCAGCACGGCCGTTATTTAGGACGGCTGTGCTCTTTTCATGGTCAAGGCATATGGGCGTAAAAGATCGTGCGCCGGTTGGTGGGTTGTGGTATACTATCTAAAACGGATCGGTTTTGACAAAGGAAGCGGTGCATGTGAAAGACAACAAACGAAGGGTCAGCGATGCGCTGTGGTTCATCGCCCTGATGGGCGTGGTCAGCCTGTTTTCAGACATGACCCACGAGGGGGCACGAAGCATCCTGGGCAACTACCTGAACCTTGCCGGGGCATCGGCGGCGACCATTGGCTTTGTGTCGGGGTTCGGAGAGCTATGCGGGTATTCTCTGCGGATCCTGTCCGGGTATTTGGCGGACAAAACCAAAAAGTACTGGACGTTGGTCATCGCAGGCTATGTTCTGCAGGTGTTGGCCATCCCGGCGCTGGCCCTGGTGCCGCAGAACGGATGGGCCGTTGCCTGCGGCCTGGTCATTTTGGAGCGCATAGGAAAGGCCATCAAAAAGCCTGCCAAGAATACCCTGGTCAGCTTCGCCGCCGGCGAGGTCGGTACGGGCAAGGGCTTTGCCTTTCAGGAGTTTCTCGATCAGCTGGGGGCCTTTATCGGGCCGGTCCTCCTCTTTCTCATCGCCGCCGTTCGGGAGAAGGGAGATCTGTTTTCCACCTATCGCCTTAGTTTCGCCGTGCTGGGGATACCGGCCCTCATCACCATCGGCCTCGTCCTGTTCGCCCGGAGGAAGTACCCGGACCCGGAGGCCTTCGAGGAGAAGCAGACGGAAACGGCCGAGTTTCGCTTCCGTAAATCCTTTGCGCTCTATATGGTCGCTATCTGCCTGTTCGCCTTCGGTTTCGCGGATTTCCCGCTGATCACCCTCCATGCAGCCAAGACGCAGGCGTTCCCGGACGCCGCGCTGAGCCTGCTGTACGCGGCGGCTATGGCGGTGGACGCCTTCGCAGCGCTGTTTTTCGGCTGGCTGTTCGATCGGATCGGCCTAAAAGCCCTGCTCGTCTCCACGGCCCTGAGCGCCTTCTTCTCCTGCTTCGTGTTTCTGACGAGGGCCCCCTGGCTGATCGGCGTAGGCGTCGTGCTCTGGGGCGTGGGCATGGGGGCGCAGGAGAGCATCATGAAGGCCGCCGTCAGCCGGATCGTGCCCCGTGCCCGGCGGGGGACCGGCTTCGGCATCTTTGAAACGGGCTTCGGTGCGGCGTGGTTCCTGGGAAGCTGGCTCCTGGGCGCCTTGTATGATCTCGACCCCCGCCTTCTGGTGGCCGTCTCCGCGACGGCGCAGCTGCTAGCCATAGTCTTCTATGGCCTGTGTATGCAACGACAGCACAAAGAATGATAGTAAAAACGGCTCGCGCTTGCGGGCCGCTATTCTATTACGTGCGATCAGCGGTAGAACCGCTTGATGTAGTCCAGCACGTCCTGCCGGGTGCCCATGAAGGGGCCTGGCGTCTCCATCTTCAGGGAGACCAGGGCGGCGGCGAACTCCAGGGCTGTGGGAATGTCGCTTTCCAGCCGTTCCGTCAGATACCCGGCGAAGGTGGTGTCGCCCCGGCCGGTCCGGCCCGAGAGGTTCCGGGGCTTCAAAGGCGCGCGGTGGATGCGCTGCCCGTCGCAGACGATAGCCTCCGTGTTGTGGGTGATCAGGACCTCCTTGGCGCCCCAGGCGCAGAGCTGGAAGGCGGCCTTTTCCCGATCGTCCGTGCCCGTGAGCACCTCCGCTTCTGCAGCGTCGGTCTTGAGATACCGGATGAGAGGCAGGTATTGCAGCTTCTCCGGCCAGTCCCTCAGCTCCAGAGTACCGTCTTCGTTCCGGCAGCGGAGCACCGCCTGCACGTCCAGGGCCGTGTCGCCGCGCCGGGCGCAGGCTTCGATCATATCTCCGCCCATGTCCCCCTTCACGAGCCCGCCCAGGTGGTAGATGCGGGCATCCTCCGCCGGCAGGTCCGCCGGGGCATAGGGGACGATGCCCTGGGTGTTCAGGCTCCGCCGACGCTCCCTGTCCGCGGTGAAGTAGGTGTTTTCCATCTCGGTGCAGGTGGG
>CADAPN010000276.1 GCA_902789835.1 Oscillospiraceae bacterium
GATCAGTTCGGCAACCCCGCCAACGCCGCCGCGCACCGCGAGACCACCGGTCCGGAGATCTGGGAAGATACGGACGGCAAGGTGGATCTGTTCGTCGCCGGTGTGGGAACCGGCGGAACGATCACGGGCGTGGGCGAATACCTGAAGGCCAAAAATTCCGAGATCCGCATCGTCGCGGTAGAACCCGCTTCTTCTCCGGTGCTGAGCAGAGGCATCGCCGGCCCGCACAAGATTCAGGGAATCGGCGCCGGTTTTGTGCCGAAGGTGCTGAACACCGCCATCTACGACGAAATCATCACCGTCGAAAACGAAGCCGCCTTCGAGACCGGGCGGAAGATCGGCCGGACGGAGGGCGTCCTTGTCGGCATCTCTTCGGGCGCCGCGGTCTGGGCCGCTGCCGAGCTGGCAAAACGCCCGGAGAACAAGGGCAAGACCATCGTCGTCCTGCTGCCGGACACGGGGGACCGCTACCTGTCCTCCCCGATGTTCGAGGTGTGAGATGGATCACACCCTGGAAAACCTGATTAGTAGCGCCGCCGTGCAGCTGGAGGCGGCTGAGCCGTCGGAAGCTCAGGATTTCTGCGGCTTTCGGCAGCGCGCGGCAGAGATGACCGATCTTTTCATTGAGGCTCTCTTCCCCCGTCACGCCGCCGCCCCGATCCGCCGGGAGGATGCCCTCCGCCAGGCGGCGGAGCTCCTGGACACCTGCCTGCGGGTCGTCCTGCCCCCGTCCGCAAGGCCGGAAAGCGTCGTGCGCAGCATGCTGGAAAGCCTTCCCGAAATTCGCCGTCAGCTCGGCACCGATCTGGAAGCGGCGTACCGCGGCGACCCCGCCGCACGCAGCATCGACGAGATCATCCTCTGCTATCCTGCCTTTCTCGCCATCAGCACCTACCGCCTGGCCCATGTGCTGTACCGGGAGCGTATTCCGACCCTGCCGCGTGTCATGACCGAATACGCCCACCGCCTGACGGGCATCGACATCCACCCCGGCGCTCAGATCGGCGACTCGTTTTTCATTGATCACGGCACCGGCGTCGTCATCGGCGAGACCACCACCATCGGCGAGAACGTCAAGCTCTATCAGCACGTGACGCTGGGCGCCAAGAGCTTCGATGTCGGAGAGGACGGAACCCTCGTCAAAGGGATCAAGCGCCATCCCGACATCGGCGACCGGGTGGTTATCTACTCCGGTGCCACCATCCTCGGCGGAAATACGCACATCGGCAACGACTGCGTCATCGGCGGCAGCGTCTGGCTGACCCATTCTGTCGAGGCCGGGAAGATGGTCCTGGCCAGGACCGCCGTCACCGACAGTTCCCTGACCCGTGACATCACCGCCGTGTCCTCGTTCGACAGCGCCATGCTGTGACCGGTCCGGTCACACTTTTATTCCTCATAAAGGACTCCGGCTGCGTACATACACGCAGCCGGAATTTTTCTGTCATGATGATTCTATATTGAGATGACTCGCCGTGCGGCCGCTTCCGGATCATGGCTGCACAGAACCGCGGTGCAGGCGGGATCGGCGGCCATTTCCGCAATCCACTGCAGGCTTTTGTTCTGCCAGTCCCGTGAAAAGCCGAATCCCGGCGTAATCATCTCCTGCCAGTTGCGCGGGGAAAACGCCGCATCGGCAGCCAGCAGCACAAACTGTCCGCCGCTTCGCAGGATGACAGCCGCCTGTCCGTCGGTATGCCCGGGGACATTCACCAGCTGAACGCTCTCATCCTCAAACAGATCGATCGCCCAGCGGTTGGGCCCGAGGGGCGAGCCCCGGTAGAAGAGCCGCTCGATCCGCGGGTCATACCACAACTTCCGGGGCTGCCGGGTCTTGAACACCGTGCGGCAGGACCAGAAGTACTCATCTTCCGGCAGAACGATGCGCTTTGCCCCGCTCAGATGCCGCAGTCCGGACACATGATCGGGATCCAGATGTGTCAGAATGACGCAGTCCAGGTCTTCCGGCCGGATGCCCATGGCCGCCAGCTGCTCATGAACCGCCATCCCCTCCGGCAGAAACGGATGAAACAGGGCCGCAAGATGAGGCGGCAGGAGCTCCTGCACGGCCTTCAGGTCATAGACGCCGTGAGGACTGATCTCCCGGCACCAGCCGGTATCCACGAGAATCAGGCCTCTGGGATGTTCCACCAGATACACGCAGACGGGCAGAGTCAGGCGGTCTTTATCCGACGCTGTAAGCTGCTTTGCCGTGTTCTTCAGGTCGATGGCATTTCCGTAGGGAACCGTTTCCGAAACCCGAATGCAGCCGCAGCGGAGAATATATATGTTCGACATCCCTCTGTCACTGCTCCTCAGATAATTTCCCGCCCGATGCAGTTGAAGTAAATCTTCCCCACATCTCCTACAAAAGGCAGTAAAAAAGCCCTTTGAGTTCCCGCTTATGCCGCCATGGCGGCGGACGCCGGCAGAGTTACGATGCCCTCCTCGATCATCCAGTCGATCTCTTCGGCAATGCTCTGCGCCATCGGGCGGGGATTGTAGCCCAGTTCTTTCATAGCCTTGGAGGAGTCGAATTCGTTGTTGCGCACCAGATTGTACACGGCAAAGCTGGTCATGCGTTGGGGTTTGTGGGTCATTTTCTCGGCCACATCGCTCAGCTTGCCGATCATTCTGCCGACAGAAGCAGGCAGGATGGTTTTGATGGTAGGCAGACCCGTGTGCGCGGAGAGGATATCGAAGACCTCTTTCATGTTGATCTGATCGCCGCCCAGGATGTAGCTCTCGCCTGTGCGGCCATCCTTGCAGGCGCGGAGGATCGTCTCGGCCATGTCGCGGTTGTCGGCGCAGTTGAAGGTGCCTTCGACCCCGGCGGGCATTTTGCCCTCGGTATACTCGCGGATGACGCCCGCCACATTGCCGAAGGTGTAGTCCATCGGTCCGGAGATGCCGCTGGGGAGGATTAGGCAGCCGTCGATCTCGCCATTATGAATGGCGTCCAGCACCAGCTGGCAGGAAGCCGCCTTGGTCTGATCGTAGAGGCCGATGACTGTGTTGGGATCGTAGTGGTCCACTTCCTTGATGGCGGTGCCCATGGGCTGCTCGGGAATGGCACCCGTGGAGCCGATGAAGATGAGTCGCACATTGTGCTCACGGCACTTGTCGACGATGTATTGGGTGCCGTCCACGTTCACATGCCAGATCTTTTCCGCCACCAGCGTACTCACGGAGACCATGGCAGCGCAGTGGATGCAGTAGACAGAAGTGTGCTCGGGAAGATCGGCGAACAGGTTTTCGAGAGAAGTGAGATCGGTCACGTCGCCCTCGATGACCTCGGCCTCCTTTGGCAGGTGTTTTGCCGCTTCCTCGCCCCGCAGGACGAAAGCGCGGACAGGCAGCTTTCTGCTGACCAGGCTGCGGACGATGGCGCTGCCGAGATTTCCGGCCGCTCCGGTGACAATGTAGAGCTCATTGTTGGTATTGGCAACGGTGTTGATGGCGGTATTCATGATTGATTCCTCCGTATATTAAAGTAGTTTGTTTTTTGTTCCATCCCTTTGGGATGGTCATAAGATACCAGAGGAATGTTTGTGAGTTTTTCACGTTATGTTTGAGAAATGTTAAAATCGCGGGAACGAAAGAAAAATGCGATGTTCACAATTATATGCGATTCTTGTTCATGGTTTGTTTATAAAAATTAGCACTCTCGACTTGACAGTGCTAAAACTTGTGCTATAATAACAATCGAACAGAGGAAATAGAGATCGAATGAATGACCTCCTTCCCCCTTGCTCTGGTAACAACAAAATTCCGATGTGGACCATAAGCTGTACGGCAAGCAGGCGGCCCGCGTGATGAAGACCGACCTGAAGGATCACGACGATCACTATGAACTGGCGGTTGATCTGCCAGGCTTCAAGAAGGATCAGATTGATCTTCAGCTGCAAAACGGCTACCTGACCATCACCGCGAGCAAAGGCGTTGAGGAAGACGACAAAGACAAGCAAGGCAAGATCGTCCACCAGGAGCGTTATTCCGGCTCCATGACCAGAAGCTTCTATGTCGGTGATCATGTGACGGAAGAGAATGTAAAGGCCAAATTCGAAGACGGCGTTCTGCGGCTCGAATTTCCGAAGGAAGAGACCATCAAGCTGCCTGAAAAGAAAACGATCATGATCGAAGGATAAAGTCCAAACATAGCGTATTATGGGCGCCCCGATTTTTCGGAGCGTCTTTTTTGTATTCGTCCTTCTCTCTCCTCCGCTAACTCTGATCAGATTGATCTTACCAGATCAGTTTTATTTCGGTGATTGACAGCGTCGGAGAATCAAAGTATAGTAACACTATAAGAACATAAGGAGGCGCCGAAACATGATGGATTATCAACAGGTCAGGAAACGTGTCGAGGAAGAAGACAAGGTGTTGAGGAAGATCGTAATCGAGACCGGGATCGGAATGTTTCTGGCCCTGCTTATTGCGATTTTTATTGTTCGGTAACTGCGGAAGGCTTGAAGAAAGGAGAAAAACGTGAAGATCACAAAAAAGAACGGGCATGAGGCCATGTATGATGACGAGAAAGTCATCAGCAGTATTCTGAAAGCGAATGAGGGAACATCCGAAAAAACGCTTACCCGGACGATTGCGGCAAGCATTGCAGCGGACGTTTTCTCCCGCCTCACTGCGGAGAATACCATCATTACCACCGCGGAAGTTCGCGAATGTGTGGATCTTATCCTGCGGGAAAGAGGATATACCGAAACGGCAAAGCGCTATACAGAATACAAAAAACCATGATAAAGCAAAAAAATCCCGGAAATATCCGGGATTTTCGCTTTCTTTTCCCTTTTCTCTCATGCGGTCTTCGGCTTTTTTGCTTCGCTTTCTTTCTGCCCGCCGTTCACGATCCAGACCCCTAAACTCACAAGGAGCAGGGAGAGCAGGCAGCGCGGAACATCCAGCTGTTTTCCTTCTCCCAGAAGGAGCGCCGAGAGGATCACCCCGAAGACGGGGTTTGCAAAGCTGTAGACCGTGATATGGGAGACCGGATGCCACTGCAGCAGCAGAGACCACAGCGTATAGGCCACGGCCGAGAGCAGGCCGAGATACAGCATCAGGAGCCAGGCCTGCGGAGAAACCGGCCGAAGCCTTCCTCCCGCCAGGAAACTCACCGCCGCCATTACGCTCCCGCCGATGATAAACTGCCAGCCGCTGAGCGTAACGGGATTTTCCCTCTGAGAAAAGCGCTTGATCAGCACCGTGGAGCAGGCATAGGAAAAGGCCGCCAGGAGCAGGAAGCCCTCTCCGTCCCAGCGAAAGCCGCCGGCGTCTCCGCTGCTCTGAAGGCTGACAAGGATCACGCCGGCAAACCCGACCACGCAGCCGATGATCTTTCGCAGCGTCAGCTTTTCCTGATGGAGCACCAGCGAGGCAAGAAGCACGGCGAAGAAAACGCTGCTTGGGCTGATCACCGAGCCCTTATAGCCCGGCGCCTTGGAGAGGCCCATATAGAAGAAGGTATACTGCGCGATGGTCTGCGCAAAGGCCAGGGCCAAAAGCATCCCCGCGCTGCCCTTCCGGGGCAGCAGGGCTCTGTGTTCCACCAGGCTTCCCAGAAGCACGGTCAGAATCCCCGCCAGGGTGAAACGAATCCCGGCGAAGAAGATCTGGCTCATGACCGCATCCGAAGAGATCTGAAACAGCTGATAGCCCAGCTTGATGCAGGGAGACGCGCTGCCCCACAGGAGGTTGGCCAGAATCGCCGCGAGAAAAACGCCGAGACCGGTG
>CADAPN010000277.1 GCA_902789835.1 Oscillospiraceae bacterium
GGCGAAAGCGGCTCGGCACTGCGGAGCTCGATGGGCACATCGCCCTTCCGCTCACGGTAGGCGTTCAGTTCGCCCCGGGTGATGGTCAGCTCCTTCTCCGCCTGCCGGATCAGGGTCTCGGTCAGGTTCTCGCGTGCCTTAAGAAACTGCGGTTCTGCCATCCGGGCAGCTGCCCGGGCCGTGACCTCATCGAGAGCCTCCCGCGTCAGAGCACGGCGGACCGTACGCGTACGATACTGAATCTCTTTCTCGGTATCGGTTTTCACGCTGTCAGCCGCCCGCCGGTCGGCCTCCAGAGCGCGCTGTTTTTCCGCCTCCGCGGTCATCTCGGCATTGTGAATAATCTCTGCGCACTCCTCCACCCCGCGGGTACTGGCAGCCTCGATCTCTTTATGAATCGACTTCGCATCCTCGACCGCCTGATCGGCCTCGTTCAATGCATCCTCAATCTTCTTTCGGTTGCCGCCGAAGATCTTCGGGATGAGTTTCCTGCCGACAAAATACAGGCCTGCTGCAAGGATGGCAAAGTTTATCAGTCCGTAAACAATGTTGTATCCCATGAACCGTTCATCCCTCCTCTCTTCTGTTTTTTCGCATTCCCGTTACTCCTCCCCCAGCAGGTGCCTGGCCAGCAGATCAGCCAGCTCCGGGGTGGCCTCACTGAGCGTTTCCGCGGTTTTCTCGCGGCGCGCTTCCAGGTCCGCCTCGGCATCCTTGCGATCCTGGGCGGCGTCCTCGCGTGCCTGAAGCATCAGGGCGGCATGCTGCTCGGCGCTGTCACTGTCCGCCTTGCTGAGAATGCGTTTTGCCTCGTCACGGCTCTTTTCCTTTTCGGATTCGATCCGTGCGTCGTTTTCCTCCGCCAGCGCCTCAGCCTCCCGCTTTTCGGAGAGTTTGGCATCCACGCGGGCTTGCCGGTCATCCATGAAGCGGAGAACCGGCTTGAACAGAAAATGATTCAGCAAAAAACAGAACAGAAGAAAGTTGATGATTGTCCAGATAAGATCGGAAATATTAATGCTGATCATGGACGTCTCCTCTCTCCTCGGTCAATGGAAGGAATCAGATTTTCGCCACCAGCATGAAGGCGATCAGCAGGCCGTAAATCGTCAGCGCCTCCATCAGGCCCATGGACAGAATCAGGGTCGAGCGGATATCGCCGGCGGCTTCCGGCTGACGGGCAATGGCGTCCATGGCCTTGCTGGCGGTCATGCCCTGGCCGATGGCCGGAGCGATCGTGCTGAGGGCAATGCTCAGTGCTGCTGCGATGGCAATAAGTCCGGATGATGTCATGAGAAATACCTCCTAAAAATATTACGTACTTGTGAGTTGGAATTACGGAGCCCGATTTCAGCTTTCTGCCGCTGCGCGGACAGGAAGATTCCCGCTCGCCTTCAGGTTACTCCGCCGCGCACTATTGGGGCGGGGAGACTGCATGCCACCCTTTTTCAGCGCCCGCAGGACCTTGATGAGGGGCAGAGACTTTCCCTTGGCGCGCACGGGACAAGCCTGTGGGGAGCGGCTCCTCCGAGTTTATGAATCTGCGGTCTTATTCCTCTTCTGCCGCTTCCTTTACATAGATCGAAAGCAGCATCGTGAAGACGAGAACCTGGATCAGGCAGAACAGAATACTGAGAATCTGCATGACCAGCGGGACGCCCACGGGGAAAATCTTGTACAGGTTTTCCGTGACCATCTCTTCCCCGTACAGGTTGCCGTAGAGACGCAGCGCCAGCGAGAAGGGCCGGACAAACTGTTCGATGATGGCCAGGAAGAACAGCGGGATCGTCATCGAGCCCAGCACGCTGAGCAGATACTTGCCGAAGCCTTTCTCCCGGATGCCGATGATATGGGTGGTAAAGAAGGCAATGATCGCAAGGCCCGCCGTGACCGACAGATTCGCCGTCGGGACATGGAACACCCGGAAGTGCCCGGCGCCCGGCAGCAGGCCGGAATAGTTGCTGACAATAATAAAGATAAAGAAGGTCCCGAAGATCGGGAAGTATTTATCACAGAGCTCTTTTCCGAGCGTGCCGGTGAAGTAGTTCCGCAGACCGCCTACAACCAGCTCAGCGACATTCTGCAGCTTCCCCGGGACATCCTTCATGTTTCTGGTTGCCAGAATGCTGAACAGCGTTACGACCAGGATCAGGATCCACATCGTCACAACCGAGCCGCTGACCTCCAGCGGTCCGATGGAAAACAGAACATTGCTTGTCTCTTCCATGAATTCACCTCCGTTTCCGTTCAATACTTGTCAGTAAAAATCTCCCATCCGGATGGATGGGAGATGGGGCTTGGATTTATACGCCGAAGAGGAGATCGCCGTAGGTCGGGAAGGGCCAGAAGGAGGCGGCCGTGACCGTCTCGGCCTCATCGCAGAGTCTGCGCAGCGCTTCCATCCTTCCGAGCACCTCGTCGCGGATGCAGAAGGCCCTCTCGGTGATGTCTGCGCCGCCAAGGGTATTGATGCTGTTTTCCAGCACCGCAGCGGCATCGTCGATGGCGTCGATCAGCTCGGACAGTCTGCGGACCTGCTTCTTCTCATAGCTGCAGGGAAGATCGGGGTCCGCCGCCTTCTTTTCGTTCAGAGTCCTCGACAGATCGCCGCACCAGCGCACAACCGCCGGGAGGATCTCCTTCCTTGCCATATCCACCATGGTCAGCGCCTCGATGCGGACCGTGCGCACGTAGTTCTCCATGCTGATCTCGTAGCGCGAACGGATCTCGGTCTCGGAGTAGACGCGGTGTTTGGTCAGCATCCGGATGTTTTCCGGATCGAGCACCATCTGCAGGGCGTCCGGCGTGGTCCGCAGGTTCTGCAGGCCCCGAACCTCGACCGCCTCGTGAATCCAGGCATCGTCATAGCCGTTGCCGTTGAAGAGGATCCGTTTGTGTTTGCGGACGGTGTCGCGGATCAGGTCGTGCAGGCAGCTGTCGAAATCGCCCTCACAGTTTTCCAGGCGATCGGCAAACTGGCACAGGGCTTCCGCCACCGCGCTGTTGATCATGGTGTTTGCAGCGGAGATCGAGTCGTTGGAGCCTACCATGCGGAACTCGAACTTGTTGCCGGTAAAGGCGAAGGGCGAGGTGCGGTTGCGGTCGGTGGTGTCGCGGTTGAAGCGCGGCAGCACATCCGCGCCGAGGCGCAGACGCTTTTTCTCGGTCCCCTCGTACGGGCTGTCCGACTCGATGGCATCCAGCACCGCGGTCAGCTCGTCCCCGAGGAACATCGACACGACGGCCGGGGGCGCCTCGTTGGCGCCGAGGCGGTGGTCGTTTCCGGCCGAGGCTGCGCTCATCCGCAGCAGCCCCTGATATTCGTCCACGGCCTTGATGACCGCCACCAGAAAGACCAGAAACTGCGCGTTCTCATAGGGGGTTTCCCCGGGCCCGGGACTCAGCAGGTTTACGCCCTTGTCCGTTGCGATGGACCAGTTGTTGTGCTTGCCGCTGCCGTTGACGCCGGCAAAGGGCTTTTCATGCAGCAGGCAGACCAGACCGTGCTTCCGCGCGACCTTCTTCATGATCTCCATGGTCAGCTGGTTGTGGTCCGAGGCGATGTTCGTCGTGGTAAAAATCGGCGCAAGCTCGTGCTGGCAGGGAGCGACCTCGTTGTGCTCGGTCTTGGCATAGATGCCGAGCTTCCAGAGCTCCTCATCCAGCTCTTCCATGAAGGCCTTGACGCGGGGTTTGATCGCGCCGAAATAATGGTCGTCCAGCTCCTGGCCCTTGGGCGCGGGAGCACCGAAGAGCGTGTGCTGCGCAGCAGCGGGGTTTTCTTGTCCAGGGCCTCGCCCCCGTAGGAGCAGAAAGCCGTCGGGATGCAGAGGGTCTTCTCCTTGATGAAGGCATAGGAGGTCGGATCCCAGGCGGTATATCCTCTGGCTTCAAAGGTGGCGCGCAGACCGCCGGAGGGGAAGCTGGAGGCATCGGGCTCGCCGGTGATGAGGTTCCGGCCTGAGAACTCCACGATGACGTGGCTGTCCGGTGCCGGGGTGATAAAGCTGTCGTGCTTTTCGGCCGTGATGCCGGTCAGCGGCTGGAACCAGTGGGTAAAGTGCGTGGC
>CADAPN010000278.1 GCA_902789835.1 Oscillospiraceae bacterium
CGGGATGCGGTAGCGTTTGGAGAGCTCAAAGAACTGCGGGAAGGTCTGGAAGGCCGCGATGTTCTGCAGGCCCTTTTCTTCCACCCAGGCGTCCGTCATAAAGATTGACAGCTCGTCCTCCATCAGGCGGCGCACGATCTCATCGTTATAGTACTTGCCGAGGTAAATGCTGCCCTCGCGGTTGGAGAGCTCCACCAGCTTCAGGTACATATCCAGCTCCGGGATCCCCTCCTCCGCAGCCAGCTGCGGAATGGTCTTTCCCTCATACTCGGGATGCTCGCCCGAGATGTAGGCCACGACCATGTCGTCCCAGTCGATGCCAAGGACCTTGCGGTACATCAGGATCGTGAGGGAGAGCTTGAAACGGTTGATCGGTTTCGCGGCCTCTTCTTTTGACAGGGCGGCGTACCAGCCCGGGAACACCACCGTGATCACCGAGGCGCCGTAGTGGAAGACATAGTTGTCATAGGCGATCTGATAGCCCTTCTTCCGCTCGCGGTAGAAGGTATCCAGCATCTTGTCCACTACCTTCCAGCTCCGCTGCCCCACAAAGATCAGATGGCTGTATTCCAGCCTGCAGCCGGTCTTTTCCATGATGTCCACCGCCTCGTCGAGGCCCATTTCCAGGTGGGACTTTTTGGTCAGAAGCGGATAGTCGGCGCTGACAACGGAGTTTGCCCGCGGATGGATCGTGATGATGCCGTCATACTTTGCGACCTCCCTGGCAAAGGCCAGGATCTCTTCCTCTTTGGCATAGCGGTCCGGCTCATACATGAAGCCGAAGGATCCGCCGAAGGCGCCGCCCTCCATGGCCTCGCGCACCCATTCGACCTCCTTGGCAATCTGCTCCTGGGTCAGGGGCGTCGTGTCATAGCCCGCGATGCCGGCGCGCACCGAGCCCTGGCCGATCAGGGGGACCAGATTCATAAACAGATTTCCCTTTGCGCGCTCCTTGAAGGCCGCGAAGCTGCCGGGGTGTTCGGCCTGAAAAAGGCCGCCGCCGAGTTTGTCCCGATAGGGGGTGTTTTCGTCCATGCCGAAGGACGAGAAGCTGCAGTTGCCGGTAATCTGGGTGGTGATTCCCTGTTCGATGAAGGGCTTATAGAACTTCTCCGCATCCTCCCGGTCATAGAAAAAGTCGTTGTGCGAATGTGCGTCAATCAGGCCGGGGCAGATCTGCAGGCCCTCCAGATCCACGGTTTTGTCCGCCTCCGCGGTGATCTTTCCGCCGACCTCTAGGATTCGGTCATCCTCAATCAAGACATCCCCGACATAGGGCTTTTCACCGGTTCCGTCGAAGATGGTTCCGTTTTTGAACAGGGTTTTCACATTCGTCAACTCCTTCAAGTATTTGAAATAATGTGCCTATTGTACAGGGTTTCCGGCATGGCGTCAACTGTTTTGTCGGAAGTTGCATCATCAAGCTGCAGATAACGCATTGTCCGCTCCGCTCTGCTGCGGTCAGGACAATGCGTTTTGAATTTGTTCCTGTTCTCTCTTTCTCCTGCGGATCACGTAATAGATGATTTCGATCACGCAGCAACTCACCCAGCCGACGGGATATCCAAAGCCGACCAGCTTAGGCGTGTTGGCAATATAGTGTGTCACGACGTAAAGGTAAACCTGACGCAGACCGACAAAGGTGGAAAGCATAATGATCATGGGTGCCTTGGAATCTCCCCGTCCGCGCAATGCGCCTGCCAGCACATGGTTGATGCAGTTAAACAGCAGGAAGACAACATTCGTCCGGATGAAGAGCACGCCATAGGCGATCACCGCTTCATCCGGGGAGAACAGCCGCACAGACGCCGGGGCAAAGCCGACCAGCAGGGCAATGATCACGCCGGTGATGCCGCAGGTCAGCAGAAGCGATGCCACCGTTCCCCGGTCCGCGCGCCGGTCGTTTCCCGCCCCCACATTCTGGCTGACGAAGGTTGTGGAAGCGATGGCCATGCTCTGCATGGGCAGCATGATGAATTGGTCCAGCTTGTTGTAACTGCTCCAGCCCGCCATGCAGTCCGAGCCGAAGGAGTTGATATAGCTCTGAACAAAGATATTGGAGAACGCCGTGAGGACGGACTGGATCCCCGCCGGCATTCCGATGGCAAAGATCTTGCCGAGAATCAGACCGTCCAGCTTCAGTTCCTTCCAGTCCAGGCGATAAATGTCCTTCGTCTTCGTCAAAAGCAGAAGGATCAGCGCGGCCGAGAGAAACTGCGACAGGATCGTGGCAAC
>CADAPN010000279.1 GCA_902789835.1 Oscillospiraceae bacterium
CAGCCGGGTCAGCTCATCGAAAAGCGCATCCCATTCAAAGTTGGACATGATCTCATCCCGGCCGCCGTAGTAGGCCTCTGAGGCCTCGTTCAGCCGGCGAATCATCTCCTGCATTCTCTGTCTCTCGAGTTCTGTCATCTCTGTCGCTCCCGTTTCTCGGTGTTATATTTTGCTCATAATCAGATTATCTGTCATAAACCAGTTTCATCATACCACAGGATCTGCCCATTCTCAAGATTCCTGATTTCCAGTTTTTCAGGAAAACCGCTTCTGGACACGGGATCCGCTTCGTGCTAAGATAAGGCAACTCCCATAAATGCTAAACTGGAATCAGGAGGTACTTCAAATGAAAAAAGTTCTGGCTCTCGTGCTCGTCCTTGTGCTGGTCTTCTCTCTGTGCCCGTCCGCGTTTGCGGTTAACGAGGACGTGGAGGGCGAAATCGTCATCTATTCTTCGATGTATCAATTCGTTCTCGACATGCTGGACGAAGCCCTGAAAGAAGAGTTCCCCAACCTTGTCCCCGGCAATGACGGAAGCTTCTTTTTCTACGGCGGCACCAGCTCTCTGATCACCAAGATTTACGGTGAGATGGAGACCGGCACCCTCGACTGTGACATGATGCTGGTGGCCGAGCCCGCCCTTTCCCTGGAGCTCAAGGAAGCCGGCTATCTGGAACCGGTCGAAATCGAGTCCCCGGACGAGCTTCTCCGCTTCCCCTATGACGAAGAGGGCTACTGGTATCCGGTCCGTGTCTGCAACATGGTTCTGGCCTACAACCCCGAGATGGTCGACGACTGGGCCGCCAAAGGCGTGACCATTCCCCAGACCTTCGAGGCTTTCGCCAATGACCCCGCGCTCAAGGGCTACATCTCCATGGGCAACCCCATGTCGAGCGGCACCACCTTCGCCGCCGTGGCCTCTCTGACCCAGGACAACCACTATGGTGAGGATTACCTGAAAGGGCTCGCCGCCAACAACGTCATGATTGAGTCCGGCTCCACCGCCATC
Source organism: Oscillospiraceae bacterium (assembly GCA_902789835.1). Next base: position 1,010 of record CADAPN010000279.1, read on the forward strand.
ACCAAGCTGCAGACCGGCGAGTGCGCCGCCATCATGATTCTGGAAGAGTCCATCCTCAAGGCCCTCAAAGACGCCGAAGACGCCGGTACCCCCCTCACCAACCTTGCATGCATCTATCCCGAGGACGGTGTGGTGCTGATCCCCTCCACGGTGATGACGGTCGCCGAAGAGCACAGCAAGAACGTCAACACCGAGGCCTGCGAGGCGGTTGAGCAGTGGTTTCTGAGCGAAGAGGCCCAGAAGCTGATTCTCGAAGGCTTCATGCACTCCGTCTTCAAGGGCATGACGGAGATCCCCCACGGTTCCGTGGATACCGAGCAGCTCATCGAGAAGGATCTCGGCGTCGACTGGGAGAATGCCTATCACAACCGTGAGGCGATCAACACCGCCTGGACCGAGATCGTCACGACGAAATAAGCTTTTCCCATTCCAAACTCTCTCTGTTTTATCGTTTCGGGCAAAGGAGCAGGCCTGTTCCTTTGCCCTTTATCAAAGAAGGTGCGCTTATGCAATCATCACTGCCGTCCCGGCACCGTTCCGCCCTCGCCTGGATCATTTTCTACGGCCTGCGCGGCATGCAGGAATATGCGGCCTCCGGCTTCAGCTCGGAGACGGCGTATCAGGCGATCTATCACCTGCACCGGGAGACGGAAACCGCCTGGAACCGGAAACTGTCGCCCCAGTTGAAGGAACTGTCCGCCGAGGAACAGCTGCGCCTGCGGGAACTGACCGAACAGCTTGCCTCCTCCGCCTGGGAGAAGCAGAAGAAGGGCGGCGGCGCCATGCTGGCGGAGCTGCTCTCGGAAGAGGACGAAGACGAGCGCGAAGCACTTGCGCAGAAGCTTCTCTATGCGACCTATCTTGTAAACGGTCCGAAGGTGAGCACCGCGAACCGGAAGACCGTCACCGCGCTGAGCGGCGACGAGGCCGAGGCTTTTCGGCTGCAGCTTCTCCGCTGCCTGTGCGATGAAGCGGCCGAACTCCCTCCGGCGGCCCAGAAGCTGGCCGGAGATTTAAGCGGAGAAGAACGGGCCGCCATGCTGATACAGATCTGGTATGTCAGCAACGGCTCCGCCGACTCCGGTATAACCGAGCAGGTCAACACCCTGAAGAAGACCGTCCGGGACAAATCGGCCCAGCTTGACGCCTTCCGCATGATCGCCCGCGGCGAGGTCTCCGTGACGGATCAGCTGGTGGTCGGGCACAGCCGGACGGCGATTCTCATCGGCGTGATCATCGCCTTCAATGCGCTGCTCCTGGCTGTTCTGATGGCAGGCGATCGGACCTGGCAGCTGGATGTCAAGTGGCTGATCATTCTGCTGATTGTGGACTTCCTGCTCCTGTTCCAGCTTATGCCGCTGGTCTTTATGCTGGTCAAGGCCTTCTTCCCGGAGGGCAGTTTCTCCCTCGAAACCATCCGCCGTCTGCACACCTACCCGCTGAATCTGGACGCGGTGAAAAACACGCTTATCGCAGCGGGTGCAACCATGGTGTTCGGAACGCTGCTCGCCTTCCCGCTGGCTTGGCTGGTGGGACGCACGAATCTCTACGGGCGGAAGTTTTTCCGCGCGCTCTTTGTGCTTACCTACATGGTGCCGCCCTATGTGGGCGCCATGGCCTGGCTCCGCCTGCTCAACCCCAACGTCGGCACGGTCAATCAGTGGCTGCGCGTCCTTCTCCGCCTCAGCGACGCGCCGGGGCCGCTGAACGTCTACAGCCTGCCCGGGATGATCTGGGTGCTGACCAGTTTTTACTATCCCTACGCCTTCATCACCATCAGCCGCGCCATGGAAAAAATGGATCCCTCTCTGGAGGAGGCCAGCCGCGTCAGCGGGGCCTCTCCGCTCAAGACCGTGTTCACCGTGACGCTGCCCATGATGCTGCCCTCGCTGATCTCCGGCGCGCTGCTGGTTTTCGTGAGCGCCATGAGCTGCTACGGCATCCCTTCCATTATTGGCAGTCCCGGGCGCGTACACACCGTCACCACGCGCATTGTGGAATATGTCTCTCTGGGCCAGCAGGGGCTCAATGACGCCACCGGCATGGCGGTATTTCTGATGCTTCTGGCGGTGATCATCCTGTTTCTCTCGGATGTGGTTCTGGCCAAGCGGCAGTATATCACCGTGTCCGGCAAGTCCGTGCAGCCCGCCCTGGTGGAGCTGCGCCGCTGGAGGGTTCCGCTCACCGTGCTGGTCTCGCTCTTCGCGGTGATCGTCATTCTGATCCCCTTCGCCACGATTCTGCTCACTTCGTTCAAGATCGACGTCGGCAAGAGCGCGCTGCAGGCCGGCAACTTCACGCTTAACAACTGGAAGACCGTCTTCGGCCGGGTGGAAACCCTGAACAGTCTGAAGAACTCTCTGATTTTCGCTTCCGTCGCCGCCACCGTCGGCATCGTCATCGCCTGCACCATGAGCTATCTGCTGCAGCGTACGCACATCCGCGGGCGCAAGATTCCGGATTTCCTCATTACGCTGGGTTCCGGTACGCCCTCGGTGGTTATCGCCCTGGGACTTATCATGACCATGAAGGGGAACTTCGGCATCAACATCTACAACACCGCCTATATCATGATCATCGCCTATCTGATCAAGTACCTGATGATGGGCATGCGCACCGTGGTCTCCGCCATGAGCCAGAT
>CADAPN010000280.1 GCA_902789835.1 Oscillospiraceae bacterium
CCCATAGGAGACCTTTACCGGCTCAAACTTTTTCCTGACCTGAAACATCTTCCTGTACAGGCCGAAGTAACTCAGGCTTTCCCGCAGAGAATCATTCATCGGTCACAGGGCCTCCATTTTCTCTTTGTTTGTCATCTTGTTTGCCTCCTCACGGTATTTTCAGCCAACGTTCAACCAGTCTGCTGCCGATCTTATGATCAGACAAGCTTGTTGATCTCACGTTCTATCTCCTGAATTGTGGTCAGAATCTCTTCAAACTCCGGTTTCTCCCCGAAGATCATATTCTTCATGTGCTCATAGTCAGTGCGAAGAGCGGTGAGGCAATCGTCCGGCGGCATGAGGCGCAGGGTACCGGGCGAGGCCAACTCATAGTGAGCCGAGCCAGAGGGATAGAAGCGATCTTTGAAGGTGACCACCTGCCGGAGCAGGTCTAAATCCTGAAAGGCGGCTTCCTTCACCGGACTCTGCGCCATACACCACAGATCATAATAATGTCGGGAGTAGCGTGGTGGGATCTTCCCGTTGGTGCGGAAGGCCTCTTTGTGCAGGATCGTGACCTTTTCCCAGAAGGTGCGTTCCGGCGCCACCGTGCGGAGCGTAGTGCCGGGCTGCCGAAAAATCTGTGGATACTGCTCTGCAGCAAAGCATGTGATCGTGGCTTCCTGCGTCGGCGTCCAGGCGGCCAGAGCCCCGATCTCTAACCGAATGATCGGAAGGATAGCGCCTTCAGAGAACAGGCGCGGATAGGCAAAACAGACCGTCTGCGGATCGGATGAGTCAATGCTGATCTGAAAGTCATGCTTTAACAGTCCGCGGAAATCTGCCTCCAGCTTTGGGGCAAACTCTTCCGCAAGAAAGACTTCTGTCCGGGCGTTGACCGCTTTATTGAACTTGTCCTGCTGGTTCTTGCTGCGCTCGGCCCAGGGCTCGTCCCTCCCGCAGCCCACCAGACGCCAGTCCAGGATCAGGTCGATGTCCTCGGAAAAGCGGTGTATCAGATGAAAACACTTGGACAGGCTGGTACCGCCCTTAAAAGCCAAATGTTTCTTCCACGGCGAGTCACAGAACAGATAATCCAGCGTTCGGCAGACCCAGAAGTCCTTCTCGATGACAGCCTCCGGCAGGGCCTTTTCTCTGGCTGTGACCAGAAACAGTTCTTCACGCTCAGCGCTGTTCAAATTGGCGACGTTTTTCATTCCTCCGCTCCTCCGCAGATTTTCTTGATCGCTTCATAGATCCATGCCGTCACATAGCGGCTCTCCTGCAGGAGCTGTCGTTTCTCTTTCGCATCCAGTCTGCCGGACAGGTAGGAGATGGTCTGTGAATCGATGTTTTCCTTTCCCAACGCGCGCAGCGCCTGGATAATCAATGCCGTCTTCTCCGTTACGCCAATCAGTTCATTTTTTCGGTCAGTATGTTTGTACTGAAATCTGATGCCGTCCGTCTCATAGGTCTTGTAAGGGCCATCGCTTACATATAGCCAGACGGTCGGGATCTGGGTCGAAAGTCCCAGCATATTCAGTGCTGTGTCGCCGCAGGGGACGATGGTCCAGCCATAGTTTCTTGCAATCGCTTTCGCAACAGCGTCCTCCCTCGGGGGAACAGGCCGGTTCAGCAACTGACTGTAGCGCGGCTTCATATAGACGCCGCGCTTTACTCTTTCCAGCGTGCCATCCTCATGCAGCCGGCTCAGGCACATGGTGATTTTCCGTGCTTCCGCCAGATCGGAAAAATCTGCCGGGATGAAGATATCCCCGGGGGCCGCATTTTCAATTCGAAGTTTGACCTGTTTCAGAATATCAGGGCGTGCCATGAAACCACCTCTATTCGTTGTAAATAATATATAGTTTTTACAACAAAATGTCAAGCTGTATCCTCAGCCCCTGCAAAAACGCCTCGCTCGACAAGCACAAGAATCATACAGGCTCTGTATGGCAGAATCACACCGTACAGAGCCTGTCTTTTCATGACTTCAATCTCTTATTTTCCTTTCGTGATGCGGCAGGAAATATCGTCCAGCCCTGAGAGCTGTTCCATAATGAAATCCAGATACCCCTTGCTCGAAGCCATCGCTTCTTCCCTTCTCACATTCTGAAATACAGAACACTCTACATCTATGCCTCTTTGACGATCTTCCCCGTCATGTGCTCCGGCACGAGAGCGAACACCAGCGTGCGGGGGCCGGCGGTCTGAATCTCGCGTTCGATGTACTGGGCGAACACAATGACGGATTTGATGTTCAGCGCCCAGTCTCCCTCCCTGCGGAACCCCCGGTCGTAAACACAGAACGACGCCTTGCCGTGACGCATCATCGCGTCGATCTTATGGCCCTTTCTGCCGCCGTGGAAGTAGATCTTTCCGTCCGCTTCGCAGTAGAAGTGATTCATCGGCATGCCGTAGGGGTAACCGTCGTCCCCCAGCACGGAGAGCACGCCGCGCGGCTCATTCTTAAGGATCGCCAGACACTCTTCCTGTGTGAGCAGCTGTTTCTTTCTCAGCATTTCCCTGAACATTGCTTTCCCTCCGTTGTAAAACCTGATATTAACCCGTTACGAGCAGCAGCACGATCAAAATCACCACGGGAACGGTCACCGTATCCCATTCGCTCGGGGAGAACAGCTCCGTCGCGGCGCCTGCGGCTGCAGCCGGAAAAGCCGCGAGGGCTGCGCGTCCGATCTCGAGGCCTCCGGAAAAATGCAGAACAATCGTCCCGAAAAGGAAGGCCCGGAAAAATGCAGAACAATCGTCCCGAAAAGGAAGGCGGCCGCGAACATGGCCAATGTGCCCTCCCATGACTTGGAGGCATACCTGGTTTTGATCCTGTGCCTGCCATACGGGATGCCGACCAGCGCAGCCGATGCGTCGCCCATTCCCCACATCAGGATGGCGGCGGCCGCGATGTGCGGTTTGCCGAAGCCCCCGCAGGCGACGGCGATGACCGCCGCGAACATGAAGAACAGCATCAGGAGACTCCGCTTGATCTCCCCCGGCGATTTCTGTACGAAGAAGCGCCCGTACCACTTCTCGTTTTCCACCAGCACCAGCAGCGGGTAGATCAGCGCCGCTATGATCACGGAGGTCAGCGCCGCCGCCTGCCAGCTTTCCGCAGTCAGCATCATGACCGTGAAGCAGGTAAACGCCACGACATGCATCAGCTTCCGAAAG
>CADAPN010000281.1 GCA_902789835.1 Oscillospiraceae bacterium
CGGGCTGAATGACTAACGCAGGCCGCGTGGCATAAAAGGCTTCAAAAACACACCGTTTCGTGGTATACTGACAATATCAAACAAACGGGAGGTAATCTTATGAAGTTTTTCCAGTGTCCCGACTGCGGAAAAATCGTAATCCCCGATCGCTCCGAGGATTTCGAGCCGAAAAAGCTGGTCGAGCTCATTCCCAACACCACCGACGCCGCCGGTGAAAAGCATGTCCCCGTGATCAAGGCAGACGGCAGCTGCGTCAGGGTTGAGGTCGGCGCCGTTGCGCATCCCATGCTGGACGCCCACTACATCACCTTCATCGTTCTCGAGACCAGCCAGGGCTATCAGAAGAAGGACCTGAAGCCCGGTGAGAAGCCCGAGGCGGTTTTTGCACTGGCAGAGGGCGAGACCGTTGTCGCCGCCTATGAATACTGCAATCTCCACGGTCTCTGGAAGGCCGAGGCCTGATCCCATCTCCCTTTTTTAGGCCTGTTTGCCCTATGAAAAAAGACAAATTTACCCTCGCAGTCTGCCAGCTCCGGACCGAGCTGGAGTATGAAGAGACGATGAGCAAGGCCGAGGCCATGCTCCGGGATGCCGCTGCTTCCGGCGCAGAGGTCGCCGTCCTGCCCGAGATGTTCTCCTGCCCCTACAGTAGGGAGTACTTCCACAAATTTACCGCAAAGGGGCACGAGGACAGCTGCCGCCGCATGGCCGAATGGGCCCGGAAGTATCATCTTCTTCTGGTGGGCGGCTCGGTGCCCGAAGCCGCGGATGGTCTTCTTTACAACACGTCCTTTATCTACGCTCCTGACGGGAATCTGCTTGCCCGCCACCGCAAAATCCACCTCTTCGATGTGGATCTGCCGGGGATGCGCTTTAAGGAATCCCACACCTTTACGCCGGGGTCCGAGATCACCGTTTTTGACACCGATTTCGGCCGGATGGGGGTCGCGATCTGCTTTGATGTCCGCTTTCCCGAGCTCTTCCGGGCCATGGCGCGGCGCGGGGCCGAGCTCATCTGCCTGCCCGCCCAGTTCAACATGACGACGGGACCAGCCCACTGGGAACCGACCCTGAGAGCCCGCGCCATCGACAATGAGCTTTTCTTCGTTGCCGCCGCCGCGGCGCGCTATGAGGGCTTTTCCTATGAGTGCTGGGGACATTCGATGATCCTCGACCCCTACGGAACTCCCCTGGCCGCCGCGGACAAAACCGAGCAGACGATCCTCGCCGAGATCGACCGCAGCCGCATCGCCGAGGTCCGTGCCCAGCTCCCCACCTTCCTGCATCTCCGGGAAGACGTCTATACCGTAACAAACTGAAAGGAATGATCTTATGAATCTGAATCCGAAAAACCTTCTGAAAGCCAAAAGCGCCTGGAGCAGCTTCCGCTCCAACCACCCGAATGTGCTCCCCTTCCTGAAGGATGTCCTTCAGAAGGGCGTCAAGGAAGATGTTCAGGTTGAAATCCTCGTCCACTATCCCGATGGGACGGACAAGAACCTCGGTCTCCGTCTAAAGCAGAGTGACATGGACTTCTTCGACGTGCTCCAGAACACCCTGCTGTAACCGTTTCATCTCTCCCTTTTCAGGCATCAAACTCATCCTGTTTTCTCCGGTCAGAGAGCGTCATACCGCTCTCTGACCGTTTTTTGGTTCTTTCGCCCTCCGTTCGGTTATTCAGCAAATTTTCAATTTTGTACGGTTTTTCTATAATCCCATTGCTTAAAGCGGTAAATTGGAGTACAATATGAATAGGAGCTAAAAAGTAACTTAAAGGAGGATGATTTCCTTGCCCCGCAAAAAAGTAAGTAACTTAAAGGAGGATGATTTCCTTGCCCCGCAAAAAAGTGTTTAAATCCATGGACGGCAATGAGGCCGCCTCTTATATCTCCTATGCCTTTACGGAGACGGCCGCCATCTATCCCATCACCCCATCCAGTCCCATGGCCACCCATGTGGATGAGTGGTCTGCTCACGGGCTGAAGAATATTTTCGGTACGCAGGTCAGACTGGTTGAGATGCAGGCCGAGGCAGGTGCCTGCGGCGCCCTGCAGGGCATGCTGGAAGCCGGCTCTCTCGGCACCACCTATACCTCGTCCCAGGGCCTGATGCTGATGATCCCGCCGATGTACCGCATCGCGGGCCTGCAGCTGCCGGCCGTGATGCACGTTGCCGCCCGCTCTGTCGGAACGCATTCGGTCTCCATCTTCGGCGATCACTCCGATGTGATGGCCTGCCGTCAGACCGGCTGGGCACAGCTGGCCTCCTCCAGTGTGCAGGAGTGCATGGACATGGGCGCCGTGGCGCATCTGTCCGCCATTCAGGGCCATGTCCCGGTGCAGCATTTCTTCGACGGTTTCCGCACCAGCCATGAGATCCAGAAGATTGAGGTCCTGGACTTTGACGACATGGCGAAGCTCGTCGACTGGGACGAACTCAGAAAGTTCCGCGACCATGCCCTGAATCCTGAGCATCCCACCATCCGCAACAGCGGTGAAAACGACGACATCTTCTTCCAGCATCGCGAAGCGCTGAACCCCACCTACGATGCCTTCCCGGCCGTGGTGGAGGAAAACATGAAAAAAATCTCCGCCCTCACCGGCAGAGAGTATCATCTCTTCAACTACTTCGGCGCCCCGGATGCAGAGCGCGTCATCGTTGCCATGGGCTCTGTCTGTGATGCGGCGCGTGAGGTGGTGGATTATCTGAACGCACAGGGCGAAAAGGTCGGTCTGATCCAGGTTCATCTGTACCGCCCCTTCTCCCTGAAGCACTTTGCCGCGGCGATCCCGCCCACCTGCCGGATCCTTACGGTTCTTGACCGCACCAAGGAGCCCGGTGCGCTGGGCGAGCCGCTGTTTGAGGATGTCAGCACCGCGGTGCTGGAAGCCGGGCTGCACCTGCCGGTCCTCGGCGGCCGCTACGGCCTCAGTTCCAAGGATACGACGCCTGCGCAGATCAAGGCCGTCTTCGACAACATGGCCGGCGAGCAGAAGAACCACTTCACCGTCGGCATCAACGACGACGTCACCTTCCACTCTCTGCCGGTGGGCGAGAACATCGTGACCTCCGGAAAGAGCATCATCTCCTGCAAGTTCTGGGGCCTGGGTTCCGACGGAACCGTCGGCGCCAACAAGAATTCCTGCAAGATTATCGGCGACAACACCGACCAGTATGTTCAGGCCTATTTTCAGTATGACGCGAAGAAATCCGGCGGCCTCACGAGAAGCCACCTGCGTTTCGGCCACGAGCCGATTCTCTCCACCTACTATGTCACCATGGCGGACTTCGTCGCCTGTCATAAGCAGAGCTATATGCACAGCTTTGATATCGTAAACGAGGTCAAGCCCGGCGGCATCTTCCTGCTGAACACCCGCTGGAAGGGGGAGCAGCTGGTTCACAACCTGCCGAACCGCGCCAAGCGCCTGCTGGCGGAGCGGAAGATCAACTTCTATACCATCAACGCCACCGACATTGCCGCCGAAATCGGCCTCGGCAACCGCACCAGCACCGTGCTGCAGGCGGCCTTCTTCAAACTCTCCGGTGTCCTGCCCATCGATGAGGCCGAGAAGTACATGAAGGACGCGGCCATCAAGACCTTCTCCCGCAAGGGCGAGAAGATCGTCAACATGAACCTCGCGGCCATCGAGCGCGGCCTCACCGACGTCGTAAAGATCGACATTCCGGCCGAGTGGGCCGAGCTTCAGGACGAGCCGGTCCGGATCGATGAAAATCTGCCGGACTTTGTCAAAAATGTCCTGATCCCGATGAACCGCGCCGACGGTGACAGCATTCCCGTCAGCACCTTTGTTCCCTACGCAGACGGTGTCATGCCCGTCTCGATGTCGAAGTTTGAGAAGCGCGGCGTGGCGGACAACGTCCCCGTCTGGGACGCCGACAAGTGCATCGGCTGTAACCGCTGCTCCCTGGTCTGCCCGCACGCGGCG
>CADAPN010000282.1 GCA_902789835.1 Oscillospiraceae bacterium
CATGACAAAGGGCGAGCTCATCGCCGCCCTGCTTTATCTCCCGCTCCATGTCTGGCTGCTGCCGCTGCTGCTCTATTCTCTTCCGGCCGCAGCCGGCACTTCCGACCTTCAGGTCAACCTGATCGTCTACGTCGCCGGAGCGCTGTACATGCTGCTTTTTGCGGGCCGCTTTCTGCGCAGGGATTTTGATCCGCTCTGCTATCATTTCCGCTACTGCCTGCTCCAGGTCCTGATCTGCTACGGCATGATGATCGCCTTCAACCTGATCCTCAACAGTATCCTTCTCCTTGTTCTCCCGGCGGAGAGCCCCAACCCCAATAACGCCGCCGTCATGGAGATGGCCGGGGTCGAATACGGCAAGACCGCCGCCCTCGCAATCTTCCTTGCCCCCCTGGTCGAGGAGCCGGTTTTCCGCGGCGCCGTCTTCGGCGGCCTGTACCGCCGCGGCCGCAGGCTTGCCTATGGAGCCAGCATGCTGCTCTTCTCGCTCTATCACGTCTGGGGCTATGCCCTGCTGGACCCGATCTACTGGGTCTACCTGCTGCAGTATCTGCCGGTCTCCTGGCTGCTCTGCCGCTGCTATGAGCGCTGCAACAGCATCTGGGGCAGCATCTTCTTCCATATGACGGTCAACGCCGTCTCCATCTCGGCCCTGAACGCTCTGTCGGAGCTCCTCGGCTGATACGGGAAAGGGACCTTTTCATGAACATCATCGACCTGCACTGCGACACGGTTCTGTTCTGTTACAAAAACAAGAAAACCCTCCGCACCTGGGAGGGACATATCAATCTGGAAAAGCTGCGGGAGGGCGGCTGCCTGGCCCAGTGCTTCGCTCTCTTCATTCCCACCCATGACGCGGCGGTCAACTATCTTGGCCGGGAAACGGACCCCTGGGAGCTCTATCAGGCCCTTCTGCACTGCTACAGGGCGCTTCTCGCCGACAGCGCGGATGCGCTCCGCCCCGCGCTCTCTGCCGCCCAGGTTCTGGAAAACGCCCGCAGCGGCTTTCTCTCCTCCATCCTCACCGTCGAAGACGGGGTGGAACTGGACGGAAAGCTTGACCGCCTGGACACGGTTTACGCCGACGGCGTGCGCATGATCGCGCTGACCTGGAACTATGAAAACAGCATCGGCTTCCCGAACAGTCCCGATCCCGCGGAGCATACGCGCCGCGGTCTGAAGCCCTTCGGTTTTGAGGTGCTGGAGAAGATGAACGAGCTCGGCATCATCATCGACGTCTCCCACCTCTCCGAGGCGGGCTTTTATGATGTCGCCGCCCACAGCAAAAAGCCCTTCATCGCGAGCCACAGCTGCTGCCGGGCGCTGAAGGACCATTCCCGAAACCTGACAGACCGGCAGCTCCGCACCCTGGCGGAGGCCGGCGGTGTCGTCGGCGTGAATTTCTATGATGAGTTTCTCGGCGACCGCGGCGGAACAACCGCCGTCGAGGATATCGTCCGCCACCTGCTGTACCTCCGGGACCGGGCCGGGATCGAGAGTCTCGCCTTCGGTTCTGATTTTGACGGCATCGTAAGCACACTGGAATTCCGCGACTATGCCGGTTTCCCGCAGATTCTCCGCGCTCTGGAAACGCATTTCACCGACGACGAAATCGATAAAATCACCCACGGAAACTTCCTCCGGGTCTTCGCCGCTCAGGAATAAGCCCGCCTTACAGAAAAAACGACAGCCGACTCAATAGAAGTGTCGGCTGTCGTTTTTTCAGGCGCTCCGCTCTTCCTCGAGGGCGGCTTCCAGGGCGAGGGAAAGCTGGTCGGCGCAGGAGGTTCCGCGCCCGTGGCAGTCGTTGCCCTTCAGGAGGCGAATGGCTTCCTCGGCCTCTCTCCCCTCCAGCAGCTTGCCGATGGCCCGGAGATTGCCGTCACAGCCTCCGACGAAACTGAGATCGTGGATTTTCCCGTCTTCGAGACCGAAGCGGATCTCACGGGAACAGACATATTTCGGTGTATAGGTATAGGTGTTCATCTGGGTTCTCCTTTGTTTTAGGTTCTTGTTGGCACAGAATATCACGATGCGGCCTCAGGTTCAAGTGGCGGAATGGAAAAAAAGATGCTATACTGTCTTTCCGTAATCTATGTTCAGGGAGGAATCCATATGGCAAGCGGAAGAATGGAATTTCACGCAGACAGCATTATGCAGCACACGAACTTCAGTTTCGTGATCCCTATGACCGGCCCACCAAGTCCCTCATTCTGCTGCACGGCCTGACCGGAACCGACACGGACTGGCTCTACGGCGGCGTGGCCCAGGAAATGGCCAAGCAGTATAATCTCGCCATCTTCATGCCCACCACGGGCAACTCCTTCTATCTGGACCGCGGATACGAAGGCGGAAACTATGCCACCTTCGTCGGCCAGGAGCTGCCGGAGTATATCCGCGACACCTTCGGCTACTGCCTGAACCGGGAAAACACCATGATCGCGGGCCTCTCTATGGGCGGCTTCGGCGCCATTCACACGGCGCTGCAGTTTCCGGAGACCTTCTCCGCCTGCATTGCCCTCTCCTCGGCCCTGGTGATCCATGAGATTGCCGAACTCGGAAAACGGCGCAACAGCATCATGCCCGAGGCCATGGTCCGGGATGTGTTCGGCGATCCGGAAAAGCTTCTGGAGTCCGACTATAACCCCGAGGTCCTGTATCGCAAGGCCAAGGCGGCCGGCAAGGAGCTTCCGAAGATTTACATGGCCATCGGCAGAGAGGACAGCCTCTACGCCGTAAACCAGGACTTCCGGCGCTTCCTGGAGGCGGAGGGCGCGGACTTCTTTTATGAGGACGGTCACGGCATGCATACCTGGGACTTCTGGAACGAATATCTCCCCCGCGGCCTCGAATGGGCCCTGAAAAACTGAAAAAGCCCGGGACGGCCAAAATCTTCTGCAAAAAAAGTCCATCCTGCTACTTGCCTTTTTTACGGTTCTTGTTAAAATAGAGCTGTAAAAAATGCAAAGATTTTTTAAGGAGGACGTATGGAAAACAAGCTTGAACGCAGATATGGGCTCTTCACCGCGATCTGCATGGTGGTGGGCATTGTCATCGGCTCCGGCGTGTTCTTCAAGGCCCAGACCATTCTTCAGAA
>CADAPN010000283.1 GCA_902789835.1 Oscillospiraceae bacterium
TCTACCCGGAAGTCATAATTGGTCATACCGAGTTCTTCGCCCTGATAGACATAGGGTGTCCCCTGCATCCCATGCAGGAGGATCGCCAGCATCTTTGCCGACTCCACCCGGTACACACCGTCGTCGGCAAAGCGGGAGACGCTGCGCGGCAGGTCATGATTCTCCCAGAAGAGGCTGTTCCAGCCCTGTCCGTAAAGGCCCTTCTGCCAGCGGGTGAAGATTTTTTTCAGTTCCACGAAGTCAATCGGGACCATGTCCCATTTCTCTTTGCCGGGGATCTGGTCGATCTTCATGTGCTCAAACTGAAACACCATGGAGAGCTCGGATCCGTCCGGATTGCTGTAGAGCTTTGCCCCTTCCACGTCCGCGCTCCAGGCCTCTCCGACTGTCACCAGCCCGGGTCTCTGAAACGCCGCCCGGCTCATCTCGCGGACATAGGGGTGCAGCGTGGGGGCACACTTCATAAGGCCATGGTCCGGGTCTTTCCCCAGGTGATCCACGACATCCAGTCGGAAGCCGCCGATGCCCCGGTCGGTCCACCAGTTGATCATGCGATAAAGCTCCTCGCGGAGTTTCGGGTTATCCCAGTTCAGGTCCGGCTGTTTCACAGAAAACTGATGGAAATAATACTGTCCCAATTCCGGCACCCATTCCCAGGCCGATCCGCCGAAGCCGGACTTCAGCTCGTTCGGGGGTGTCACGCCGTCGCCGTCGCGCCAGATATAATAATCGTGATACGGGTTGTCCCGGCTTTTTTTTGCCTCGATAAACCAGCGGTGCTCATCCGAGGAGTGGTTCAGCACCAGATCCAGAATGATCCGGATCCCGCGCTTCCCTGCCTCGGCAATCAGGCGGTCCATATCCTCCAGCGTTCCGAAGATGGGGTCGATGTCCTGATAGTTTGAGATGTCGTATCCGTTGTCGTCCTGCGGCGAGCAGAAGACCGGAGAGAGCCAGATCGCGCCGATTCCGAGCTTCTGAAGATAATCCAGCTTTGTGAGGATCCCGGGGAGGTCCCCGATTCCGTCGCCGTTGGAATCACAGAAGCTACGCGGATAGATCTGGTAAATCACCGTCTGCTTCCACCAGGGGATGTCCATTTGCTTCATTCGCTCTTTCCTCCGTCATTCTTCTTCTCTTCTTCCAGTTGTGCAAACATTTTCCGCATCAGCAGGACGCAGACATAGCAGGGCAGCGAGAATCCAAACAGAATCAAAACCGGCGTTCCGTAGCGCCAGAACTGGATGCACAGGATCCAGAATGCCGTCGTAAAACAGATCATTCCGAGGGTCTGGGGGAAGTATCCCACCGCCAGAACCGCCGCGTTCTTCAGTGTGACGCGGAGCGGGTTGTCGTATCGCGCCAGAAGCGCCAGCGTATAGATCGTCAGGGCAAGCAGCAGGATCGCCAGCGACGCGATCCCGTAACGGAAGATCGGCGCATAAGTCAGCGCGCAGAGATAGTCGAAGTAGAGCAGGCCTGCCGCGGCCAGAAGGATCAAGCCGAACAGGATGCCGTTTTTCAGGTTCTGCCGGAAAGCCTGTCCGTAGCCTTTCAGGATGCCGCTCTCTTCCTGGCGTACGATCCGGATGACCATGTCGTTCATGGCCGTCAGCGCGGCGCCCGCCGTAATGAGCGGTGCGCAGCACAGCAGCGTCAGCAGGTTCAGAAGCATCATGTCCGCAATCACGTTCAGTGCCTGCCAGAACGGATTCTCCATATCAAAGATTCGTCTCACGGCATACCGTCCTTTCCCCCGGTCTATGGATCCATACTGCCCGGCTTCTGCCGGGTCACAGAAGATTTCCCCGCCCGGCAGGGCGGGGAAATCGCTTGCTTGAAAAGTATTCTGAATCTGTCCGGTCCGCCTTTCGGATCAGCCCTTCACAGCGCCGGAGGCAACGCCTTCGACGATGTAGCGCTGCAGGAACACGTACAGGATCAGGATCGGCAGCATCGCCAGCAGCAGCGCCGCCATGACGAGGCCGATATCGGTGGAATAAGTACCGTAGAAGGCCTGTGTTGCAATGGGGATGGTGTAAAGGGGCTTCTCGGTCAGCACCAGGCTCGGCAGCAGGTAGTCGTTCCAGTAAGCCATGGCGTTGATGATGCCGACGGTCGCGATGGTGGGCTTGAGCAGGGGGAAGACGACCTTCCACCAGGTCTGCCACCGGGCGGGATGTTCGTCTTGATCGCCCCGTGGAACATGAAGACCGCCATGGACACCGAGAATCCAACATGCATCAGGATCAGGGTGATCCGGTGGTTCAGCACGTTCAGCATACCGCCGTAAATGGACACCAGCGGGAGCATCAGGACCTGGAACGGAATGACCATCGACGCAATCATCAGCGAGAAGATCAGGGTGCAGAATTTCCATCTGCCGTTACGCACAATGACGAAAGCGGTCAGTGAATACGTTCTCAGACAGAAAGATGTGAGGGATCTGACACGATGAGTCACAGTTCACAGCCTACCATGAAAGATGTCGCCCGGGAAGCGGGCGTGGCGCTCGGTACCGTCTCGCGGGTCTTCAATGGGTATCCGGTCGGTGAAGAATACCGCGAGCGCGTGGAAGCCGCCGCGGAAAAGCTCAATTACCGCGTGAACAACTATGCCCGCGGTCTGAAAACAAATAAGACT
>CADAPN010000284.1 GCA_902789835.1 Oscillospiraceae bacterium
TCCGGAGAATCCTGCAGCAGATAGGTGGTCAGGGTAACATCCCCGCGCGTTGGATCGAGTCGAATGCATTCCGTTTTCATGTTGCTCTCCTCCTGACAGGCAAAAGAATGATGGTTTCCTGATGGTTATGATACGTTCTTTCTCCCTCTTCGACAAGTCTGCGCTTTCGGAACTATCCGACGTTTTTTCAGATTCGTCTTCCAAAAATCCGCGGGGGATTTTGTGCAGAATGCCTGTAAAAAAGACTGCCCGCCCGGGCAGTCTCTGATTCCCATATGTTTTTGCTTCTTCTCAGAAAAATGACGCTGTCTTCTCCCGCCATCCGCGGCGGGGTTTATTCCTCCACGACGGTCAGCAGCTCGCTGAAGCTGTTCATATTCCAGTCCCCTGCTCCGTGCCGGGCGGCGTCGCCCAGGCAGGCGACCTTCATGCCGCCGGCATGTCCGGCCTCGGCGCCGGAGACGGCGTCCTCGACCACCAGGCAGTCCGCAGGGTCCATCCCGAGGAATTCCGCGGCCTTGAGGAACACCTCCGGATCGGGTTTCGAACGGCTGATGTTGTTGCCGTCCGAGACGGCGTCAAAGAAGCCTTCCAGTCCGATCTGCTTCAGAATGAAGGGTGCATTCTTCGAGGACGAGCCGATGGCCAGCTTCAGCCCCTTTGCCCGCAGGGCATTCAGGGTTTCGCGCACCTCGTCGCTGAGGTCCGCGGGGCTCATCTCCTTCAGGGATTCCCGATACATTTCGTTCTTCTCCCGCCATGCGGCTGACGCCGCGCAGGCGGTTGTTGATCGTCCGGTCAAAGGGGGCGTTCAGCCTGTCTGCCAGGGCCTTCCAGGCGCGGTAATGATATTCGTCCGTAAAGCAGATCACACCGTCCAGGTCGAAAATAATGGCTTTGAATTTCATATTGCTGCCTTTCTCCTTGTACATGTTTTTTGTTCAGTACATCTCATTCAAATGAATAAAGATCATATCGTCGCTTGGCTCACACTGGAAACCGGATCGTGAAAAGAATCCATATCTGTAGCATTTCAGTCCTGTCGCCCGTACCTGTCTGATTTCTTCGCCGATCATGGCAGGCGACAGCGACTCTTTACGGAATTTGGATTCGTAGAAGATATAGCCTTGAGGATCTTCCGTCACGGTATCAAACTCACCGTTTGTGCGCGTCCTGGGGTCATCGTAATAATACTTTCCTATTTTGTCAAAAGCCGGCCTGATTCTTCCGGCGCGGTTCTGCCGGATCAGGTATTGCCTGCAGATGCTCTCAAAAGCGCGCGGGACATATTGTGTTTCAAAATCTTCGCGGATGTAGCGATCGTAGAAAACATCCTCATCCAGCACGCTTCGCTGTGACAGGAAGCGAAAGATATAACGATAGTAAAACAGAGACAGATTATCGATAATAAAGTAGCCGGATCTGCGTCGGTTGTCCGCATCATTGATCGGAGCCTGTTTTTCCACGACCTCCATGCGGATCAGTTTATCCAGAATATCAATCAGTGTCGGACCGCTGGAAACATGGGACTGCGACAGAATGTCACTGTATTTGCTGAATCCTTTCGACAGTGCTTCAAAAACTTCATTCGCATTGGCAATTTTGGAAATCTCCGACTTCAGGTACATTGACACCTCGTTCTCCAGCCGTGCGCCGGGGGCGGAGATCAGTTCCTGAATGTTCTCTTTCACAGAAAGGGAGGCATCGATCAGGCGATTGTAATACGGAATACCGCCGAACACACTGTAAAGCCGTACTTTATCCTCCGCTGAAAAGTCAGGATAAAACATGGCCGATTCGTAATAGTCCATCGGTTTCAGGTCGATCGTAAGATCAACACGGCCATACAGCGGGTTTTCCCGGGCCAGCAGCGATTTCATGATCTCCACATAAGAGCCGCAGAGTATCAGTTTCAGACTGCTGACTTCCCTGTACCTGTCAATCAGAGACTGCAGGATACTGTCAATCCCCGCTGACGTCTCGCGAAGGTAAGGGTATTCATCCAATACGAGGACCATCTTTTCCTTTTCAGCGCGTCGGAACAGATAATCAAGCAGCGCTTCCATGCTTCCAAATCCAAGGCGTGGGAGATGAAATTCTTCGGAAATCAGCGTGGAAAGGCTTTCCACGTTGTTCAGCTCTGTTGTCTGTTTACATTCGTAAACAAGCTGCGGGATCTCTGTTTTTTTTAGGCACTGTTTGATCAGCTCGCTCTTTCCCACTCTTCGCCGGCCAAAGATCAACGCCGCCTGCAGCGTGTTTTTCTGCAGAATGCCATTGATTTTTTTTTGCTGCTGCTCGCGTCCGTAAAAGGCCATTCGTTCGGTCACCTCCGATTCGGTTTGATCCGAACTAAATATAACACAGGAACCAAAACCGCGCAAGCATGCATTCGGGGGAAACCGGGTCCGTTTTGTCCGAATTCATCCCTGATCTTCTTCCGGTCATCAAAAAACCGCCTGACGGCGGTTTTTCTGTGTGCACTGGAAATTATCTCAGGTTCTCGAGGTAGTCGACGATCCTGCCGACAGTGTAGAGCTGGGCGGCATCCTCATCCGAGATGGTCACGCCGAACTCGTCCTCGAGGGACATGATCAGTTCGACCACATCCAGGGAATCGGCTCCGAGATCGTCGATCAGGTTGGTATCAAGAGTGATGCTTTCGGGGTCCAGCTCGAACTGCTTGGCAAGGGCTTCTCTCACTTTGTCGAAATACATGCTTCTTCCTCCGAT
>CADAPN010000285.1 GCA_902789835.1 Oscillospiraceae bacterium
TTTTCTTCAGATCAGTTCCGTGACCACTTTGATGAGCAGCATGCTCAGCACCGCGACAATCACCGGTCTGACAATTTTGGAGCCGTCCTTGATGGCAAGTCCGGAGCCGATGTAGTGTCCCGCGATGGACGCCACCGCCCCGATCAGCCCAAGTGCCACAAAGACCTTCCCGTTCAGCAGGGCTGTCGTAACGCCGCCGATGTTGCTGGAGAGATTCACGACCTTGACATTTCCCGAGGCGGTGCGCAGGTCCAGCTTCGCGAGATTGCAGAAGATCAGAATCAGGAATGTTCCCGTCCCCGGTCCGTAGAATCCGTCATAGGTTCCGATGATCAGGGAGGCAAGCAGCACGATTGCCATCTGCTTTCCCGGTGCGATGTTCCCTCGCTCCTCCGGGAAGCTGTGCTGTCGCAGGACAACCAGCGCCACCAGCGGCAGCACGAGAAGAAGCAGCCACTTGAGGTAGTGCTCATCCACCGCCAGCTGAAGCTTGGTGCCGAAATAGGATCCGATGATCGCCAGCACCGCCGATGGCGCGGCCAGCTTCCAGTCCACAAAACCGCCGCGGATGAAGCGGGCCGCGGAAACGGAGGTCCCGATACAGGACGAGAGCTTGTTTGTCCCCAGCGCCAGATGCGCCGGAAGGCCGGCAAGAAAATAGGTCGGAAGCGAGATCATCCCGCCTCCGCCCGCGATGCCGTCCACCACCGATGCAAGAAACACGCCGATCGGTACGAGAAGGACCATTTTCCAGGTCAGATCCATCGGAAAGAGGATCTCGTGTATCACTTCGTTTCTTCTCCCCCGTTTTCGGTTTTCTCCGGCTGTACGTCAGCCCCGGTTTTCTCTTTCGGCTCGGGTCTGGAGAGCTGAAACGCGAAGAACACCGTCAGCAGCCCAAGGGAAGCCGCTGTCCCGACGATCGTGGCTTCAAAATTTCCCGGCAGGACGTTGCGCAACAGGAAAACCAGGCCCAGCGCCGCAATGTCGATGGCGGTCCGGCCTATGCTTGCCCCCATCATGGCTTTGGTGCTGTTCTTCTCGATGGCAGCCTTGTTGATCCGGGAGTTCAGCCACGCGACCAGGGTACCCCAGAGCAGGCCGATGACTGCGCCGATGACATATTTCATAATCTTTTTCTCTTTTCCTTCAAATTTTTGTACATGATAACATTCTTTCCCCGGAAATACAAGAGCGCTCTTGACTTTAGCACCAAAAAGTGCTAAAGTGAGCCACAGTTTCAACGGGAGGCGCTTTATGAAAGCCGATTTCTTTGCTGCATACTACTACCGCTATTACTTTACGAAAAGGTAATAGAAGTTTGTGTTGCAAAGATTATCATTTTTATAAACCGAATGATTTAAGCCGCACGGACTTCACCGGGCGGTTTTTTTCATCCCTCGCGCTGATTCAAAAACCTACAAACAGGAGGAACCCCAAATGAAAAAGATCTTTGCATTTGTTCTGATGGCTGTTCTGGTTCTCAGCCTGAGCGCCGCCGCTTTCGCTGCACCGGCCTACAATGTGGGTATCTGCCAGCTGGTTCAGCACCCCGCGCTTGACGCCGCAACCGAGGGTTTCCAGGATGCCCTGAAAGAGAAGCTCGGCGAAGACGCCGTTAAGTTCTCCGTTCAGAACGCTTCCGGCGACTCCGCCACCTGTGCGGTCATCTGCAATCAGTTTGTCAGCGACGAGGTCGACCTGATCCTCGCCAACGCCACCCCGGCTCTACTGGCGGCTCAGTCCTCCACCAACCAGATCCCCATTCTCGGCACCTCTGTGACCGACTATGCCAGCGCCCTTGACATTGACGACTGGAACGGCGCCACCGGCACCAACATCTCCGGCACCTCCGACGGTGTCCCCGCCCAGGCCCAGGCCGAGCTGCTGCAGCAGGTCTTTGCCGATGCCAAGAACGTCGGCCTTCTCTACTGCTCCGGCGAGCCCAACTCCAAGTTCCAGGCCGATGAGATTCGCCCGATCCTCGAAGAGATGGGCTACAAGGTCAAGGATTACACCTTTGCCGATTCCAATGACGTTGCCCAGGTCGCTGCCAATGCCTGCGACGACTGCGACGTGCTCTATATCCCGACCGACAACACCGCCGCCTCCAATGCAGAGCTCATCAACAACGTCTGCCTGGCCGCTGAGATTTTGGCCAACGGCGCTGACATCTCCACCATGGAGATCGAGTACGCCCCCTTCACGGGCAAGTACAACGCTGTCAACTGTGAGCTGCTCGGCGTTGAGATTCCCGAAGGCTTCGAAGCCATCGAGACTGAAGAGTAATCCGCGCATCTTTCGCCCGCTCCCTGCGGGGAGCGGGCATTTCTGATAAGAAGGAGCTTTTTCGGTGAGTGAATATTTCGCTTCTCTAAATATCCTCAAACTG
>CADAPN010000286.1 GCA_902789835.1 Oscillospiraceae bacterium
CACCTTTGCGGCGGTGGCAGGATCGAGGGCGGCGGTATGCTCGTCCAGCAGGAGAAGCTTCGGCTCGCGCAGAGAGGCCATCAGCAGGGTGATCGCCTGACGCTGGCCGCCGGAGAGCAGGCCGACCTTGGCCAGCAGCCGGTCCTCCAGCCCGAGGCCAAGCACCTTCAGCCGCTCACGGTACTCTTCGGTCTCTTCTTTGGTCACCTCCCAGCGCAGGCCGCGCTTCTGCCCGCGCCGGCGGGCCAGGGCGAGGTTTTCCACCAGCTGCATGTTCGGCGCGGTGCCCATCATGGGATCCTGAAAAACACGGCCGATCAGCCAGGCGCGCTGGTGCTCGGGAAGGGGAGTGACGTCGTTGCCGTCCAGGAGAATGCGTCCCTCGTCCACCGGCCAGACGCCGGCGATGGCGTTGAGCATGGTAGACTTGCCGGCACCGTTGCCGCCGATGACGGTGACAAAGTCGCCGGGGTCCAGATGCAGGGACAGCTTGTGCAGGGCAAGCTTTTCATTGACGGTGCCGGGGTTGAAGGTCTTGCTGATCTCACGGATGTCAAGCATTATTCCCGGCCCCCTTCCTCCTGAACTTGGCAAAGGAGCTGATGCGCAGTTCGCGCCAATAGGGAATTGCAAGGAACAGCGCCACGACAATGGCCGTGAACAGCTTCAGATCGTTGGAATTGAGGCGCAGCCAGAGCACGACGACCACAACGAGGTAATAAATCACGCCGCCGATGACCGTGAAGCTCAGGGTACCGTAGAAATTCAGACGCCGCTTCAGAATGGCGTTGGCAAGCACCTCGCCGATAATGACGGCGGCAAGCCCGATGACGATGGCGCCGCGGCCCATGTTGATATCGGCAAAGCCCTGATACTGGCTCATCAGCCCGCCGGCCAGCGCAACGACGCCGTTGGAAAGGGCCAGACCCAGCACCTTCATGCGGTTGATGTTGATGCCGAGGGCGCGGCTCATGGCGGGGTTGTTGCCGGTAGCGCGCAGGGCAGAGCCCTGCTCGGTGCCGAAATACCAGTAGAAGAGCGAAACCAGCGCCAGCGCAATCAGCGCGGCGGTCAGAATGGCCAGGGGAACATTGCGCGAACTGAGCACCAGATGATACTTGTCAACGCTGACGGCCTTGTTGGCGGCCATGCCCATGATGCGCAGATTGATGGAATACAGCGCAAACTGGGTCAGGATCCCGGCCAGAATGGCGGGGATGCCGAAGCGGGTGTGCAGCAGGCCGGTGCAGAGACCGGCGAGCATGCCGGCCAGGACGGCGACCAGAAGGGCCGCCCAGGCCGGACAGCCGGCCAGAATCAGCATGACCGTCACGGCACCGCCCGTCGTGAAGGAGCCGTCGACCGTCAGATCGGCGAAATCCAGCAGGCGGAAGGTGATATAGATGCCGAGTGCCATAATCCCCCAGATCAGGCCCTGGGAAACGCCGCCGGGCATATTGCGCAGCAGCTTAAGCAGACTCAGCGAAGCAAAATAAGAAGATACACTCACGTACAGAACTCCTTCACAGGGAAGAGTTGAAAGTTATCCTTCGATGGCGACGAAGCCTTCGGGGACTTCGACAGAGAGCGCCTCACAGTTGACCTTGTTGAACTTGCCGGTGAACGGCGCGTACTGGATTTCCATCGCGGAGATATCGGCGCCGTCTGCAAGGACCTTGGCAGCCATCTCGCCGGTGACCGTGCCGAGATCGTAGTAGGAGATGGAGAGCGTCACGGAGCCGCAGCCGAGGCAGAGGTTCTCTTCGCCCGCGACAACGGGGACCTTCTTCTCGAGGCAGACGCTGTTAATGAGCTCGGCATTGGAGGCGGCGGTGTTATCCGTCGGGATATAGAGAACGTCGCTGTCGTCGCAGGCATTGGCGGCAACCTGAGCGACATCGTTGGAGTCGGCGAAGGTGTAGTCGGCAACGGCGTAGCCCATGCCCTCCAGGATCGGGCGGATCTGGTCAGCCTGGAACTTGGAGTTGGGTTCGCCCGAGCAGTAGAGGATACCGACCTTCTTGGCCTCGGGGAAGACCTGCTTCAGCAGATCGGCGAAGGACTGGGCCGGGACGCCGTCCGAGGTGCCGGAGATGTTGGTGCCGGTCTTGGTGCTGCCGGC
>CADAPN010000287.1 GCA_902789835.1 Oscillospiraceae bacterium
CATGCAGCGTCTGGCAGCCCCCTGTGTGGCCAGCCGCAGCATTGTTCCCCGGGACAGCAGCTACATGACGGTTCCCCTGCGTCTGCCGGACGATTTTGAAGATCCTTTGATCAGCATCGATCTGGTCTGCCGCAGAGACAACGATCCTCTCACGCGGGAACTCATCCAGGCAGCAGAGGAAGCGGCGAACATCATCTGGTTCAACCGCTAAGCGTTTGTTCCGAGCTGTACCATTAAAAAGCAGCCGGGACGGTATCTTCTTAGAGATATCGTCCCGGCTGCTTTTCGCATCCTACAGCATATCGATGATGCCCTGAATGCCGTATTCCTCATAGATCCACCTGTACCAGGAGACCTCGTCCCGGATCAGGTCGTCGATGACCCGCATGCCCAGCAGCTCCACCGGCGCCCGGTCGTCCGTCATGAGATAGTTTCCCGCCTGCCAGGGTGTGAGACTCTCTCCGATCCGCTCCATCAGGCCGCGAAGCTCGCCATCGTTGCAAAGCGCCGTGTTGCGTGACATTGTTTCCAGCATCCCCGGATTGCAGGAGGCAAAGAGCTCCCGGTTCGTACTATTCGGAACGTCGATCGTCCAGACTTCCGGAAACACGGCGGCGATGGTGTCGGAGAGGTAGTGGTTGATTTCCCCCTCCTTCTCGCCGTGCATGTTCATATTCACAATGAGTACGCCGTCGTCCTTCAGGTGCTCCCGCACCATGGTGAAGAACTCCACGGAAGACATCTGAAACGGGATCGTGATGTCCTGGTAGGCGTCCACCATGATGACGTCATACCGCTTTTCCACCGCGTTCAGATAGGCTCTTCCGTCATAGGTGCAGACATACAGATCCTCCGGCATCTCAAAATAGCGATGGGCAAGGCGGGTGATCTTTTCGTCGATCTCCACGCCCTCGATCCTGATACCGGGGAAGTATCGTTTGCACTGGCTTCCGTAGGTCCCGGTCCCCATCCCGAGGATCAGCAGGTCGAAGTCCTGCCCGTCCGCGAGCGTTTCCTCCGCCCCCGCCATCATCGGCGCCGCCAGGGCATAGTCATAGTACATGCCGGTGAGGGACGCATCCTTGCGAAGGATGGACTGGACCCCGAAGAGGACGTTGGTTGAGAGGATGACGCTGTCGTCGGTCTCCTCCACCTGCAGGTAGTTGTAGACCGATTCGCCCTCATAGACCAGATCATTCTTCCAGAAGGCGAAGTTTGACCGGTACCCCAGCGCACAGCTGAGCAGGAACACCAGGGTCGCCGCCACAGCGGCGGTGCTGCGGGTCTTTGTGCTGATAAAATAGATCAGCCCCAGCACCAGCAGGATCCCCGCGAAGATCAGGAAGGTGATCGACGTGCCCACCGACGGGATGGTCACAAAGGTCGGCACAAAGGTTCCGATGATGCTTCCGACGGTATTTGCCGCCCCCAGGGTCCCGACGATCCGGGCGTTGTCCTCCAGATTCTCCATGCTGTACTTGGCAAGAGACGGCGTCACCGTCCCCAGCAGGAAGAGGGGGAACACGAAAATGACCATGCAGGCCGCAAACGCCGCCCAGATCAGGTAGTTTGCGTTCACGGAGAAGATCATTACGGCGGAGATCGCGAGAATAATATACTTCCCCGCCACCGGGATCAGGGCGATCCAGATGGAAGCGATGAGGATACGCCGGTACAGGCGGTCCGGATTCGGATCCCGGTCCGCACTGCGGCCGCCGTACAGATTGCCGAGGGCCATGGCAATCATGATCGTCCCGATGATGATGGTCCAGACGATCTGGGAGGAGGAAAAGTAGGGTGCCAGAAGGCGGCTGGCTCCCAGTTCCACCGCCATCACCGCCATCCCGGCGAAAAACTCCGTCAGATAGAGATAGAGCTTATTCCTGAGAATCGGTCTCGTCATTGCAGAATCAGGTCACAGATGCGGTCCACCGTTTCGATGGGGAGATCGGCATACATCGGCAGGGTCAGCACCCGCTCCGCCACATGCGCCGCGACCGGCGTTTCAGCCGGGTCAAATCCGGCTTTTCCGGCGTAGCAGGCAAAGGCGCTGGTCAGGGGATAGAAATACTTTCTTGGGATGATCCCGTTTTCCGAAAGGCGGGCGAAGACCTCGAGTTCGGCCGGATCTCCTCGGGATGCGCATTGAGCTGCAGGCCGGGCACGTTTTCGAGGCGCTCGTCATAGCGCTGTGCCACCAGCCGGCGCTTTTCGATCTCTTCCTGCAGATGGCGCAGGTTGCACAGGCCCATCGCCGCGCAGAACTCGTTCATTTTGGCGTTGCCGCCGACATAGGCCACCGTCTCCTCGTCATGGATGCCGAAGTTCTTCAGATCGCAGAGCCGGCGCCGGATCTCCGCACTGCGGCAGCAGACCGCGCCGCCCTCCACCGTGTTGAACACTTTGGTGGCATGAAAGCTGAACATCGCGGCGTCCCCGAAGCAGGCGGAGCTGACCCCGTTCCGGAACACGCCGAAGCTGTGGGCCGCGTCGTAGATCACCGGAAGCCCGTGCCGGGCCGCGATCTCTCCGATCCGGTCCACATCACAGAGATTTCCGTAAACATGAACCGGCAGAATGGCCACCGTCTTTTCGGTGATCAGCGCCTCCAGCTTCTCCGGGTCCAGGGTATAGGTTTTCGGGTCAATGTCGCAGAACACCGGCGTGCAGCCGCAGCGCACGATGGCATGGGTCGTGGACGCGAAGGTAAACGGTGTCGTGATGATCTCACCGTGAAGACGGAAGGCCTCAATGACGTTCTCCAGAGCCAGATGTCCGTTGGTGAAAAGGGCAATCTCCTCACAGCCCAGAAACCCTTTCAGCTCCTGTTCCAGCTGCTGGTGCTTACTGCCCATGTTGGTGAGCCAGTGGCTGTCCCAGAGTTCACGGATTTCCTCACAGTATTCTTCAAACGGCGGCATGGATGACCGTGTTACATTGATCGTCATGTGCTCCATTCTCCTTTCACGGGTTCAGGCAGTCCCGCACCGCCCTGATGATAAAGTCCATTTCCTCCGCTCCGTAGCGCTGGTCACAGGGCAGCGGCAGAATCTCTTCGGCCAGCCTGCAGGCTTCCGAGTCCTCCGGCTGCTGCGCGGGCACATTCGGCCAGAGCAGGGGAACAAAAATCTTCTGTTCGATCAGCTTCTTTCGGATCTTCTGCCCATCCGGAAGCATCAGCGGATAGGCGTAGGCCCCCTCTGTCAGGCGCACCGCCAGACCGTTCCGGGCGCCGAGGCCCTCATGCAGTCTCCGGAAGTTTTCCGTCCGGATTCTTCTGACCCGTTCATAGTCCACCGCGCGCAGGAGGTTGCCGGGCGCTCAAAGCGGCCCAGCACAAAGCTCATCCGATCCCGCGACTCATCTGCCGGGAGTTCTCTCGCCGGCGCGTCCGTATAAAGGAATCCGCCGTCCGGAACACCGAGAAATTTCCGGCAGGTATAGAGGGTATCCACGCCCTTCAGCGGCAGGTCAAAATATGCCTGGGCGTTGTCCACGATGAGTCTCGGAAGACGCGCCGCCATATGCGTCAGCTCGTCCGCCGTCAGCTGTCCGTAGAAGTTTACGAGATAGAACCACTCGTCCTCTTGTGTCTGCAGCGTTTTCGGCCGCAGATCCGCTCCCACGGGATAAAAGCGGATATTGACCTCATGCGCCCGGCAGACCTCCTCGACGATGTCGCAGTTGAAGTCCGGCAGGGCAATCTTCCGGATCCCGCGCTGTTCGATCAGATAGCTGAGACAGGCCCGGCCGCTGGAGAGTGCCAGCGCTTTTTCGTGCAGCATCGGCCCCGTGAAACGCTCCAGCTCCAGGTATCCGCCGATCTCCCTACACATCCTGTTCTCCCTCGGTCAGGATCCGCGCCCAGCTCGACACATCCGCCATGCGGGCATCCCGCTCTGCCTCGTTAGGCCAGTTCAGCACCAGCGAGCCCACGGCGTTGTTCGCGCCGGCAAAGGCCTCCACCGGATCTCCCGGATTCACCCAGAGGTCCTCTTCCACTACGGATGCTCTCGCATCCTCTGCGATCCAGAGCTTCCGGAAGGCGCCGCTGCGCTCTGCGTGCAGCATCACGATGGACCAGTGCCCC
>CADAPN010000288.1 GCA_902789835.1 Oscillospiraceae bacterium
AAGATAGAAACAGCCCTCCGGAAGATTCTTCCTCCGGAGAGCTCCTCTGACTTCTGTCACTGTATTGTTCTGCACGGCCGTGCCGTCTGCGACGCCCGCAGTCCGCGGTGCGAAGCATGCTGTGTGCGGGACCTCTGCCAGGCCTTTGAGCAGGGCACCGTTCAAAAGCCCTCCAAATCCGCCCGCGCCTAGCGCACGCGGAAGGAATAGCTCGTCTCGCTGTGCAGATGCTTCCCGGCCCGAAGCACCGGGGACGGGAAACCGTAGCAGTTCATCGCGTTCGGGTACAGCTGGGTCTCGAAGCAGGCCGCGTACCGTCTGTCGATCACGCTGCCGCCCTTCCCCTTCCGCTCGGTCAGGAAGTTGCCCGTATAGAGCTGCATGCCGGGCAGGTCCGTCTCCACCGTCATCTCGATCCCGGTTTCCGGGCTGTAGAGGACGGCGGCCTTCGCCCCGCAGAGGACATAGTTGTGGTCATAGCCCCCCGCGCGTTTCAGCTGCTCATTCTCGGCGCCGATGTCGGCGCCGATTTCTTTTTCCGTACGGAAATCAAACGGCGTTCCTTCCACCTTCAGAAGCGTCCCAGCTGCAGGCGGTGGCCCAGCACGCTTCCGCCGCCGTTGAGATTGAAATAGCTGTGGTTGGTCAGGTTCACCAGTGTGTCCGCGTCGGTATCCGCGTCGTAGGTGATGCAGAAGCGGTTGTCCTCCGTCAGCTGAAACAGTACCTGGACCTTCAGGTTTCCGGGGTAGTTCTCTTCTCCGTCCGGGGATGTTCTCCAGCACAGCAGGCTCTCGCCCTGGGCCGCCATGCGCCAGATCTTCTTGTCGAAGCCCTCTTTCCCGCCGTGGAGGTGGTTCTCGCCGTCGTTTTTGTCCAGGACATAGGTTTTCCCGTTCAGGGAGAACTCCGCTTTGCCGATGCGGTTTCCGACCCGTCCGATGGTCGCCCCGAGGTAGTCGCCGTTTTTCGCGTACTCCGCCGCTGTATCATAGCCGAGCACGACATCCACCGGCTTTCCGTCCCGATCGGGGATGCAAAGCGCCTGCACCGTCGCGCCGTAATCCAGCACGGTCAGGGACGCCCCCGCGTGGTTCGTGAGCTTCGCCGCCGTAACGCTCCGTCCGTCGGGGAGCTTTCCGAATTCATAGAACTGTACTGCCATGGTATCTCCGCCCTTCTTTTTTGATTTGTGTTGATTGCTTATATTTCGGCATCCCGCTCCGCCATGGAAAGGGATGCCGTTTCTGTTTTCCGTTACCGTCCGGGCCTTGCCTCAGCCCTGTGCCTCCGACTGGGCGGCGGCGGGCAGATCCAGTTCGAGATAGTTGTTGACGATGTTCATGATGGAATCGTCCTTCAGCACGATGGAGATCTCGATCCGGCGGTTCTGGGCGCGGCCTTCCTCCGTGTCGTTCGATGCCACGGGGCGGGTGTCTCCGTAGCCCGAGGCGGAGAAGAAGCTGGAATACTGCTGCAGTCCGGCGCCGCCGCTTTCCAGCAGATACCCCAGCACCGCATTGGCGCGGTTCGACGACAGCGTCCGGTTGTCCTGCGCATTGCCGGTGCTGTCGGCATGGCCGGAAATCACAATGCTGTCCACATACCGGAGATTGTTTTCATCGCTGAGGAAGCGCTCAAACACCCGGCTCAGCTGGCTCAGCATCTCGCCCGCTCCCGGCTTGATCGCATAGGAGCCGACATCGAAGAAGACGCCTTCGTTGAACACGATGTTTCCGTTGTCAATCTTCACCTTGGACGAATCGCCCATGACCTGGACCACGCTGTCGCGGATCTGCTCCAGAACCGACTTGCGGACGCCCACGATCGTTTCCATCTGTCCGCGCAGCTCCAGAATCTCCTCGGTCGCCGCCGACAGGTATTCTTCCTGCTCTCCGATCAGGGCCTGCTGCTCCGAAAGCTTCTTCTCCTGATCCGAAAGGACGCTTCTCTGGCTCTCCAGCTGGGCCTTCTGATCGTCCAGCTGGGTCTTCTGGTCCGCGAGGAGCTTATCCTGGGCGGCCAGATCCTCTTCCTTGGCAGCCAGCGTCACCTTCACCTCGTCCAGGTCCTCGCTGACCTTTTCCAGCTCGCTTGCCGCGTCCTCCACCTGCTGCTTCGTCACGGCCAGGGTGCTTTCAAGCTCGTTGAGCTCCTTTTCCCTCGCGACCAGCTGGATTCGTGTATCCTCCAGCTGGGACTCGGTGTTCTTGAGGTTGTTGCCGGTGATCATGTTCGAGATGTAGCTCAGCAGCATCAGGAAGAACAGAATCAGCGCCACCGCCGACATCATGTCCGCATACGACGGCCAGAAGCCCTGTTCGCCTTCCTGGCTCTTCACCATCGCATCCGTACGGCCTTTGTACTGCCGTCTCATTGCTTTGTTCCTCCGAGACGGCGGTTGATCTCCCGCAGCGCCGAAGCCAGATCGCGCACCGCGAGGTCCATGCGCTCCACGCTGCCGCGCAGGTTGTAGTCCACCTCGGAGAAGTCATGCACGCCGCTGTTGAACTTCTCCAGCGCGCCGTCAAAGTGCTTCAGGTGCTCCTTCTGC
>CADAPN010000289.1 GCA_902789835.1 Oscillospiraceae bacterium
GAGAAGGAGGAGGAGGTGCTTCGCCGCAGAAATGAAAAGCTGCGTGCCGATCTCCTGCGTTCCATATCCCATGACCTGCGCACGCCCCTCACTTCCATCTCCGGAAACGCAAGTAATCTTCTCTCATCCGGCGACGAGTTTGACGAGTCGGTGCGCAAGCAGCTCTATTCCGATATCTACGATGACTCCGTCTGGCTGATCAGCCTGGTGGAGAATCTTCTCGCGGTAAGCCGCATCGAAGACGGGACCATGCAGCTGCACCGCAAGCTGGAACTGATGGATGATATCGTATCGGAGGCGCTTCTGCATATTGACAGGCGCAGCTCGGAGTATGTGATCCAGTCGGAGCCTTCTCCGGAGACTCTTCTCGTAGACGTCGACGGCAGGCTGATCGTGCAGGTCCTGATCAATCTGATCAATAACGCGATCCAGTATACGCCTGCGGGCTCCACGATCCGGATCTGCAGCGAGCGGGAAGACGACCATGTCCGAGTTACTGTCTCCGACAATGGTCCCGGCATCCCTGATACGGAAAAGCCATATATATTTGCTATGTTTTACAGCGGAAGCAAGAAAGTGACCGACAGTAAGAGAAGTCTCGGTCTGGGACTTGCCCTGTGTCGTTCCATTATACGCGCGCACGGGTGCGAGATCGCCCTCAGTGACAATGATCCCCATGGCTGTTGTTTCAGCTTCACACTCCCCATGAAGGAGGTTGCAGTGCATGAATAAGTTTATGGTCCTTGTTGTAGAAGACGACAAACTGATCCAGAATCTTATGACCACAACGCTTGACATTCACAATTACCGCTATCTGACAGCTTCGTCCGCTTCTGACGCGCTGATGCAGATCACCTCCCACAATCCGGACGTCATCTTTCTGGATCTGGGACTGCCCGATATGGACGGCGTCGACCTGATCCGCAAGATCCGCACCTGGTCTGTCACGCCGATCATTGTGATCAGCGCGCGAAGCGAGGATAACGACAAGATCGAGGCGCTCGACGCCGGCGCAGACGACTATCTGACCAAGCCTTTTTCCGTGGATGAGCTGCTGGCAAGGCTCCGTGTGACGCAGCGCCGTCTGTCGTCCCAGCAGGGCATGCCCTCCCACATATTTGAAAACGGAGGCCTGAAAGTGGATTTCGCGGCCGGCACGGCTTATATGAACGGCGAGGAGCTGACACTGACTCCTATTGAGTACAAACTGCTCTGCCTCTTCTGCAAAAACGTGGGCAAAACACTGACCCACACCTACCTGACCGACGCGATCTGGGGCAACACTCTGGACAGCGACCTTGCGTCTCTGAGGGTGTTCATGGCGTCTCTTCGCAAAAAAATGGAAAAGGACACCACGCATCCCCAGTATATTCAGACCAGGATCGGCGTCGGATACAGAATGAACCGGCTGTAACAGCTGAAAAAGATAGCATTTGTTCCAAAATTGTTATATGATTGAAAAATCGAGCAATTTATAAGGAGGCATACATTTTGGAACAAAATCAACGAGGTTCATTTACCGGTAAACTCGGGTTTGTCCTGTCAGCCGCCGGCGCGTCCGTCGGCCTCGGCAATATCTGGAGATTTCCTTACCTGGCAGCCAAGTACGGCGGCGGCGCTTTTCTTCTCGTTTATATCATCCTTGCCCTTACATTTGGCTATACGATGATCATCGCTGAGACTGCGATCGGACGTTCTACGCAGAAGAGCCCCGTAAGCGCCTTTACCCACTACAGCCGTTCCCCCTTTGCGAAAGCGGGCGGATGGCTCAACGCGATCGTTCCCATGCTGATCTGCCCTTACTATTCCGTTATCGGCGGGTGGGTGTGCAAATATCTCTACGCGTTCCTCACCACAGACATGGACACGATCACCTCGGATACGTTTTTCACGGATTTCATCACCGCCGGCGGTTCCACGGAACTCTGGTTCTGCGTTTTCGTGGCACTCAACCTGGTCATTATTTACATGGGCGTTGAGAACGGCATCGAGCGCGTGTCCCGCATCATGATGCCGATCCTGCTGGTCCTGGCTGTCGTGATCAGCGTTTACACGATCACAAGACCCGGCGCTATGGATGGCGTCGCGTATCTTCTGATCCCGCA
>CADAPN010000290.1 GCA_902789835.1 Oscillospiraceae bacterium
TTCTTTTCCATGGTTTCCTCCTGTCATTTTGATTCGCAAAATGAAAAGTGCTTTACACATTTTACACGATTCACGCGGTGATTGCAACATATTCTTCCGTAAAAAACCAATAGAAAATACACCCTTTCGGGTGGATTGTTTTTGGCGTGAGCCGCCGGATTATTCCAGCTCGAACGCGCCGGTATAAAGCTTGTAGTAGGTTCCCTTCTCGGCGATCAGCTTTTCGTGGCTGCCGCGCTCGATAATCCGTCCGTGGTCCAGGACCATGATAACGTCGGAGTTCATGACGGTTGAAAGTCTATGGGCGATGACAAAAACGGTCCGTCCCTCCATCAGCTTGTCCATGCCGCACTGTACGATGGCCTCGGTACGTGTATCGATGGAAGACGTCGCCTCGTCAAGGATCATCACCGGCGGATCCGCGACGGCGGCCCGGGCAATGGCGATCAGCTGTCTCTGGCCCTGGGAGAGGTTCGCCCCGTTATTGTGGAGCACCGTCTCATAGCCCTGGGGCAGACGCGTGATGAAGTCGTCCGCGCCGGCGAGCTTTGCCGCTGCCCGACACTCCTCTTCCGTGGCGTCGAGCCGTCCGTAGCGGATGTTCTCCAGCACGGTTCCGGTAAAGAGATTGGTATCCTGCAGCACCAGGCCGAGGGACCGGCGCAGGTCCTTTTTGCGGATCTTATTGACATTGATGCCGTCGTATCGGATCTTTCCGTCGGCGATGTCATAGAAACGGTTGATGAGGTTGGTAATCGTGGTTTTCCCCGCTCCCGTCGCGCCGACAAAGGCGACCTTCTGTCCGGGTTCGGCATACACCGAGACATCGTGAAGCACATCCTTGCCCTCCACGTAGGCAAAGTCCACGTTCACCATCCGCACATCTCCGCGCAGCGGCGCGATGGTCAGCGTTCCGTCGGTGTGAGGATGACGCCAGCCCCAGCGTCCCGTCCGTTCCGTGGTCTCCACCAGCTCGCCGGCCTCGTTTTCCTTCACGTTCACAAGGGTCACGTATCCGTCGTCCGCTTCCGGCTTTTCATCAATCAGGGCGAAGACACGGGCCGCCCCCGCTCCCGCCATAACAATGGCGTTAAACTGCTGGGAGAGGTTGTTTACGTTTCCGGTAAACTGTCTGGCCATGTTCAGGAACGGAACAAGAATCGAAATGCTGAATGGCATGCCCGAAAGGCTCACGTTCTTCAGTCCCGTCAGCAGAAATACACCGCCCACGAGGGCAAGCACCACATAGAGGATGTTGCCGATGTTGCCCATGATGGGGCCGAGGATACTTGCATAGCTGTGCGCCCGGCGGCTGACTTCGTAGAGCTCGTCATTGACCTTGTCAAAATCACGGATGCTCGCCTGCTCATGGTTAAAGACTTTGATGACCTTCTGGCCGTTCATCATCTCCTGGGCAAAGCCCTCCATGGCGCCGGTGGCCTTCTGCTGCCGCATGAAGTATTTAGCGCTTCCGCCTCCAACGACCTTGGTGACGAAGAACATGGCCACGATGCCGAGGACCAGAACCAGGGTCAGCCAGACGCTGAAGTAGAGCATGATGGCAAACACCACCAGCACAATCGCGCCGGACTGGATCAGGGTCGGCAGGGCCTGCGAGACGAGCTGGCGAAGGGTGTCAATGTCGTTGGTATAGTGGGACATGATGTCCCCGTGCTTATGGGTGTCAAAGTAGGAGATCGGAAGGTCCTGCATCCCGTCGAACATTTCACGGCGCAGCTTGTCCAGGAAGCCCTGGGTCATGTACGCCATGATCTGGGTATAGCACACAAGCGAGATCAGCGACAGCACGTAGAGCACGCCGAGGATCGTCAGGTAGTGGATCACTTCCGGTTTTGCCGCAGCCCAGTCGCCGGTCTTGTACCACTTCTCGATCACCGCGAGCACGTTCTGTACAAATAGTGAGGGAATCGACGAGACCGCCGAGGAGAAGAGCACCAGCACCACCGCCAGCGGGGCAAGACGCGGATAGTAGCTGAAAAGCTTCCGCACCACTCTTCCGAGAGAAGAGAAGTTCTGGCGCAGCATGGC
>CADAPN010000291.1 GCA_902789835.1 Oscillospiraceae bacterium
CTTGAACTTGCTGACGCGGGCAAAGCTCTTGAGCAGGTTCGAGCCGTTGGTGATGGGGCCCAGCTTCTGCCACTGGCAGACGGCGCGGAGGATCTCGGCGAAGCCCAGGGTGGCGATGGCCAGATAGTCCGACTTCAGCCGCAGCACGGGCAGGCCGATGAGGTAGGCGAAGGCCGCCGCCATGAGCCCGGCAAGGATCACCGCGACGAGCACGCCCAGGGCCGTCCCCGCAGGGCCCATGGCATTGCCGAAGACCTCTGGGAAGGAGAAGCGCACCGCGGCGTCATAGTACTGGTACACGGTGTCGCGGGAGGCCGAGGGGATCGTGAAGATGGCGTAGGTGTAGGCGCCGATCAGCATGAAGCCCGCATGGCCCAGCGAGAAGAGGCCCGTGCAGCCGTTGAGCAGGTTCATGCTGACGGCGGCCAGGGCGTAGACCGAGCCCTTCTGCAGCACCGTCAGGAGCATGTACATCGGGCTGGTGGGTTTGATGAGCTGGTCCAGCAGCAGCACCAGGCCCAGGAAGGCCAGGGTCGCAAAGAAGCAGAACCACGAGATGCGCCGGTTTTCCTCCGGCGTTCTTACCGCTTTCATGTCTTCTTCCCCCCTCTCAGACCTTGTCGGTGGTCTTCTCACCGAAGAGGCCGGTGGGCTTGAAGACCAGGATGATGATCAGCAGGACGAAGGTGAAGGCGTCGGAGAAGGTGGCCAGGCCGATCTGCTCGGTGATGGTGCCGTTGACGATGAGGATCGTGTCCAGGCCCTTGATGAGACTCTCGGCGATGCCGATGATAAAGGCGCCGATCACCGCGCCCGGGATCGAGCCGATGCCGCCGAAGACCGCGGCCACGAAGGCCTTCAGTCCGGGCATCGCGCCCGAGGTCGGCACCACGCCGGGGTAGTTGGTGAAGAAGAGCATCGAGCCCACCGCCGCGAGGAAGGTGCCGATGATGAAGGTGGCGGAGATGACGCTGTTGATGCGGATGCCCATCAGCTGGCTGGTCTCAAAGTTCAGGGACACCGCCCGCATGGCCATGCCGATCTTCGTGTGGTTGATGAGCAGCACCAGCAGCACCACCAGGAACACCGTCAGGAAGGGCGTGATGATGGTCACGCGCGAGGTCTCCATCCCCAGGACCGTCACCCGGTCCGAGATCCAGGGGATCTGGGGGTAGTTCTTGTTCAGTCCGCCGGTGATGTACAGGGCCAGGTTCTGCAGCAGGTAGCTTACGCCGATGGCCGAGATCATGACCGACATGCGGGGCGCCGTGCGCAGGGGGCGGTAGGCCACGCGCTCGATGGTGAAGCCCAGCAGGACCGTGAGGATGATCACCAGCGGGATCGCCAGCGACAGCGGCATCGCGGCAGCGGCATACACCATCATCAGACCCGCGACCATGAACACGTCGCCGTGGGCGAAGTTAATCAGGCGCAGAATGCCGTAAACCATCGTGTAGCCGATGGCGATCAGGGCGTACTGGCCGCCGACGGAAACGCCGGAGATCAGATAGGGCAGGATCGTTTTATCCATGGAGGAAGCCTCCTTAACGAGAATGGACGGGACCGCAAATGGAGTGCAGGGCATAAGACCCTGCACCCCAGCTTTTTGTCTGCTATTCGGGTAATGCCCGGTCGAAAGCCTGCGGGAGATCAGCCGACGGTCGCAACCGTGACGAAGTCCCACGCACCGGTCTCGGTGTTGCAGGTCTTGACGAAGGCGCTGTCGCGCAGGGCGTCGCCGATGTCGTCAAAGGCGATCTTGCCCGTCACGCCGGTGTACTCCAGGCTCGGGAGCGTCTCGAGGACGTCTGCCGGATCAACGGAGCCCGCAGCCTTCAGGGCCTCCAGGGCCACATAGTAGGCATCGAAGCCCATGACCGTGACGGCAGCCAGTTCGTCATTGCCGCCGTTGTTGGCAAGCGCGGTGGCGTCGTTCTTGATCCATTCCTTGATGCCCTTGTCGTCCCAGGTGTCGCCTGCCAGGATCGGCATGCCGAGGGCCTGGGTGTCAGCCTTCGCGATGATCTGGGCGGCGGCCTCGGTGCTCACCGGGGAGAAGAAGACGTCGCAGCCCTGGTTCTGGGCGTTGGTGATGTAGGTGGAGAAGTCGGAGGTGCCTTCGGGGAACTGCTCATACACGCAGGCGTCCTTGCCGAACGCGTCGATGAAGTAGTTGCAGAGACCGCCGGAGTAGTCGTCGCCCTGCTTGGCCAGGCAGTAGGCCTTGGTGGCGCCCAGCTCAGACTTGGCGAAGTTTGCGAGGACCGTGCCCTGGAAGGGATCCAGGAAGCAGATGCGGAAGTAAACATCGCACTCGGAGGTCACCTGCGGGTTGGTGCAGGTCACGCCGATGGCGGGCACTTCCGCCGCGGCGAAGGTGTCGCCGGCCGCGATGGACACGCCGGAGCCGTAGGAGCCGAGCACCAGGGATACGCCGCTGGAAATCAGGCTCTGTGCTGCGGTGGGCGCCTTGTCGTTGGCGGAGGCGTTGTCCGCATAGACCAGCTCCACGTCATAGGTGGTGCCGTCAATGTCGACGGTCGGGGTCAGCTGGTTTGCATACTGCATGCCCAGGATCTCCTGCTTGCCGCCGGCGCCGTTATCGCCGGACTGCGGCTCGAACACGCCGATCTTGACCACGGGGTTGTCGGCAAAGGCCATCGGTGCCACGGCAAGAACCAGACACAGGACCAGTGCGACTGCAAGAATCTTTTTCATATCAGTTCCTCCATATTTTTGGATTCGGAATTGTCCGTCTGCAAAAGACGGATGTTTTCCGTTGCGATACAAAAGATTATACTACAAAGACCGGAAAAATGCACTTGAGCATTTTCACGAAATCAGAGCGGAATCCTCAAATTAACAAAGCGCCGGCCCCCGCCGCCAGTCCTCGCCGCAGCTTCGGGCGCCCGTCCGGCCGCCGCGCTCCGTATAAAAGAGCGTATAGAGGTCGTGCGCACGGGCGCCGAGCTCGAAATCGCGCACGGCCTTCCCCGACAGCTTCCGCACATGGGCAGGCTTTGTGATGAGCGGGACGGCGCAGCTTCCGGACAGTTCATGCAGCAGCGCTCTTCCTCTCCCGTTGAAGGCGAGC
>CADAPN010000292.1:0-1905 GCA_902789835.1 Oscillospiraceae bacterium
TTCAGCATGCGTATGGCTCTCGTCAGAATATGCTGATGAAGAAGCTGGGGTTCAGTGAAATTCCTGAGAGGAGGGTGAATCCCAGAGAACCGGAAGATGATCAGTATGAGGAGTATTATGTCCTAAGAGAGCAGGTGGCCAGGGAGCCTGATGCGGAAATCCTCAAAGAAGCGGCCTATGAAGCGCCGACGCAAATGGCTCGCTTCGCGTTCTGCTATCTGACAAAATACTCTTACCCCGCGCCCTGGGAATATGCTTTCAGTTACCGCACTTACAAATGCGGCTGGAAGGAAGGGATGACGACGGAGGATGTCATAGACTTCTGCCGGGAGATGATTGCCGTGGAGGGGCCGTTTGCCGAGGAGGCGAAGGAGTGCCTTGCAGATCCTCCAGGGGATCACAACGATTCCGACGGAAATCGAATGGTATCTCATGAGCGGGCGGTGAGTGAGCCGACCTATGTCCGCAAACAAAGGCTGACTCCCTTTCGAAAATCGGAGGAATACGATCAGAGCCGGGCAGAGGTCCTGCGGCTGGAAGAGCAAGGCCATGAGGCGCTTGCAGCCGGCGACAAGGAAAAAGCTGCCTTGCTGTTTATGGAGATGAGCCGGAAGTCAGAGCAGCTGGGAAAGTATACGCAGAGATGGGAAGCGTTTGATGACTATGCGCGGAGCTGCATCGCTGCGGCGGAAACGACCGGTTTTGCTTCTGAAGCGGAAAAGGCGGCGGTGATCCTCAGGAAACTGATCAAGGAGTGCACGGACAGCCCGGAAGAAAAGGTTTACAGGGAACATCTGAAAAAGGCGGAAGAGGCTTATTGGAAGACGGTGAAAGAAACTGCGGTGGAACCCGGTTTTGAGAAAGAAGAGAGACCGATCGTGTTTTATCATTCTTTTGACCCGAAGGATGCGGAGGTGATCTGCGGGCTTATTGAGGAAGGGTTCCGGACAAGAGGCGGAAAGCGCAAAATAGAGTTCAGGCGGCAGGAGGATACGAGATTAGAGGATATCGAATTAAATCTCATACTTCCGAATGGAGCCGTCGACGGCGAAATCATATTAAGGTCGAAAAGGGCGTACGAAGACAGGCGGCCTGAGATGGGTGATCTCTGCTGCTGCGGCCTGCCGACAATGCTCGAGCTGTATTATAATACGGGCAATATCCGGGCGGTCTCTCCGTTTATTGATACGGATAATGTGTCTCCGGAGTTCCTGAAACAAGGAACGGTCAAAGGAGAGGTTTGCGGGGTGCCGGTTTTGGTGTTTGCTGCCGGGGCAGCGAGTGGTGGCTCCGCGGGAGACTCCGTGGGAGACTCTGTGGGAGACGAAACTGCTGTGGCATCGGGTGATCCGCCCGGGTGGACGTCGGATATAATGCTTAACTGGGCAGGCACTCCGCTTGGCACAGAGGTGAGTGCTGTACATAGCTGGGCGGTTTTGGAGGCGGCAGGACTTAAGACATATTTCATTTTTTTGAACAATAATAATTATGGGCTGAAATGGCTCGACTGCCTCGATCTGCAGAAGTTAATGACGGATAGCGATTTCATTAATGATGTCTGTATGGCCTGCAATGCGGGGGGCGAATCACCCCATGTCTTTCCGGCGGACAGTAGGGTCTGGATGAGAAGATAAGAAGACTCAAATTACACATGGCCCGGGGGCAGAACAAGTGCAGATATAACGATAACGATATAGTGAGTGGTGCGGTTCTATACAGAACCGCCTATTTATGTTGTCCGAAAAACAAGCCCGGCATATTCTCGTTGTGGGCAGGGTGGCATTGTGCTAACATTTATATTGATTTATATGATGTTGGGGTCAAAAGTCCCCAGTTTTGTTGCTTAGCACATTACTAAGCACTAAGCGGCTATTAGCAACCACCTTGAAAACTGAATATAGATCA
>CADAPN010000292.1:1911-3617 GCA_902789835.1 Oscillospiraceae bacterium
GATACCACATACAACCTCACAGAGCGCGAGAAAAAAGCACTCGAAAGAAGCTGGGCAAAGGTATTTTCAGAGGACGTCTTTCCTTATATTGACGAGGAACGTTTCTCGGTCCTGTATTCAGATAAGAATTCCAGACCGAATACTCCGATCAATGTGATCGTTGGAGCTGAGATCATCAAAATGCTGTTTGATTACTCGGATGACGAAATGGTCGACAACCTGATGCTTGATCCCCGCTTTCAGCTGGCACTCCATACCACAAGCTTTGACGAACAGCCGCTCAGTGACAAGAGCCTTTCCCGGTTCCGCCGCAGATGCTATGACTACGAAAAGACCCATGGAGTTGATCTGTATCATGATTGTGTGACCGGCCTTGCCGAAGCGACTGCACGGATGATGGGTATCGACAAGCGGATCCGCCGGATGGATTCCCTTATGGTGGAGGCCAACATCAGGAAACTGAGCCGTATGGAACTCATCTATACCTGTATTTCCAAACTGATCCGTTATCTTCATAAGAACGGGCACGATGACATGATCGGTCATATGGAACATTATTATGATCCCAATGATTTCAACCGAGTCATCTACCACAGCCGCAGTACTGACGCCGACAAAAGGATCGGGGTCCTTCTCAAGGATGCGGACCTTCTTCTGGAAAAATGCGGTAATGACTTCGAAGAGATCACTGAATATCAGCTTTTTGTCCGCTGCCTGAGCGAGCAGACGATTGTGGAAGATGGGAAAAGACGTCTCCGCACAAAAGAAGATGGCGGAATGAATTCCTCGATCCTGCAGAATCCGTCTGATCCCGATGCAACATATCGGAAGAAGGCAGGGAAAGAGCATCGCGGCTATGCAGCAAATGTTGAGGAATCTGTCGGGAAAAACGGTTCTGTTGTCACAGACTACCAGCTTGATTCAAACAACAAGAGTGACAGTGAATTTTTCCAGGAACACGTTGAAAAGATCGGCCCCCAGGAAGAGAAGACCATCATTTCAGCGGATGGAGCATACAGCGGTGAAGAAAACACTGAACTTGCCGCCAAAAACAACATCGACCTGGTAACAACGGATCTGACCGGCAGAGATGTAGATCCTGTAATGGGAGCGTTCGAGCTGAACGAGGACGGCACCAGAGTGCTCCACTGTCCCGCAGGCAATGCACCGAGATCAAACTGGTACAACAAGGCGACCGGGATCATCAACATTTCATTTGAACGGGACAAATGTGCAAACTGCCCGTTTGCAATGCACTGCAAGCCGAAGATCTTTAAAAAGGTCAGCAAGCTTACTGTCTCCCGAAAGATGGTGAACCGTGCACTCACGCAGGCCAGAATGAATACCGAACAGTTTAAGCTCCTTGCCAGGATCAGGAATGGCGTGGAAACAGTTCCTTCAGCATTGAAGAATATCTACAATGTTAACCACATGCCTGTCCGTGGAAAGATCCCCTGTAAGCACTTCTTCGGAAGCAAGATAGCAGCACTGAACTTCAGAAAGCTCCTCCGGTTTCGGCAGGGGACGGGTCACTATGGCCAAAATCCGCTGCTTGCCTGAGTTAAGGCAGGGAATATACTAACCACACAGGCGGAAAAACATCTGTTTACATGTCTAAATGCGAATCTATACGTGATCTATATTCAGTTTTCAAGGTTTTTAGAAAAAAGGCGTTTCACGCCTAAGGGTTTTGACCCTTACATCAT
>CADAPN010000293.1 GCA_902789835.1 Oscillospiraceae bacterium
AAAGGTCATGCCGACCTTTTCGTTGATCTGAACCTGGTTGACGCCCTCGACGTTGTACTCCACCGGGTCTTCGAGGGTCACAAGGTTGACATCGCGCTTGTTCAGCTCGTTGATCATGCAGTACATGGTGGTGGTCTTACCGCTTCCGGTGGGACCCACCATGAGGATCACGCCGCTGCGGCAGCGCAGGAGCTTCCGGATGCCTTCGATCTGGTCCTCGGTCAGGCCGATCTTGTCCAGGCTCACCACCGCGCCGGACTTGTCCAGCAGACGTGCGACGATCTTCTCGCCGTAGACAGTGGGGAGGGTCGAGATACGCAGGTCGATGCTCTTGTCCTTGACGCGGACGTTGAAGCGGCCGTCCTGGGGGACGCGGCGCTCGGCAATGTCGAGGCCGGCCATGATCTTCAGACGGGCCAGGACCGAGTTCTGAAGATCTCTCGGCACGGTCAGGATGTCACGCATGATGCCGTCGATGCGCATGCGGACAAGAAGCTCCGTCTCATGGGGCTCAAGGTGAATGTCACTAGCGCGCTCGGCAACGGCGCGCTCGATGATGCTGTTGACAAGGCGGATGGTCGGGGCACTGGTGACGCTGTCGTCGCCCAGCTGGTTGACGGTGAAGGCATCGCTCGTCTCCGGCCGGTTTTCCGCGCTGCCCATGCCCTCGCGGCGCATCTCTTCAATCGCCCGGGCCGCGCCCTCGTTGCCGTAAAGGACCTGGATGCTGTGTTCAATGGCGGCCTTGGTCGCCACCATCGGCACCACCTTGCGACGGACGGCTTTGCGGACCTCCTCGATGGCATAGAAGTTCAGCGGGTCGCTCATGGCGAGATAGAGCTCGTCCTTCACCGCACGGACCGGCACGACCTGGTACTGTTTGGCGATGTTCTTCGGAAGCATCTGGGCCAGTTCCGTGGGAATGTTGATCTTGGTCAGGTCGATGAACTCGATGCCGAGCTGCATCTGCAGCGCCTGGATCAGCTCATCCTCGGAGATGATCTTATTCTTGATCAGCACGTCGCCGAGACGGTCCTTTGTCCCCTTCTGCAGCTCCAGTCCGCGATCCAGTTCTTCCTGGGAAATGGTTCCGGCCGCGATCAGCAGCTCACCCAGTCTCATGTATGCCATAGCTCCGCCTCCTCTTCTCCGTATCTGTGTTCATCCTACGCTTTGTTACCAATTTGTTATTATATAACAGATCACGCCGCTTGACAAGAGCTTTTTCCCGTCGGGCGCAATTTCCCGGTCAAAGCCGTTTTCCGACAAAAAAAGCCCGGAAATCCGGGCTTTTTGAGGTCTGTATGAATCGGTCAGGCCTTGATCTCTTCCATGACGAAGCACTCGATCACATCGCCGACCTTGATGTCGTTGAACTTCTCAACCTGCATGCCGCATTCGTAGCCGGAGGCCACCTCGCGCACGTCGTCCTTGAAGCGGCGCAGAGAGGCCAGGCTTCCCTCGTGGATGACGATGTTGTCACGCAGCACGCGCACTTCGCAGCCGCGCTGGATCTTGCCGTCGGTGCAGTAACAGCCGCAGACCGTGCCGACCTTCGATACCTTGTAGGTCTCGCGCACTTCGGCGTGGCCGATGACCGTTTCCTTGAACTTCGGCGCCAGCATGCCCTTCATGGCATCCTGGATCTCGTTGATGCAGTCGTAGATGACGCGGTAGAGGCGGATGTCCACATTGCTGCGGGCGGCGCTGTCGCGGGCGGCGTTGTCCGGGCGGACGTTGAAGCCGACGATGATGGCGTCGGAGGTCGCGGCGAGCATGACATCGGACTCGGAGATCGCGCCGACGGCGCTGTGGATGACCTTGACGCGGACCTCGTCGTTGGAGATCTTCTCCAGGGAGGACGACCGCCTCGGCGGAGCCCTGGACGTCGGCCTTGACGATGAGGTTCAGGGTCTTCATCTCGCCGGCCTGGATCTGGCTGAAGAGATCTTCCAGAGAGACCTTCTTGGCCGGGCCGACGGCGTTGGCCTGCTGGCGGCGCTCCTCGGCGAGCTCGCGGGCCATGCGCTCGTCCTTGACGGCGTTGAAGGTGTCGCCCGCGCTGGGGACCTCGGACATGCCGGAGATCTCCACCGGGGTGGAGGGGCCGGCCTCGGTGACGCGGCGGCCCTTGTCGTCGATCATCGTGCGGACACGGCCGACGGAGCTGCCGGCAATGATGATGTCGCCGGTCTTCAGGGTGCCGTTCTGGACCAGGACGGTCATGATCGGGCCGCGGCCCTTGTCAAGGCGCGCCTCGATGACGGTACCGCTGGCGGCACGGTTCGGGTTGGCCTTGAGCTCCTGCACCTCGGCCAGGATGACCAGGTTTTCCAGGAGGTTGTCGATGCCCATACCGGTCTTGGCCGAAATCGGGCAGACAATCGTGTCGCCGCCCCATTCCTCGCTCACGAGGTCATACTCGGTGAGCTGCTGCTTGATGCGGTCGGGGTTCGCGCCCACGGTGTCCATCTTGTTGATCGCCACGACGACGGGGATGTTCGCCGCCTTGGCGTGGTTGATGCTCTCAACGGTCTGGGGCATGATGCCGTCGTCCGCCGCCACGACCAGGATCGCAATGTCCGTGACCATGGCGCCGCGGGCACGCATGGAGGTAAAGGCCTCGTGGCCCGGGGTGTCGAGGAAGGTAATGGGGCTGCCGTTAATTTCGACGGTATAGGCGCCGATGTGCTGGGTAATGCCGCCGGCCTCGCCGGAGACGACGTTGGCATGGCGGATGTAGTCCAGAAGGGATGTCTTGCCGTGGTCGACGTGGCCCATGACCACCACGACCGGGGCGCGGGGCTGAAGATCCTCTTCCTTGTCCGGGGCGGAGTCGATGAGGCGCTCCTCCACGGTGACGATGACTTCCTTCTTGACTTCACAGCCGAGTTCCATCGCCACCAGGGCCGCGGTGTCATAATCCACCGTGTCGGAGACCGAGGCGAACACACCGGCCTTGATAAACTGCTTGATGACCTCGGCCGCCGTCTTCTTCATGCGGGAGGCCAGCTCACCGACCGAGATCTGGTCGGGAATCTCGACCACGAGGGGCTTTTTCTTCGCGATCTCACGCTGCAGGCGGTTCTGCCGGTCGCGCTCTTCCTGTCTCCGCTTGGCCGGGGACTGCTGTTGGGCCTGCTGGCGCTGCTTGGCCTGGGACTTGATCTTTTCCTTGTTCCCGCCGCCACCGCTGCGCATCTTCTGGGAGTTGGCCTTGTTGCCGGCCATGTCCTCGAACTTCTCGTTGTACTTCTCGATGTTGACCGCCGCGCCGCCGCGGGTATCGACCACACGCTTCTCGGCCACCTGGCGCGGAACGTGCGGCTTGTTCTCCTTTTTCTTCTGGGGCTGGGCACTCTGCGGGGCCGGGGCGCTCTGCTGCTGGGTCGCGGGCTTCTGTGCCCCCTTGGCGCCCGGCTGGGCCTTGGCGCCGGCTTTGGCATCCGCCGCCGGTGCGGTGGCCGCCTTGTCCTCCGCCTTGCTTTCCTTCTGCGGCTCCGGCTTCTTCTCCGGCGGGGCGACCTTGAACACATCCTCCAGGCTGGCAACCTGGTTGTGCTGGGTCATGTACTCAAAGATGACATCCAGCTCCGGAGTCTCGAGAACCTGCATA
This sequence comes from Oscillospiraceae bacterium, assembly GCA_902789835.1. The sequence continues at coordinate 3,617 of CADAPN010000293.1, forward strand.
TGGCACCTCATGAACGCGGTATTTCATCATCATAGCCATAAGCATTCTCCTATCTCAAACGACCGGCGGAGCCGGACCTTGTCTGTCAAATGTCCTTTTCATACCCCGCCGGTGGCGGGGACAGAAGGTATCTCCCATTCACTATGCGGAGCCGGACCTTCTGTTACATTCTTTCCAAATCTTCCGGGAACTTCTCAAGCAGCGCGCGGGCAAAGCCGGCGTCGCACACCGCGGCCATCGCCCCGCCGGCAACGCCGAGGGCGGAGGCCAGTGTCGCCTTGTCCGCATGGAGGCGAACAAGCGGTGCGCCGCTGCGCCGCGAGAAGCCTTCAGCCCGGTCGCGGGCGTTTTCCGATGCGTCCGCGGCAAGCAAAATCAGCTTCGCCTTTCCCGCACGCGCGGCCTGGCCCGTTCCCTCTTCCCCGACGGAGAGCTTTCCCGCTCTTCGCATCAGGCCGAGAAAGCGCAGCAGCTCAGTCTGCATCCGCGCTCACCAGTTCCTTTTCCAGGCGTGCAATCACGTCTTCGGGGACCTGCGCGCTGAAAGCGCGCTCCAAGGCCCTCGCCCGAACGGCTTTACGCAGGCACTCGGGATTGCGGCAGAGATATGCGCCGCGCCCGTTGGCCTTCCCGCTGAAGTCCAGGCTCACCGCGCCCTCCGGGGAGCGCACGACGCGCACAAGCTCTCTCTTGGGCCGGTGCTCGCGGCAGCCGACACACTGGCGAACGGGGACTTTCTTCGGCACCGGAGGCATTGTTTATACCTGGGAAGCCGGCTTGATGTCGATCTTGTAGCCGGTCAGCTTCGCCGCAAGGCGGGCGTTCTGGCCCTCCTTGCCGATGGCAAGGGAGAGCTGGGCATCGGGGACCACGACCTGGCAGCTCTTTCCGTCTTCCATCATGGTCACGCTGACCACCTCGGACGGGCTGAGCGCCGCGGCGATATAGTCCTCGGGAACTTCGCTGTAATTGACGATATCGATCTTCTCGCCGCCGAGCTCCTCGACGATCTCGGCAACACGGGCGCCCTTGGGTCCCACGCAGGAGCCGATGGCGTCCACGTTCGGGTCGTTGGAGAGGACGGCCATCTTGGTTCTGCTTCCGGCCTCGCGGGCGATGGACTTGATCTCCACCGTACCGTCGTAGATCTCGGGAACCTCCAGCTCGAACAGGCGCTTAACCAGGCCCGGATGGGTCCGGCTGATCATGACCTGGGGGCCGCGGGTGGCGTTCTTCACTTCGACCACATAGACCTTGATCCGGTCGCCTTCCACCAGCTCTTCGCCGCGGACACGCTCATTGGCCGGGAGCAGCGCCTCGGTATACTCGCTGTTGGAGGAGATGCGGATGCCGACGCTTCCGTTGCGCGGGTCCACATGGGAGACGATACCGGGAATGGAGACGGTATCGCCGGGCTTGGCCCGCTTGGAATACTTCTTCGCGGCATCCTGGTCGATCTCGTGGGCGGGATCGGTGACCTCTTCCACGACCAGCTTGTTCACCTGCATGTCGATGCGCTTTTTCTCCTCGTCCAGGACGATCTCGACGTTATCCTCGTTCTCGGGATGGTCACGGCGGAAGGCCGCCAGCATGGCCTGGCGGATCTTGTCATACATATAGGTCCGGGGAATCCCCTTTTCCTTTTCGATATCCTCAATGGCAGCAAAGAATTCTGCGTTCATAATAGCATGCTCTCCGTTTCTCACTAACTGATTGTTTTATATAATGTTCAGCGAAAGGCTCCTTCAGACTGTCTCCACGCCGGCGGCGGGAAGACAATCCCACCCGGCAGGCAAATTCATAAAACCGGGTCCCATCTGTATGGGCTGAACGGGAAACCGTTTCAGCCGATGCTCACATATAGCCGGACCTGGGCAACCTGTTCCTTCGCAAAGCGCAGGGTTTTCTCCCCCTGGGTCAGGCTTACCGCGCCGTCCTCATAGCCGGACAGCGTACCGGTGTAGCGCTTGCTTCCGTCCACCGGGCGGTAGAGCTTTACCTCGACCTCACTGCCCATAAACTGTTCAAAGTCCCCGGGGCGCTTCAGCTCGCGGTCCGCCCCGGCCGAGCCGACCTCAAAGACGTAGCTGTCGGGGATGGGATCTTCTTCATCCAGGATCGGGTCCAGCCGCCGGCTGACCCGCTCACAGTCGTCAATCGACACACCGCCGTCCCGGTCAATAAACACACGCAGATACCAGGTGCCGGCCTCGCGGACATATTCCACGTCCCAGAGGCTGCAGCCCTCTTCCTCCACCACAGGACGGGCGATTTCCGCAACCCTGTCCGTCAGTCTGCTCATGCAGTCTATCCCCCAATCTTCACAAAAAAGAGTGGGCCAAAACCCACTCTTCAGGATCAAAACTTAACAACTGTGCGTATCATAGCACGTTCTTTTCCGTTTGGCAAGCATTTTTTCAGGAAATCATACACTCTTACGATATGTTTCACCGAAGAAGGTGTATCTCCCCGCCCGAGGCGGGGAGATACCGTGTCAAGCGGGGACATTCATCCTCAATATTTGAACTCCGGCTGGTACTGCCTGCAGAACTTTTGTAATCGAGTAGGAGGGGCTGAGTAAGCCCCGACCTCTCACACCACCGTGCGTACCGTTCGGTACACGGCGGTTCAACCGCATAAGTGCAGAGACTCGT
>CADAPN010000294.1 GCA_902789835.1 Oscillospiraceae bacterium
GGAATGATAAGGAATCATTTTGGAGCAGGAGAATACGATGCTTATCGGAATCGTGATCGCGGTGCTGGTGGCTTTCACGTCCAGCAAGATCCTGGGGAAAAAGATGATCCCCTGGCTGGAAAAGAAAGGCTTCACGCAGCCGCTGAAAGAAGAAGTGAAGGAAAAGGTATATACAGAGAAGAACGGGGATGCGGAATGATCCTGTACCACACGAGTGACCGGGAGATCAGAAATCCGGATATTCATTACGGCAGGAAGAATGCCGATTTCGGATGGGGCTTTTACCTGACGCCCGACCGGGAGTTCACCTATCGCTGGGCGCGGGACAACGCCGTGGTGAACGAGTATGAGCTGGACGTGGAAGGGCTGGAGGTACACAGGTTCGCCCGGGATGTCGGCTGGTTTCAGTACATCTTCAACAACCGGCGGGTAAAGGACGGCCTGAGCGCGGACGTGGTGATCGGGCCCATCGCGAACGACACGATATTTGATACGCTGGGCATCATGAGCAGCGGGTATCTGAAGCCGGAGGACGCGCTGAAGCTGCTGATGATCGGCCCGGAGTATACGCAGGTCGCCGTCAAGACGGAGAAGGCGGCAAAGCAGCTGCGGTGGATCCGGTCCGAGCGGATCGAGCGGATGGACGCAGCACAGCAGAAGGCGGAGCAGGATGCGTACCAGGATCAGTTTGCCCTGGAGCTGGAGGCCATCCTGGATGCGGAAGCGGAGAAAGGACCGGGTGAGGCGCCGTGAAGAAAGCGAGCTGGACGCAGAAGACCCATCTGTTCAAGGCGGATGAGTATATCTGCTCGGCGTGCGGGGCGTCCTGCGGGAAGCCTGAGAAGACCTGACCCGCCTTGCGGTGCCCGGAGAATCGTTCGGGCTTACGCTGATCCTCCGATTCTCCGACCGCTGCAGAAATCCCGCAATGCCTTCATCTGCCACCGGCAGCGGCATTGCGCGATTCCACGCTGCGGGGCAAAAATGAAAAACGGACGCTATGAAGCGTCCTGGGTGGATGAAGCCGAGGCTCTGTCGGCGATCCTGGATGACGAGTCGGCGATCCTGGATGACGATTGGTAACTGAAGAGATATAACTAAGGAAAGGATATTGAACAATATGGATTTACAGACGTGGCTTGGCATTCTGGACAGCGGGGCGGAAGTCACAGATGACGAAGAGGTTCGTCTGATGATGCATGCGCTTTCACAGGAAGCGCTGCGGATCACGGCGGAGCTGAACAACGCGTACCACACACCGGAGGAGATCCGTCTTCTGATGGAAAAACTCACCGGGCGGCCAATTGATCCTTCCTTCGCCATGTTTCCGCCGTTTTATACCGACTGTGGGAAAAACATCAAGTTTGGCAAAAACGTGTTCGTCAATTCCGGCTGCCGGTTTCAGGATCAGGGCGGGATCACGATCGAGGACGGTGCGCTGATCGGGCACAATGCCGTTGAAAAACGGAACAACCTCTTCCCTGCCCCGATTCATATCGGCAAACGCGTATGGCTGGGCGCCAATGTCACCGTTCTTCCCGGGGTGACGATCGGGGACAACGCCATTGTGGCCGCCGGTGCCGTCGTGACGCATGACGTCGAGGCCAACACGGTTGTCGGCGGGGTCCCGGCCCGGTTCATCAGGCGCATCAAAAGCGGTGATGAGCAGGAATAATCCATCTGTATTGGGCTATGAAATACCCTGCCGGCTTTTTCACCGGCAGGGTTTGTCTGATTTTTCTGCGGCAATCCGCATTTTTTTCACGAATGCTTTATCTGGCAATGAGGCTCTCATCTAAAAGGAAATCTTCAATTCCAATGTACTGGATTCCGTTCTCGTCTTTCCACGGCTTCATATAGTCTTTTACGACCACGATCTTCCTGAAGGAGTCGGGAATTCTGATCAGCGAGGCGATCTCCTGTTCCTTTTTCTCCGGATCGGCAATGGACAGAGCCGATTGTATATAGTAACGTTCGTCACCTCTGTTGACCACAAAGTCGACTTCCAACTGCCTGCGGATGTTCTTGCCGGATTCATCCCTTACATTCTGCACGACCACGCCGACATCCACGTCAAACCCTCTGCGAACCAAATCGCTGTAAAGCACATTCTCCATCAAATGCGTCTCTTCCAGCTGCCTGAATCCGAGCCGGGCATTGCGCAGACCGACATCGGAATAGTAGTATTTGACCGGCGTTTTGATGTACTTCCTGCCCTTTACGTCATATCGTTCCGCCTTTTGGATCAGAAATGCTTCCAGAAAATATCCGATGTAGGTATCAATGGTATCCGGTGCAATCCGGATCTGCCTTTCACTTTCAAAGGTATTCGACAGCCTGCTCGGATTGGTCAGTGAGCCGATTCCTGATGCCAGTACGTTCAGGAGGATCTCCAGAACTTCCGCATCATTTTTCACCTGGTGCCGTTCCAGCACATCCTTGATGTAGGTGCGGTTGAAAAGATCACGCAGATAGCGGCTTCTTTCTTCATGGGTTTCCATCGACCAGACCAGCGGCATGCCGCCGTAAGTGTAATAGTCACGCCATGCGTTCCGCTTATCCCCCTCATAGTGCTCATACACTTCCGCAAAGGAAAGCGGGTTAACTCGAATTTCGTCCCCGCGGTCTCTGAACTGGGTAAGGATATCCGATGAGAGCATCTTTGAATTGCTGCCGGTTACATAGATGTCCGCATTCGGAATCTTCATAAGCCCCAATACCACATCGATAAAGGTCAGTTTCTCATTCGGGTCTTCGACATAGGGGTTCTGAATCTCCGTCACAAACTGGATTTCATCAATGAACACATAGTAGCGTTTCTTTTTATCCGGCATCCGTTCTTTTATCACTTTGTTCAGTTCAAACGGATTCCGGTATTTCGCGTTGTCAATTTCATCCAGCGCGAGTCCAACAATCTGGTCTTCCGCAATACCCGAGTCGAGGAGGTACCGGCGGTAAAGGGTAAACAGAAGGTAGGACTTCCCGCTCCGGCGAAGACCTGTGACAATTTTGATACGGCCGTTGTCCTTTTTGCGAATCAGCTGATCCAGATACTGTTTTCTGGCATACTGCATTCTCTTTCCTCCACGAAATTTTTGCGGCATCCGCATTTTTTTCACGGAGCAGTATACCATAGAAGCCAGGAACATAGCAAGTTCTTTATCTGAAATTTTTGCGGCATCCGTTTTTTTAACAAACCGGACACAGTAGACCTGAACTGATGTTATCCCTCCGGGAAGAGCAAGCCGCACGCCTGGCATTTTAAGCGCAATGCCCTCGAGCAGATGGCAAAAGAATTGTGATTAGTCCCGGATTATTGAAATTTATCAGGAGTGCTTATCAGTTCACAGCCGCAGGTGACCTGGGTTTTCCGGCTATAGGGGCTGTTGTGGTTGGATATCTTTTGTTCTTACAAAAAAAGGCAGACTAATCACTTCCGGGACGGAATTATGGTTATAAACTCTTTACCGCATCTTTACATACAAAATCATAAAGGGAGGTGCTGGTCATGCCTGTGTTTTTGTTGGCCTGTGTTGTGAGCTTTGTCCCTTCGGTTTCTCTTTTCCTGTTGCTCCGGAATCGTCTGAAAGAGGAAGATGCGTATAAAAAGCTCTGCAGTCAAACACTGTGGCAAGGCGCAAAATGTACTCTGCCGGTTATTCTGCTTTCCGGATGCAGTTATATAATTCTCCGGCTGACAGGGCTTCACAATACAAACCCACTTTTGTATCAGGCGCTGTATAAGTTCATCGTATTGGCTCTGATGGAGGAAGCAGCAAAATACTGGGGCTTCAAGCGCATACTGAAAAAAACAGATTATGCGTATTCCTGGCTGGATACAGCGGTATTGATGACGATAATAGGCCTTGGCTTCGGTATGCTGGAAAGCGTCATCTATGCAATTGGTGCCAGCGTGCCGGTTGTGCTGGTCCGGGGTATTTGTGTTCCCCATGCCGGTTACGGTTTTCTCACGGGTTATTTCTATGGTAAGGGAAGTAAAACCGGTAAACCGGTCGCAAAGTGGGCAGGCTTTTTGCTTTCGTGGCTGATGCATGGACTCTACGATTTTTCGCTGAGTGAGGAGTTTGTTGCAATCAATGATAATCTGGTGATCGTCGCACTCCTTTTGGCCGTACTGGACATCGTACTGGTGTTCATCTGTATTGGGTTTGCACGAAAGGCAAAAAAGCAATTGCTCTATACAGAACCGCTGCCGGAAGCGATCGATGGTCGCCATGGAGACGGTTACGAAT
>CADAPN010000295.1 GCA_902789835.1 Oscillospiraceae bacterium
TTCTGTGAGGAGGACCTGCCGCTTGCCGGCCGTGTCGAACCGCTGGAAGAGGTCGTGGACGAACTCTGCGACCAGATGAAGCTCAACCACGTGGAGCGGCTTCAGCAGGGCATCTGCACCATCAAGCAGGGCTTTGTGTTCAACGACATCGTCACAAACTGCGAGCGTGTCTCCGACCACTGTTCCAACATCGCCGTCGCGATGATTGAACTTTCCGGGGATGCATTCCGTACCCATACCTATGTACACGCCCTTCAGGAGAAGGAAACGCCGGAATTCCGGGAGGCTTACGAGGAATACCTCCGCCGCTTTGCCCTCTGACCGGCTCCGCCGGATGCGTTTTCCTCCATCCGAGCCAAATCAATCGCAGAACAGGAAAGAGACCGGGGATCCCCGGTCTCTTTCCTGTTCTGTATGCTTATTTCAGCACTTCACGAAGATACGTTCCGGTCACACTGTCCGGATTTGCCGCAATCTCCTCCGGCGTGCCGCAGGCAACGATCCGGCCGCCCTGCTCTCCGCCGCCGGGTCCCAGATCGATGATGTAATCGGCGTTTCCGATCAGGTCCAGGTCATGTTCAATTACGACCACCGTAGCCCCGGCTTCCACCAGCCGGTTGAACACCCCAAGCAGCACCTGCACATCCAGCGGATGCAGGCCGATGGTGGGTTCGTCAAAGACGAAAACCGAGTCCTCCTGGGTTCTTTCCATCTCCGACGCCAGCTTCAGGCGCTGTGCCTCTCCGCCGGAGAGGGCCGGGGTATCCTCCCCCAGTGTCAGGTATCCCAGGCCGAGGCTCTGCAGCACCTCAAGCTTCTCCCGGATTTTTCTGCTGCCGGAAAACACCTCAATCGCTTCGCTCACGGTCATAGCCATAAGCTCCGGCAGGGAGTAGGCCCGCTCGCTGTGCTTCGGCCTCCAGAGCAGGTCCTTGGCCTCCGTACCGTAGCGTCCGCCGCGGCAGTCCGGACAGGCGATCGTCACATCCGGCAGGAACTGCACATCCAGGGAAATCTGTCCCGTCCCGTCACAGGTCGGGCAGCGCAGCGAGCCGGTGTTGTACGAGAAGGCCCCGGCATTCAGTTTTCGGCGTTTCGCCTCGTCCGTCCCGGCATAGAGCTTGCGCAGCTCGTCCAGCACGCCGCTGTAGGTCGCAACCGTAGAGCGGATGTTGATGCCGATGGGAGAGGCGTCGATGAGATTTGCCCGGGTGATGCCGTCCGCTTCGACCGTGCGCACATGCATCGGCAGCTTCTCTCCGTTTGCATGGGCGTTCAGCGCCGGGATCAGACTCTCCAGAATCATGGTGGTCTTGCCGGATCCCGAGACCCCGGTTACCGCTGTCAGGCGCCCGCGCGGGAGCTTCACATCCAGGGCATGCACGGTGTGGATGGGCTCGGTCGCCATGCGGATCGTTCCCTTTTCAAAGAGACGTTCCCGCGGTGTACGCTTCCGGGTCAGGACCGGCTCCTCTTCGGTGATGAAGCCCGCGATTCTGGACCCGGGAGTCCCGGCCACCTCGTCAACCGTTCCCTGGGCAATGACGCTGCCGCCGTCCTTTCCGGCCAGCGGCCCCATTTCGATCATATGGTCTGCCCGCTTCAGCACCCGTACGTCGTGGTCTACCAGCACGACGGAGTTTCCGTCGGCGATCAGACTGTCCACCACCTCCATCAAGCCCTCGATGTTGGACGGATGCAGGCCGATGCTCGGTTCGTCCAGCACGTAAAGGACCCCGGTGGTCTCGTTCCGGACCGCTCTGGCCAGCTGGACCCGCTGACGTTCCCCGGTGGAGAGCGTGCTGCTGGCCCGGTCCAGGGACAGATAGCCGAGTCCCAGGTCCTTCAGGCGTCTGGCATGCTCTCGGCCATGGGGCGCATCTCCTCCGGCAGGGTCCCGGGGACCGCTTTCACCCAGGGGATCAGAGCGTCCAGCGTCATGGCCGTGGCTTCCGCCAGATTGATACCGGCCAGCGTGGACGAGCGCACCTTTTTGCTGAGCCTGGTCCCGCCGCAGTCGGGGCAGGCCGCTTCATGGAGAAACTTCTCCACGCGCTTCATGCCCTTCTCGTCCTTGACCTTGGAGAGGGCGTTTTCCACGGTGTATTTCGCGCTGTAATAGGTGAAGTCCATCTCGGTTGCGATATTACTCTTTTCATTGACGTAAAAGAGATGCCGCTTCTCGGCCGGGCCGTGGAGGACGATCTCCTTCTCCTCCGGTGTCAGATCCCGGAAGGGAACATCCGTCCGCACGCCCATGTCCCGGGCGATGTCCTTCATCAGG
>CADAPN010000296.1 GCA_902789835.1 Oscillospiraceae bacterium
CGCATCTTTCGCCCGCTCCCTGCGGGGAGCGGGCATTTCTGATAAGAAGGAGCTTTTTCGGTGAGTGAATATTTCGCTTCTCTAAATATCCTCAAACTGTTTCGGAACATGCCGGGCGGCATCTCCCAGGGCCTGGTCTGGGGCATCATGGCGCTTGGCATCTATGTCACCTTCCGTCTGCTGGACGTGGCCGACCTGACGGTCGACGGTTCGTTCACGACAGGCGGCGCGGTCACGGTCATGCTGATTCTGGCTGGCTGGCCCGCCTGGGCGGCGCTGCTGGTTGCAATTCTCGTCGGGATGCTGGCGGGCTTCTGCACCGGCATGCTGCACACCAAGTTTGGAATCCCGGCGATTCTTTCCGGTATTCTGACTCAGTTTGCGCTCTATTCCATCAACCTGCACATCATGGGGATGGCCGCGAACAAGGCCGTCAGCGTCGACAAGTATCATCTTCTGATCTCGTCGCGCAACATCCCCCTTGCCATTCTGACCTCGGCGATCATCGCCATCGCGCTGGTCTCGGTGTTCTACTGGTACTTTGGGACGGAACAGGGCTCCGCTCTCCGCGCCACCGGCAGCAACCCCGCCATGAGCCGTGCGCTCGGTATTAACATCGACAACATGAAGGTTCTGGGGCTTTCCATCTCCAACGGCGTCGTCGCGCTCGCCGGCGGTCTCATGAGCCAGTATCAGGGCTTTGCAGATATCAACATGGGCCGCGGCGCCATCGTCATCGGCCTGGCCGCGGTCATCATCGGTGAAGTGCTCGGCAATGCGCTGCTGAAGAAGTATATCAACTTCTACTTCACGCTGACGTTCACCGTCATCGGTGGCATCATTTACTATCTGGTCGTCGTCATCGTGCTCTGGCTGCGCCTGAACTCCAACGACCTCAAGCTCTTCACTGCGCTCGTGGTTGCGCTGTTCCTCGCGGTCCCCTATCTCCGCGGCCAGCGGATCAGCTCCTTTGCCAAATTCAAACAGAAGGGGGCGAAGAACCATGCTTGACCTGTTCGAGATCAGCAAGACCTTCAACCCCGGCACCATCAACGAAAAGCGCCCGGTGATTTTGTCACCGTCATCGGCGGAAACGGTGCGGGCAAATCCACCATGCTCAACGCCATCGCCGGCGTCTGGCCCATCGATGAAGGGCGCATCGTTCTGGACGGGAACGACGTTACCGCCCTGCCGGAGCATAAGAGGGCTTTCCTGATCGGGCGCGTATTTCAGGACCCGATGATGGGCACCGCCCCCAACATGCAGCTGGAGGAAAATCTTGCCCTCGCAAAGCGCCGCGGACAGAAACGCGGTCTCGGCTGGGGCGTGACCAAAGAAGAGCGCGGAGAATACCGCGAGCGCCTCAAGACCCTCGGCCTCGGTCTGGAAGACCGGATGACCGCGAGAGTCGGCCTCCTCTCCGGCGGCCAGCGGCAGGCCGTCACGCTGCTGATGGCCTCCCTTCAGGAGCCGAAGCTGCTGCTGCTTGACGAGCACACCGCCGCCCTCGACCCGGCCACCGCTGCCAAAGTTCTCGACCTCTCCGATCAGATTGTCTCGGAGCACAAGCTGACCACCCTCATGATCACCCATAATATGACCGATGCCATCCAGCACGGCAACCGCCTGATCATGATGAACGAGGGCCAGATCATCCTGGACATCCGCGGCGAGGAAAAGAAACATCTCACCCGGCAGGAACTGCTGGACAAGTTTGCCGCACTCGCCGGCACGCCGATGGAGACCGATTCGGTTCTGCTTTCCTGAGCAAGGCTTTTAAACATCGAAAACCACCGCGATGAGCTGATCCCTTCAGCCCATTGCGGTGGTTTTTTCTTCTCTGTTCGGATCCTCTGTTCTGCATCCTGCCGGACGGTCATACGGCGCTGTTCTGCCGCCTTGCCTCCGGCTCGCATCGGCTTTATGCGTCAAAGAGCCCCAGCTTCACACAGGCGTTCCAGATGCCGTCTTTGTCCACATCCGTCGTGATCAGATCGGCTCTGGCCTTCAGCTCGGGGACGGCGTTTCCCATGGCCACCGTCGTCCACTCGTCGATAAACATGGACATGTCGTTCAGTCCGTCGCCGAAGACGATGGCATCCCGGTAATCCGCGTGGTAGTAGTCCATCATGCGGCGGATCCCTGCGGCCTTGTCCGTCGGCTCCACGAAGAAGTATTCCGGCATATATCTGCACCAGGGCAGCTTTTTCAAAGTCTCCAGGGTAAACTCCTCGGGCTCTTCACAGACCACATAGGCTTTGTAGATGATCTCCTGGTCCTCCGGATCCAGTCCCGGAACCACCCGGCACTTGATGTAGTTGTCGTGCGTCAGCTCATAGAAGCGCTCATCCGGCACCAGACGGACGTCGTTGTTGTCGACGGCAAGGCCCCAGGGAAAGCCCCGCTCTTCGCATTCCCGCACCAGCGCGACCACATCCGCCTTGTTCAGCGGCTCGATCCCGATCAGCTTTCCGCCGATGGTGATGCCGTTGCCGCCGTCGCTGACCATGTTCTCCATCTCCAGCATGCGCATGTAGGGTTCGGCCATAAACTGCGCCCTGCCCGTTGCGATGGAGACGAAGTGTCCCGCCTCTTCCAGTTTCTTGATGGCGCGTCTGGTGGAGTCGGGTACATAGCCCAGCGGCCCGTCGGCCAGCAGTGTCCCGTCGATATCAAAAAACAAGTATCTCTTTCTGCTCATAAATCCTCTTGCGGTTTTGTTTTTCTTTCATGGCAGTATAGCACAATTTGG
>CADAPN010000297.1 GCA_902789835.1 Oscillospiraceae bacterium
CGGGGCATCGCCAGATTCAGGCGGATGAACCGGTTCGCATTTCCGACAAACAGGGCGTCGCCGCCCTCGAGCAGAACACCGGCCTTGTAGGCGAAGAAGGAAGGAAGATCGTCCTCTTTGTCAAAGTAGGAGGACATGTCTACCCATGCCAGATACGTCGCCTCGGGGATCTCCATGACCGCTTCCGGCAGATTCTCCTCCAGGAACTCCTTCAGGAAACGGAAATTTCCGTCCAGATATGCTTTCATCTCCTCGTGCCACTTTCCGCCGACGTCATACGCCGCTTTCTGGCCGACCAGGGAGAGGGGATTGACAAATCCGCCGATCTTGTCCGCCGCCTTGAACTCGATGATGATGTTGGAGAACTGAAGTCCTGCCATGTTGAAGGTCTTGCTGGCGGACATGCAGGTGATCAGCTTCTTATACTCCGTCATAACCTTGGCCATCGGGATGTGCTTCTTTCCGGCGCGGATCAGATCGCAGTGGATCTCATCGGAAATGATCCAGAGATTGTATTTTTCCACGATCTCTGCCACGGCCGAGAGCTCTTCCGCTGTCCACATGCGCCCGGTGGGGTTGTGCGGATTGCAGAAAATCACCAGCTTTGCCTTGGGGTCAGCGCAGCATCTCTCAAAATTCTCGAGATCCATGGTGAAATGGCCGGCATCATCTCTCTTCAGCGGCGAAGGAAGGAACTCCACATTGTTATACTCGCAGGCATGAGCAAAATAGCCGTAGGAAGGGGTGTTGATAATCACCTTCTCGTCCTTCTGGCAGAGGGTTTCGACCAGCTGGAAGAGCGCGGGGATGATGCCCGGGGAGAAGGTGAGCTCATCCTTGGGAACATCCCAGTCATAGTGATCCCGGCACCATTTGGCGAAGGACTGATAGTAATCGTCATCATAAACGCCGGTGTAGCCGAAGATCCTCCGGTCGATCCGGTCTTTTAACGCGTCGCAGATCTCGGGAGCAACAGCAAACTCCATATCTGCCACCCACATACGGACGAATTCGTCATCCGCATAGGGGAATTTCTTCTCGGGACCGGCGTGGAAAATATAGCCGCGGAAACCGTCGGTGTTCAGTGCATTGGTATGGGTGCGGTCGATAATCTCATCAAAGTTATACATAGTCCTCTGCTTTCAGTGCCGCATCTACGATTTTCTGCCGCTTCTCGTGAAGATCTTCCTTGCTCACGGAACCGGTCTTCAGGGCGATGCCGGAGAAAACCAGCGGGATGATGATGACGGCCGCGGCAACGATCGCGTCCTTTACGGTAAGATCCTTAAACAGTGTGATCGCCACAACGGCTGCGCAGAATCCGCCGAGAACGCTGCAGGTATTGAACAGCCACACAGGAATCTTGATGGAGCGCTTGGCAAACTGTTCCGGATATCTCTTCGGGATCGTCATGCAGGCGACATTCAGATAGCAGTTGATCAGCATCGTAGGAATCATCAGCATGCTGATCGCATTGCCGACGCTCATGCCTGTGAGAATCGGAACAAGCGCTACGATATATGTGAGCAGGAAGCAGAAATAAGGGTAGCCGTCGCTGCTCTTTTTCCGGAAAACGGAGGGAAACCATCCATCATCCGCCATGTGCGAGAGCGGCTCGCGGATCATCGCAAGTACAGCCAGGAACGAGGAGATGATGGCGCAGATGCCGCCGCCGATTACGAAGAAGGCGAACAGTCCGTGGGGCATGATGGCCTGTGCGGTAACACTCAGGTTTTCGCCCGCGATCTGATCGTACGGGAGAACCCCGGAGGCGACATAAGACATCAGGCCGTAAACGATCGATACAACGACGCAGGTCACCAGAATCCCCATCGGGATCGTGCGCTTGGGATTCTTTGTGATCGGCACCACTCCGACCGGTCCCATGGTGGTTCCCTGACAGGCCCATCCCATGATGGCGATGGCGCTGATCATGCCGCCGAAGCCTCCGTGGAAGAAGCCTCCGTCAAAGGTCGCATTGAAGAAATCCGCCGCGTTCACCCTGGGAATACCCATGACGACAAACAGGATGAGGGCAATGACCAGAAGGCCGGTCGCCACATTCTGAAAGAGCGTTACAATTCGGTTACCCCGGATCGAAAGCAGGAAGAACAGCGTGAGGACAACCGCGCTGATCAGCGTACTGTGTTCATTGACGACCGGGAACAGATTGCCAAGATAGCTGGTAAGCGCAAGCGAATAGCCGGTAAAACCGAACGCCCAGATAACATTTGTCCACCCGCCGTATCCGGTGAGCAGGGGCGGAAGCAGCATGCCCTTCATGCTGTAATCGCCGCCGTTTATGACGAAGATACCGGACATGCCGAGGTTGTACCAGTACGCGAGCAGCATGTAAAAGACGCAGATGATGGTGATCGGAAGAATGGAACGCCCTGTTCTCTCGATCGCCGAGCCAAGTGTGACAAAGATACCGGAGCCGACAGCGCCGCCAACGCCCAGGCCGACAATATTCCACAGCCCCATCTTTTTGATGTTTTCGTTATTCTTTGTTTCCTCCGTTTTGTTTACTTTGATTGAAAGGGGGATACAGATCAGGCCGCGCAGCACATCTCTTATGGCTGTATTATATTGGGAATTCTTTTCGGGGTCAAAGCAGGGCGGGTTTTGCGAAAAGAAACCGTCAGGCAAAAAAAGTTTCGTCACACGAGAAAACAGGATGACATTCGCTGATTTTTGAAGTATAATTGTTTTTATCAGCGAAAAAACGTAAAAAAATCTATTTTCAGGAATCGGATACGGAGGCAGGAAATGTCAGAACGGAGTATTGAGACAGGAAAGAAGATCCGTTATTTCAGAACGGGGAAAAATATGACCCTGGAAGAGCTGGCGGCAGCCGTCTGCAAGAGCAAAGCGAC
>CADAPN010000298.1 GCA_902789835.1 Oscillospiraceae bacterium
ACTCGGTACGGCCAGCGCGAACAGCATCGTCAGCGCCAGCAGCAGGGAAAGTGCTTTTTTCATTTTGTTTCTCCTTCTTCCCATGTTTCAGGGACTTTATTTATATAAACGGGTGTTTCACCGTTCATATACGCGGGGCTTGTCCAGCACACCGCCGGTGGCGGTGTGTGACAGGATGAATTTTACGGGTATTTCATCGTTCCTGTATGCTGAGAATGTCCAACCCGCCGGATTATCGGCATGTGACCGGGAAGTGAATTTGGTTCAGAAGTCGCTTCTTTATACGCCCTTTCCGAAGCCGCAGTTCGGGAAGTGGCAGACCTTGCAGTTGAGGCAGAGGCCGCCGTGGCCCAGGCCCGCCAGATGTTCCTTCGTGACCGGCGTATCGGTGACCAGATACGGCAGCACCAGGTCAAAAATCGTCCGTTTGGCATACATGACGCAGCCAGGCAGACCGCAGACCGGGCGGCCGTCGTCCGTATAGGCCAGCAGGAACATGGCCCCCGGCAGCACCGGTGCGCCGTAGGAGACGATGTTCGCGCCCGTGTTCTTGATGGCAAGGGGGGTCTTGTCGTCCGGGGCACCACATGCTCCTGCATCTCGCAGCCGAACTCCGCCATCTTCGCCTGGATGACCGGCGTGAAGGTGTCTTCGATGCGTCCGTAGAAGACTTCGTTTCCGGTGGTGACCAGGCCGTACTTTTTCGGCTTCACCGGGACCAGCTGCATGATGGGCTCTCCGCCCGCTACCTGCTTCGCCGCTTCCATGCGCTCCTTCTTGATCACCAAGGGGATCACCCGGGTGCCGCAGAGCTTGTCGCCCTTTTTCACCATGAAGCCGGAGGCCCGCGTCGCAATCATCATGTCCCCCAGGGCGTTCACCGCCCGCAGGCGCTCGAGGTCGACGAGGAACAGGCCGTCCGTATCGGCGATCAGTTCAATCTTGCCTTCCTTCGGTTCCGTCGCCGTCATGTTCGCGTTCATGCAGATATCCCGCAGGATATAGGCCGCGTCGTTTTCATGGAGCATGGTTTCGTCATTTTCCCAGATATAGACCGTGTCCTTGCCCACGCTCAGCAGCACCGGCACATCCTCCGGCCGGATCACATGGCCCTTGCGGAACACCGCGTCCTTCGTCACACCGCGGATGATCTGGGTGATATCATGGCACAGAACCTGTCCGACCGCGTCCTCGGTTTTCATCAGCTTCATTGGGGCAATCCTCCCGTGTTGTTTTGGAAAGCGAATTGCAATAAAAAGCGAGTCGCTTTTCTGTGTTTGACATTATAATGAAAAAAGTGATAAAAAAACAGATCTTGACATAAAAATCGGCAAAATGCACAAGAAACTACAAATTTCTTATGCATTTTGCCGTTTTATGATTCTAACTGTGTCGACGCGGCGGCTTCCCATGCCGGAGAGCACTGGGGCCGGACGGGTCAGCTTTATTTTTCGCTGATCACGCGCACCGCGGGAGCCTGGACGCCGTTTTCCCCGAGTTTTTCCGTAATGGCCTGGGTCAGGTCAAAGTAGACGTCCCAGTAGTCCTCCGTCTTGCACCACGCGCGGGCCGTAAACTGCATGGCCTCGTTCGTGCCGCCGGAGAGCCGCGCAAAAGGAGCCGGATCCTTGAGCACTTTTTCGTTCTGCTCCATCACGTCCAGCATGAGGCTCTGGATCTTCTTCGGATCCTCGCTCTTGGCCGAAGCAAAGCTGAGATCGACGCGGCGGGTTGCCTCTGCGGAATAGTCCACGATGTTGGCGTTCATCAGTGCGCCGTTGGGGACATTGATTCTGCAGTTATCCACGGTGTTCAGGACCGTATAGAAGAGCGTGATTTCCTTTACCGTGCCGGTAACGCCGGAGGCCTCCACAAAATCACCCACTTTAAAGGGACGGAAGATCACGAGCATGATGCCGCCGGCGAGGTTTGAGAGCGAGCCCTGAAGCGAGAGGGCAATCGCGGCGCCTGCCGTGCCGAGGACCGTGATCACCGACGCCATCGGGACACCCAGAATCGCGACAATGGAGACGACAAGGATGACATAGAGGAGCCACTTTAAAGCGCTGAGGACAAAGGTGCGCGTGTTCGGCTCAACCTTTTCAAGGACTTTGATCTTCCCGACCAGTCCCATAATCTTACTCACAATAAACTTTCCGACAAACCATACAACAATCGCCAGCAATACTTTTAATACTTTTCCGACCACTGTTGTGCAGAGATTTGCAAGTGCTTCCATAACAAAATAACCCCCTTATCAGATTTTATGTTTATTATATACGATTTCTTGACGGCTGTCTATCTTTTCACGATGGTTTTTTCACTCTTTATGCAGAAAAATACAATCAACGCAGGTTATTGTGCGGTTTGGTTCCGGGCAGACCGCTGAACCCGAAAAAGGAACTCCCTCAGCGTCAAAACCGGAGAGTTCCTTTTCGATTCTTCTCTGTTTTCCGTCAGGCCTCTTCAAAAGCGCTCTTTCCCGCGCCGCAGATCGGGCAGGTGTAGTCTTCGGGAACCTCGTCTCCCTCATAGACATAGCCGCAGATCTTGCAGACCCATTTTTTGGTCTCCGAGGTCTCGGGCTCCGCTTCCGGTTCCCCGCCGTTCTGAACCGAATCCGTTACCGCATCGGCCAACGCTTTCAGCGCGTCGGCATCACCGCTGTCGGGACTGGACATGATGGTAACCGTCTCCCCAACCACGCTGCAGCCGTGCAGCCGGTCGATGATTTCCTTCATCAGCTTGCCGGCCGCCGGGGACCAGCTGCCGTTCTCCACGAGGGCGAAGCAGCGGTTCTGCAGATTGTGCGCCTCGAGGTCCAGCAGGAAGTTCTTCATCGGGGTGAAGATGCCCATGTTGTAGGTGATGGACGCCAAGACGATA
>CADAPN010000299.1 GCA_902789835.1 Oscillospiraceae bacterium
TTACTATGCCTGGCTCCTGGTGCTGCTGCGCTTTGTGCTGCCGCTGCCCGGTTTTGTCCCCGTGCCGGGGGCGGAAGCGGAGCCGGCTTCTTCGGCTGTCCCCTTTTCTCAGCACTTTTTCTCCGAAGCGAGCGCTCCGGATTCACAGGTCGAATTTACGCTTTCCCCCGCTTCCCCGGAGGACTCAGCCGCCTTGCCGGTCTCCGAATCGGAAAGTCCCTCTCCGGTGGTAAACTCTTCTCCCTCGCCCTTTTTTGCTGTGTCCCGCAGTTTTCGATGGAACTCGCCTGCTCTCTGGCTTTCCCTCTGGGGCCTCGGTGCGCTTCTCTGCTTCGGGGGAACGGTCCTTTCCTATCTGCGCTTTACCCGTAGGCTCCGTCCCAGACTCCAGATCCCGGCTGCCTTCGTCCGCGGGGTCTATCGCTCTCTCCCCGGCCGGAAGCCTGCCCTGTATCTCTGCAGCGCTCTGAAAACGCCTCTGATGTACGGCGTGATCCATCCGCGGATCGTCCTGCCGGCGCGCAGTTATGATGATGAACTGCTCACAAACATTCTCCGTCACGAGCTGATGCATTACCGCAGGAAGGACACCCTGTACAAGTGGGTTTCGGTCGCCGTGCTCTCCCTGCATTGGTTCAATCCCCTGTCCTGGATCGCAAGACGGGAGATTAACCGCGCCTGCGAGCTCAGCTGCGATGAGATGCTTCTGCGCTCCATGTCCCGCAGTGAAAAGCAGGCCTACGGCAACACCCTTCTGAACATGGCGGCCAGTTCCGCCCTTCCCACCGGCGTGGTCGCCACCACCTTCTCTACGGAGAAAAAGAATCTGAAAGAAAGACTGGAACAGATCATGCATTATAAGAAAAGCCGAGTCCGAAGCCTTGCCGCCGTGCTCGCCCTGATCGTCCTGTTTGGCTGCAGTCTGGCGGCCGGTCCCGCGTCCGCTGGAAACGCCGAAATCTCCACCGATGACCAACATATCGTCCGGGTTTCCACGGTGGATGAGTTTCTCGCCGCTCTCGCCTCCGACACCGTCATTGAACTGGCGCCCGGCATCTATGACCTCTCTTCTGCGTCGAACTACGCCGGGGAATCCCAAAGCCCCTATTACGGATGGACCGGCGTCTATTCCGAGGACGGCGGTACCGCAGCCGAACTGGAGCTGCGGCGCCTTGAAAACCTCACCATCCGGGGCTCCGGCATGACGCAGACCACCATCGCCGCCGTCCCCCGCTACGCCAATGTGCTGAAGCTCTCCTCCTGCCGGGGCGTCACGCTGGAACAGCTTACGGCGGGCCACACCACCGAGCCGGGTTTCTGTGCCGGCGGGGTCCTGTCTTTTGACCTCTGCAGCGACATGACCGTGAACGAATGCGGCCTCTACGGCTGCGGCACCATCGGCATGACCGTGAACGAATGCGGCCTCTACGGCTGCGGCACCATCGGTGTTCAGGCCAAAGACTGCAACAGTCTGACCGTGACGGCCTGCGATGTTTATGAATGCAGCTATGGGGCGCTGGAGGTCCGCTCCTGCCGGAATGTCCGGATGGAGGACTGCGAAGTCCATCATCACGGCACCCGTGCCGGTCAGGGCGGCGCCATGAATCTCTTTGACCTCGCTTACTCTGACGGCGCCGTGATCCGCCGGAATCGGATTCACGACAACAACGTGCAGTATCTGCTCCATTCCAACTACACCCAGAACGCCTTTTTCCTCTCCAATGAGGTGGAAAACAACGCCATCGTCACCTGCGGCTTTGCCCTGGAGGAATACGGCGTCACAATAGACGGCTGCAGCTTCCGGGACAACGAACTGCGCAGCGGCTGGCTCTACGGAAATGGGGTCTATGCCAATGACACGGCCGGCAATCTTCTGGACAGCGATGCCCTTGCCTCCATGACCTGGCAGGATCTGGAGCCCGTCTCTGCCGTCACTCCGCTTCAGCCTGATCCGGCCATGGATCTTGCGGCCGGAGCCTCGGTAGAAGTCACAAGCGTCGACGAATTATTAAGCGCCCTCGGACCGGATCGGACGATTGTGCTGAACGCGGAGCTTTTCGATCTGTCCACCGCCTCCACTTACGGCAGCATCGGCGGCGAATACTACTATTGGGCGGCAAGCTATGACGGGCCGGAGCTTGTGATCCACGACCTCTCCGGTCTCACCATCCGGAGCGCTTCCACTGATCCCGCCGCCGTCACCCTTGCGGCCATCCCCCGCTATGCCAACGTTCTGAACTTCCGGGACTGCGAAAATGTCTCTCTCCTCGGCTTTACCGCCGGCCATACGAAGGAACCGGGCTCCTGCTCCGGCGGGGTCCTGAACCTCGAGAACTGCAGCGGCATCACGGTCGACGGCATGCGCCTCTACGGCTGCGGCATTCTCGGTCTCCAGACCCACTCCTGCACCTCCCTTGACGTTCTCCGGACCGAGATCTATGAATGCTCTCAGGGTGCGGGCATGTTCTTCCAGACCGACGGCATCCGCTTTGGCGACTGCCGCATCCATGACGTGCCGAGCCCCGCGCTCCGCTTTACCCAGTGCGGGGATATCACCTGGAACGACGCGCCGGTTCTCGGTATAAACGGGGAATTCGACATCAGCGCGGAAGGTGAGCTGATGCCATACGAATTTCAACCGGAGGAAGAAGCGGTCTATACCGGCTCGCTCGAAGATCTGGTGAATCCCTTCGCCGGTGAGCCCTCCCATCACTATCAGGCCGGCTTTCCCCAGACCGTATTTGCCGCCGCCGTTCAGAAGGCCATCACCGAAGGCGACTGGGAAGCTTTGGCGGACCGGATCGCTTTTCCGGTTCAGATTTTTGTAAACGGCCAAAGCTTCCCCATCTCCAGCCGCGAAATCTTCCTGGATTCCTTCTCGGATGAGAATTTCGACCGGTTGATCCAAAGCACCTTTAACGACGACTTCCGCAGGCTCATCGCCGAGGATGATCTTTCCGAATTCGGCGAATGTGTCTTCGGTGAAACCTGCCTGGATCACCGCATCGCCTTTGCCTGCGCCGGGAACCGGGTCGCGGAGGATAACCTCTTCATCATG
>CADAPN010000300.1 GCA_902789835.1 Oscillospiraceae bacterium
CGGTTGGCAATATAATGCGTGTCGTACTGAGCCGGTTTTTTGTCATTGTCCATCTGCGCTCATTCCCGCTTTTCCAGATTGGATGTATTTTAATCCTGCCTGTGATCGCCCGCAACCCGGGAGGGGGGTTATAAAGATCACTTGACGCCATCCCCCCACCCGGGTTTTCTGAACAAAGTGACGAAAATTTGATTTCCGGATCTCCCTCAGGGGCCCGGTTTTCCTGTTTCCTTTGCGCTGACAAGCGTATTATTGTGTAGTTTTCGAATAAAAATTCGTCGAAATGTCTGAATAAACCCCTTCGGGGGGATGCCGGCCCGAAACGTTAAAGCAAAAAAGGATCCCCCTGGGGGGCTTCCGCCGGACGCAGGTTTCTGATATGCTGTGTACAGATCAGATGTTTATCGATTGCCCGGATCCCCCTCAATCCAATGCACAGTCCACCTCTCTGTGCGTACGGCAATCCAAGATCTCTCCTGCAGTCCCCCGTGCCGGTCACACGGGGGACTCCTGTTTATTCGGAACCGCTTTCTTCAGGAAAATATCCCCCCGGGGGGCTTGTGAAGCTCCGTCCGAGAGGATATGATACGCATATGAGGGTACAATCTGATCTGATCAAAAACAGAAGACGAAACCGGACGGCGCTTGTTCTGCTCGCCGCGGCAGTGCTGATACTTTCCTTTGTATGCCTGTTTGTCGGTTCTTCTCATATGACCATAGCGGAATGCTTTTCGGCGCTCGTAAAGAAAGGCAGTCCGGCACAGGTGCGCATCATCTGGAACATCCGGATCCCGCGTGTTCTGGCGGCAATCATTGCCGGAGCGGGGCTGTCCGTATCCGGTCTCATCATGCAGACCGATCTGAACAACCCGATGGCCTCCCCTTCCACGCTGGGTGTTTCCAACGCTGCCGTGTTCGGCGCAAATCTCTCCATCATTGCCTTCGCAGGCGGATTTCTGGATACGGGGAACCACCTGTCGAGCTACACCGTGGGTGCCAATCCCTACGCCACCTCGCTGATGGCGTTTCTCTTCTCCACGGTTTCCATTCTGCTGATCCTCGGCCTCTGCCGTCTGCGGGCCTTTCAGCCGGGTGTGGTGGTGCTGGCCGGTATTGCCCTCGGCTCTGTCTGGACAGCGGCCACCACCATTCTGCAGTTCTATGCCACCGACGTCGGCCTCTCTGCCGCCGTGATCTGGACCTTCGGCGACCTCGGCCGCGCCACCTATCGCACGGACTGCATCATGGCGGCCGTGGTACTGGTCTGCACCGTGTTTTTCATGGTGATGAGCTGGCAGTTTAACGCCCTGCTCAGCGGGGACGCGGCTGCAAAAAGCATGGGCGTGGCGGTGGATCGTCTTCGCTTTGTGTCCATGCTTCTGGCTTCGGTCATTACGGCGGTCTGTGTCTCCTTCCTCGGCATCATCGGCTTTGTCGGCATTATCTGCCCGCATGTAACAAAGAAGCTTCTCGGGCAGGATCACCGTGTTTCCGTTCCGGCCTCGGTATTGAGCGGGAGCCTGCTTCTGCTGCTGGCCGACACGCTCTCCCGCAGCCTCGGCAATGGCTCTGCCCTCCCGGTAGGCGCGATCACCTCCCTGCTGGGCGCGCCTTTCTTCCTTGCCATTATCTTTTCCGGGAAGGGGGAGCACAACTGATGCTGGAGATTCGGGATCTTCGTTTTCGCTATTCCCGCCGCGGCCCGACGGGGTCAATCTGACGCTTCGGGCCGGGGAGATCGGCATCCTGCTGGGCCGGAACGGTTCAGGCAAGACGACTCTGTTCAAAAACATCCTCGGCATCCAGACGCCGGAGAGCGGAAGCCTCCGCTTTGACGGTGTGGATCTTCAAAGGATGAACCGCCGGGAGCGGGCCCGCCGGATCGCCTATGTGCCGCAGAGCATTCACTTCGGTGCCTTGAGTGTCTATGACACGGTGCTGATGGGCCGCGTGTCCTACTTCGGATACAAAGCCGGGAGCGGCGACTGCGCCACGGTGGAGGCGATCCTTCGGGATATGAAACTGGAAGACTATGCCGCGCGCAATGTGGAGCAGCTCTCCGGCGGAGAGCGGCAAAAGATCGCCATCGCCCGTGCCCTGGCCCAGGAACCGCGTTTGCTCATTTTTGACGAGCCGACCGGAAACCTGGATCTGGCAAATGAGCAGCTGATCATCGACGAAGCCCGCCGTGCTGCCGCAGAGAGGGGTATCGCCATTCTGACCTCTCTGCACGATCTGAATCAGGCGCTCGATCTGGGGGATCGTTTCTTCTTTATGAAGGACGGCCGAATCCGGCACGCGGGAGGACCGGAGATCGTGACAGAGGATGTTATTCGGGAAACCTTTGATGCGGAGGTCCGCATCGTGGAAATTGAAGGGAAAAAATTTGTGATTCACGGAGGTAAAAGAACATGAAACTGCGTAAACTCATTTCCGTCCTTCTGACGCTTGGCCTGGTGCTCAGTCTGTTCGCATTCGGCGGAACAGCCTTCGCTGAGGACGAGATTACCGTCACGGACATGATCGGCCGCGAAGTAGCGGTTGTTCCGGGCAGCTACCAGCGCGTCGTCTGCATCGGCGCGGGCGCACTGCGCATGTACAGCTATATCGGTGATGTGAGCCTGCTGTGCGGCGTCGAGGATATCGACAACACCTCCCTGGCCGAGCGCCCCAAAATGTTTGACTCCGTCGCGCGCCCCTACATGCTTGCTTACGGAGAGGCCTTCACCGCTCTTCCTTCCTGCGGTGTCGGCGGGCCGCAGGCACAGACAGCCGAAGCGGAGAAGATCCTCGCCTGCAATCCTGACATTGTGATCTCTGAGTATGAAGATGTCGAGAAGGAAAATGCCCTCCAGGAGCAGCTGGGCGTTCCCGTCATCACGCTGAAAGCCGGCCCCGGCGGCGTCTTCGATGAGAGCTTTTTCGGTACCATGCGCTTGCTCGGCACCATCTTCCGGAACGAGGAAAAGGCCGAACAGCTCATCGGCTTCATTGAGGCCGAGCGCGCGGAGATCAGCGGCCGCACGGCGGATATTCCGGAGGAAGAAAAGCCCTCTGTCTACATCTGCGGCCTCGGCAACTGGGGCACTACCAATCACCTGATGACCGCACAGAACTATATCTCTTTCAATGTCGCCAATGTGAAGAACGCCGTCACCGATCTGGCTGCCCCGGGCATCCAGGCCATTGAGGAAGAGAAGTTCGTCGCGCTCGGGGAAGACATG
>CADAPN010000301.1 GCA_902789835.1 Oscillospiraceae bacterium
AGCAGCAGGCAGACAAAGATCGTCACGATGATCGGGAAGAGGACCTTCTGGGTCTTCGAGACCGGACGGAGCTGCTCCATCTTGATCTCGCGCTCTTCCTTCGTGGTGAGCAGGCGCATCACCGGCGGCTGGATCAGCGGGATCAGCGCCATGTACGAATACGCCGCAATCGCAATCGGAGCCAGATAGTCCGGTGCCAGCTTGCTCGTCAGCCAGATGGCCGTCGGGCCGTCGGCGCCGCCGATGATGCCGATGGAGGCGGCCACGTTCGGCGCGAAGCCGAAAATGCCGATGGCCATCAGGAAGGCGGCGAAGATGCCGAACTGTGCCGCGGCACCGAGCAGCAGGCTCTTCGGGTTGGCAAGCAGCGGGCCGAAGTCGGTCATGGCACCCACGCCCATGAAGATCAGGGACGGATACAGACCGGACTTGACTCCGATGTAGAGGATATCCAGCAGGCCGCCGTCATGGACGATGTCGGTCAGGCGGATGGTTCCTTCAATGTATTTGTCCCAGAGCTCGGGATGATACATCTCGGAGCCCGGGAGGTTGGTGAGCAGCATGCCGAAGGCGATACCGATCAGCAGCAGCGGCTCAAACTTCTTCACCAGCCCCAGATACAGCAGCACACAGGCAATCGCGATCATCAGGATCTGACGCCAGTCGCCGAACAGCATGTAGAAGCCGGAGGTCTGGCCGAGACGGCCAAGCGTTTCCAGTATACTCATAGGCCCTTCCTCAGATTACGAGCAGCGCATCGCCGGTGGCCACAACTGCGCCCTTATTGGCGACAATCTGCTTCACAACGCCGTCGCAGGGAGCGGCGACCTCGTTCTCCATCTTCATGGCCTCGATGATGACGAGAACCTGGCCGGCCTTGACGGCCTGACCGACGGAAACCTTGACGTCCAGGACGTTGCCGGGCAGCGGGGAGTCGACACGGGTGCCGGCTGCAACCTGGCCGCCGGCGGGGGCAGCAGGCGCTGCGGCCGGGGCGGCAGCGGGAGCAGCGACGGGAGCTGCGGCCACGGGCGCCACAGGGGGAACGTAGTCGTATTCGTCTTCGAGGATGGCTTCGCCCTGCTCGACAAGAACTTCGTAGGTCTTGCCCTTCAGTGTGATCTTATATTTCATTCCTGGTTGTCCCCCTTGATTTCTTTAATAGAGAGAAATTGCAGTTCCTTGAGAGGAATCTGTGTGGTTTCGGCGACGATCGCCATGATCATCGCGGCATCTCTCGGATCGGTGTCCCAGAGCTTCAGTTCACGGGTGTACTTCGGACCCGGCTTTTCAGCCTTCGCCGGTTCTGCGGCAGGAGCCGCCGCGGCGGCAGGTGCGGCAGCGGCGGTGGCCAAAGCGGCCTTTTTCTCGGCTGAATCGCCGACGGCGGTCATGATCTTGATGATGGCCATCAGCAGGATCAGCGCGAAGAACACCACCAGCAGACCCGTTACCGAGTACAGGCAGGCGTCTACAAACGTCATGGTTTATTCCTCCACAGTATGAATGCTGTACTTGACAACATTCTCTTCCCGTTCCTTGCGCTGCTGGAAGAACTTCTCGGCAACCTGCGGGAAGGCGATATAGCTCAGAACATCCTCTTCACAGCGGGCGGTATCGCCGAGCTTTTCAGCGGCCTTCTCATAGACATCGGTGGGAAGGCGGATTTCGGGATCGATGGGAGCCGGGGTTCTGCCGTACTCGCCGCGGCAGTAGGCCTTGATCTCGGCGCCGACGTTCTTATAGCGCTCACCGGCCAGAACATTCTGCACGGCCTGGGTGCCGACCAGCTGGCTCGTCGGGGTGACCAGCGGGGGATAGCCCATGTCCTTGCGGACCCGCGGGGTCTCCAGAAGGGCTTCGTCGAACTTGTCGAGAGCGTTGAGGGTCTTCAGCTGGCTGAGCAGATTGGAGAGCATGCCGCCGGGAATCTGGTAGGTCAGGCACTGGGTGTCGGTGGCCATGGAGATCGGATTCAGCGTGCCCTTCTCCAGGAACTCGGCACGGATGGGCTTGAAGTAGTTGGACATCTTGAGGAGCTTGTCATCGTCGAGGTCGACCTCATAACCGAACTCGCGCAGGGCATAGGCCAGGGTCTCGGTGGCGGGCTGGCTGGTGCCGCCGGAGAACGGGGAAATGGCCGTGTCGAGAACATCGCAGCCGGCTTCCACGGCCTTGAGACAGGTCATG
>CADAPN010000302.1 GCA_902789835.1 Oscillospiraceae bacterium
CGCATTCTTCCGGTCTTCCTCGAATGCATTCGCCGTGACGGCAACGATCGGAACCGCGGCTTTTTGCTTATCCTCCAGCGCACGGATCTGCTTGGATGCTTCATAACCGTCCATATTTGGCATCTGGATATCCATCAAGATAACATCGTAGTATCCCGCCGGCGCGGCTTTCACTTTTTGTACTGCCTCCGCCCCATCGCCGACGATTTCAACATGGAAACCGTTTTCGGTCAGGATAGCCTCCGCGATCATCTGGTTTAATTCATTGTCTTCTGCCACCAGTACGCGTTTCCCGGAGAAATCGGACACGGCTTCCCGCTGTTTTTGTTCCGGTTGCTCCTGGGTGGTCATAAACGGTTTTGCAAGCACACTTCGTAATTCAGACATAAACAGCGGCTTAGAGCAGAACGCTGTCACTCCGGCCTCTCTTGCCTCTTCTTCAATATCCGCCCAGTCGTATGCCGTCAGGATGATTATGGGTGCGCTGTCGCCAATCACCCTGCGAATTCTTCGCACCGTTTCTATGCCGTTCAGATCCGGCATGAGCCAGTCGATAATATAGACGCGGAACTCATCCGCCTGATCCATGGCTTCCTTTGCGCGGACCACGGCTTCTTTCCCGTAGTTCGTCCAGTCGGGCCTCATGCCGATTTCCCGCAGCATGGAACAAACAGAAAGACACGTGTTAGTATCGTCATCTGCCACAAGCGCGCGAAGACCATTCAGTTCGGGCAACGGTTCAAACTTGGCGGAAACGCCGCTGATTTTACAGGGCAGATTCACAATGAATTCGCTCCCTTTGCCTTCTTCGGAATGAACGGTCACCACACCGCCCATCATATCGACAATGCTTTTGGTGATGGCCATGCCCAGCCCGGTTCCCTGGATTCCGCTGACAGTGCTGGTTTTTTCACGAGTGAATGCTTCAAAGATCGTCTTCTGAAATTCTTCACTCATACCAATACCGTTATCTTTGATCCGGAATTCAAAGTTGGCAAGATTTGCGGCAGGGGACGGCTTCTCGATAACCCGGAAGCTGATCGTACCGCCTGCAGGCGTGAACTTGATTGCGTTGGACAGAATGTTCAGCAGCACCTGATTCAGGCGGAGCTTATCAGTGATAATATCCTCATGGGTTACGTCCTGTGTATCAATGAACAGGTCCAGCTGCTTTGATGTTATATTGGACTGAATGATCGTCCGCAGGTCATGGATCACATCAGGCAGATGCACATCCGCTTCCTCAATGGTAACCTTTCCGCTTTCGATACGGCTCATATCCAGCACATCGTTGATCAGCGACAGGAGATGCTGGCTGGATACAGAGATTTTTCCAAGATAATCCTGTACCTGTTCTTTATTATCAATATGGGACGCGGCCAATGCCGTAAAGCCTACGATGGCATTCATGGGCGTGCGGATATCATGAGACATGTTGTTGAGGAAAACGGTCTTGGCACGATTCGCATGCTCCGCTACAACCAATGCTTCCGATAGCGCCTTCTGGCTTTCTGCAAGTTCATGGTTTTTCCCCTCAAGTGCGAGACGGGCCGCTTCCTTTTCTTTGATTTCTTCTTTGGAACGTCTTATATCCCGGAAAAGCAGAAAAACAAGGAGAATACAGTCCTCCGGTATATCGGAACGAAATATTCTGCGCATAATCTTTGCCCAGCACATTGACGCCGCGGTTCAGCAGCTTCAACAGCCCTTCGTTGCCAATCTCTACGCCGAAGCAATGGGCATCGTTATAGCTCGACTGGCGAAGGAACAGACCTTCATACTGCCGGTTCCGCAGGATGTCGTTCGCCCGCAGACCGTCCAACGTAACACATCCTGCTTTACCGGCACCAACGTAACACATCCTGCTTTACCGGCAAGCACTGCGGAAAGGCAATCCTCGCTTGACGGATAGAACGTGATTTTGGCTTTCGGATAATTTGTCCGGACAAAGTAAAACTGCATGCGGTTGTTTTGATTCACGGCAAAGTGTTCGGTAGTTTTTTCAGTGAAATCCCCTTTGTAGACCAATGCAGCCGTTGATGAAGAGACCGGATTTGACAGGTAGATTCCATTTTCTTCCGAGTAATACAGCCCGCCGCCAACGGGAAATGCCACGTCAATCCTGCCTGCGATGATGGCAGCGATCATCTCATCGTAACTCTTGTAACCGTCGTACGTTACGGAGATGTT
>CADAPN010000303.1 GCA_902789835.1 Oscillospiraceae bacterium
CCGCAGACGGGGCAGAGCATGGAGCCGTCTCTTCTCAGATTCTTCTTTTCCAGTCTTGTATTACAAAGCTTGCATGTGATCATATAAATTTCATTCTCCCTGATATGGTGATATGCGTTTTCCCGTTTGCCTCATGCCCTGAGCGGCTGAGGGGCGGGCGCTGTGTGCTGAACAGGAATATGCAATTCCTCCAGCCTGATCAGGAAATCATCGTCCGGCTTCGGCGAACTCTTTCTTCTCTCCAGCCACAATTCCACTGCATCCATCTCGATCCCTCCACAGTTTCGTTCTGGTTTCCCGTATCTTGTACACAACGGTCGTG
This sequence comes from Oscillospiraceae bacterium, assembly GCA_902789835.1. The sequence goes on from CADAPN010000303.1 coordinate 323, forward strand.
ATTATACACCAGATGGAGTGGAAAGTCGATAAAAACCAGGAGACAAAAAAGAGAAAAATGGTTACGTCTTTTTTGTCATGGTTTAGCAAGCTTTAACTTCCGGCATAGGGCCAGTCTGTCCGGCTGACCTCTCCCCAGGGAGTAGGACATGCGGCAGACCGGCGTGTCATACTCCACATAGCGGAGCGGGATGCCGTCCTGGCGGAAGGAGATCGGCAGAGAGGTCAGACCCATACCGGCTACCCAGAGCGCCAGCGCCACATCCGGCTGATCAACAAAATGAAACTGATCCGGCCGGATACCGGAACGGATCAGATTGCTGATCAGCTCGTTCATGCAGACGGACGGGCGGTTGTTCATCACGATGGTTTCGTGCCGGAGATCGTCGATGATCACGCGCTCCCTGTCTGCGAGAGGGTGAGAGAGCGGAACGGCAAAGCAGGTCTTCTCCTGGAACAGGGCCAGGGAGGACAGTTCGTTCCGGTCACGAAGTTCGGAGGTCTCCACGAAAGCAACATCCAGCGTGCCCAGCTCCAGATAATCAGCAAGTTCCTTCATCTGCTGCTGCAGAATGGAGACTTCGATTTCCGGATGGCGCCGGTTGAACTCCGCGATGAAGCTGTGAAGTCCGGCCCAGTTGATGAAGCCGTGATAGCCGATGGTGAGGCGCACCTTTCCGTACTGGCAGGACAGGGCCTTGTCAAGAAGCCTGCGATAACTGTCCATCATATGGAGAAACCCGGTCTGCATGATTTTTCCGGCTTCTGCCATGATGAATTCCTCCTGTGAATGGTGTAAATCGTTGCTTTCCTTTTGTGAGACCAGTATACAGGATCATTTTTTGTTTGTACAATGCCAAAAGTGAAATCTGCTATAACTTGAGGTTATAGCAAAGCCCCCTGACGTGTGTTGCACATCAAGGGGTTTTATGATAAGAATATTGCGCCTGTCATACCGTCGGCTGTCGGCCGAAGGCGGCGCTGAGACAGGCGGCTGAGGGTTTTTATAAAGGAAGCCGCGTCAGCTGATCTTCACGGTGTCGTCGTGTTCGTCGGCGGAAGCCCAGGGGAGCTTTCCGGATCTGGCGAGGGCGGTGTAGAGTGCCGGCCAGAGCAGGAAGACCATCACGGTAGAAGCGACGGCGTTGACCAGCGTGGTGGCCGAGCCGATCTTCGAGAGGGCCGCCGAGAGGTCCTGCGGAATGCCGAAGATGTAGGCCTTATAGAAATAGCCAAAGAGCGGGTCCAGGACCACGTTGCAGCCGAGGGAAGCCGCGGATGCGCAAAGGGCAATCCTGGTCTGGGCTTTGATGCCGGGTTCCTTCTCAATGTGAAAGAATCTGCGCGCGACCAGTGTAGTGATCAGCCCGATGGCGAGCTTCAGGAGAAAGGTCTTCGGCGCACTGGTGATATACCCGCTGGTGAGGTCGGCCATGGTGAGGCCCATGGCGCCGGCAAAGCCGCCCCAGCCGCCCAGCAGCAGGGCGCCGATGACGACAAAGGTGTTGCCGAGGTGAATGGCAGTGCGCTCGGTCCCGACCGGAATGTCGATGCGCGTCAATATTTTTTTATGTTCCACAGAGATCACTTCCTTCTTGAATTCTGGCCTTATGATAGCAGAAAACTGACCATAATAAAATGGCCAGTTTTCTAATAATTGCACATGCCAGATGTGGGGCCAGGTTCAGCCGATGCCCTTTTTCTTCTTGTACCAGCGGTAGAGAAGATAGCCGCCGATGCAGCAGAGGATGTTGATGGCCAGGGTGATCCAGAAGCCGGGAGAATTGTATTCCTCAATCTGCTGGCCGAGGATGGTGGTGCAGATGAGATCGGGCATGAAACCCAGCACCGCCCCGGTGATATAGGGAAGATAGTCCATCTTGGTGCTGCCGAAGTACATGCTGACCACATCGCAGGCCAGAACCCCAATGGCTCTGACAAGAAAGGAGAGGAAGAAACTGCTCTGCTCCCGGAGCTGCCGGACTTCCTTGAGTTTCGGGTATTTTGCGATCAGCTTCTCGGAGAAATCCAGTTCCGAAGCCCGGCCCAGAAGATACGGCAAGGTCATCGTGATGGCGATGCCGACGGTATTGACCGCGAGGGCAATGGGGAGAGGGAAAAGCTGCCCGCTGACCGCAAAGAGGGCGACGACGGGAAAGACAAGAGACAGACTCTTCAGCGCAAAAGCCAGCCAGAGAAAGAGCACCGCCAGAATCGGCTCGGACGGCGTATAATTCAAAATGTCGTCGACAGAGAGCTTCTGCCCGGAGAGGAGAAAAAAGCCCCCCAGTACGACAAAGCCGACGAGCGGCAGAATCCGGGCGGTCCACATGATAATTGTACGTTTTCGTTCATTCATAGCGGACAGAGTCTACCACAACAGGCCCGGAAAAGCAAGACAAAGGGGTAAGGATCTTGACAAGAAACTGAAAACCCGGTACAAAATAAACCTATAGACACAGTGGGAAAGAAAAACCTGCACCAACAGTTGAAAGAAGAGGAATCTCCGTGCTATAATCAGGCAGATTCGCGCCATGTGCGCGGAAAGAGAAACGGTGTATGCCGCAGAGAGAGCCGGAGGGGTGAGACGGAACATGGAAGCGAGACTGACCGGCATCAACCGGAAGGAAACCCTGCAGTATCTGGGCTATCTCGGAAGCGGGATCCCGGAAGCGCTGGAAGAAGATATCGCCCGCTGTGAAAAACAGATCCTTACCACGGCCCGGCCTCATGCAGTCTGGCGGTATTTTGAACTGCTGCCGGACGGGAGCCTCGGCGGCACGCTGTTTCGGCCGCAGGGAAGGGACATTCCCGAACTGCTGAAGGACTGTGACGGGGTGATCCTGATGGCGGCGACACTGGGGAGCGAGGCGGAGCTTCTGCTCCGGCGAAGCCAGATCCGGAACATGGGCGATGCGGTGATTCTGGACGCCGCGGCCAGCGCGGCCATCGAGAACGTGTGCGACAATCTCTGTACCTGGTCGGGCAGTTTGCGCCGAAGCACCTGACCGACCGCTTCAGCCCCGGCTACGGCGACTTTCCGTTTTCCCAGCAGAGGGATTTCTTTGAACTTCTGGATATCACGCGGCGGATCGGCGTAAGCCTCTCAGAGAGCGGCCTGATGCTGCCGCAGAAGTCCGTGACCGCGCTGATCGGTGTGTCGGACCGGCCGCAGCCGCACCGGCACCGGGGCTGCGCGAGCTGCACCTTGTTTGAAACCTGCAGATTCCGAAAGGAGGGCACCCATTGTGGAGCCAACTGAACTGATCATCCTGGACGGCGGCATGGGTACCCAGCTGCAGGCCGCGGGCCTGCCCATGGGCCAGGCCCCCGAGCTCTGGAACGTGACGGAACCGGAAAAAGTGACCGCGGTCCACCGGCGCTATGTGGAAGCGGGGAGCAAAGTCCTCTATACCAACACCTTCGGGGTCAACCGCCTCAAGACCGCGCGGATCGGACGTTCCGTACGGGAACTGGTAGAGGGCGGTGTCCGCTGCGCCAGAGCGGCCGCCGGGACGGAAGAAGTCCGGGTCGCGCTGGATATCGGACCGCTGGGACAGATCCTGGAGCCGCTGGGAACCCTGAAGTTTGAAGAGGCCTATGACATCTTCCGGGAGATCGTGGAGGCCGGACGGGACGCGGGAGCGGACCTCATCGTGATCGAGACCATGAGCGACCTGTACGAGGTCAAGGCCGCCGTCCTCGCCGCCAAGGAGAACTCGACGCTGCCGGTCTGGGTCACGATGACCTTTGAGGCCGGCGGCCGGACCTTTGTCGGGACGACCGTTTCGGCCATGGGGCTGACTCTGAGCGGCCTCGGTGTGGATGCCATGGGCTTTAACTGCAGTCTCGGGCCGAAAGAGCTGCTGCCCATGATCCGTGAGCTGCGCCGCTGGACGGACAAGCCGCTGATCCTGAAACCGAATGCGGGCCTGCCGGACCCCGCCACGGGGGAATACCGGATTACGCCGGAGGAGTTTGCCGCGGAGCTGGAAACGGCTCCGGAGGACGGGGTTCAGATGCTTGGCGGCTGCTGCGGGACCACGCCGGACTTTATCCGCGCGCTGGGCACCGCCATGCGGGGCGCGCGGATGCCGTCTCCCCGGCCCGAGCGCCGCAGCGGCGTGTGCTCCGCCTCCCAGACCGCCGCCTTCGGACCGGTGCGGGTCATCGGC
>CADAPN010000304.1 GCA_902789835.1 Oscillospiraceae bacterium
GTGACGGGTTTGAAGGTCAGAGAACTCATAAACTGTTTGTCCCGGGCAGTGCCCGGTACTCCTTTCGGATTTCCCGCAGATCCATAAATGCCTCCGGACGGCGGGACGGGTCACGGAGCAGGGCAGAGGGGTGAAAGGTGGCAAGAATCCGCCGCGGGCCGTAAGCAAACCACTGTCCGTGCTCCTTTGTGATGCGGAAGTCCTCACGGATCAGCGCGGTGGCGGCGATGCGCCCGAGACAGACGATGAGCTTCGGGTCGACCAGCTCAATCTGCCGCTCCAGCCAGGGGCGGCAGCTCTGCATCTCCTGCGGCTGGGGGTCGCGGTTATGCGGCGGCCGGCATTTCACGATGTTGGCGATGTAGACGATGCTGCGGTCCAGATCGATCATTTCGAGCATGGCGTCCAGAAGCTTCCCGGCAGGTCCCACGAAGGGAACACCCTGCAGGTCTTCCTGCTCTCCGGGGCCCTCGCCGATGAACATCAGATCCGCCTGCTCATTGCCGACACCGAAGACCAGATTGGTCCTGCCCTCACAGAGACCGCAGGCCCGGCAGGCGGCACATTCCTGTTTTAAGCTTTCCCAGCTGTTCATCTCAGGCCTCCCGAGAAAAAGTCTTGCAATCACCGCGGCACTGGTTTATAATACGAAAGCTTGAGCGATAGGGCACCGTGATCAGACGCTTACTGCTAAGTATAGCATCTGCAGGTGTGAAACTCAACAGCATTTTGTTACGGAGTAAGAGAATGGCGGATTTTTCCAATTATATGTCTCCCGGCCGAAAGGGCTATCTGATCGGCATCGGGGGTGTTTCCATGTCTTCCCTGGCCGAGGTGCTGCTCGGCATGGGCATCAATGTCTGCGGCTCCGATTCGAACCGGAGCGGCAACGTCCGCTCGCTGGAGGGGCCGAGAATATTCCTGCAGACATCGATTTTGTTGTCCGTACGGCGGCCGTACGGGATGAAAACCCCGAAATCCGCCGGGCCAGAGAGCTGAATATCCCTGTTTTCGAGCGGACCGAGGCCTGGGGCGCCATCTCCCGGGACTACAGCAATGCCGTCTGCATTTCCGGAACGCACGGGAAAACTACGACCACCTCGATGTGCACGCACATCCTGATGGCTGCCGACAGGGACCCGACGGTCATGATTGGGGGTACGCTGCCCCTTCTGAACGCGGGGCACCGCGTCGGACACGGGAACGTGATTGTGATGGAGGCCTGTGAGTACTATAATTCCTTCCTCTCCTTCCATCCGACCGTTGCTGTGATCCTGAATATTGAAGCGGACCATCTGGACTTCTTCAAGGACCTTTACGATGTGGAAAAGAGCTTCCGGGCTTTTGCTTCCCGCGTTCCCGACGATGGCTTTGTGGTCGCCAACTATGATGATCTGAACACCATGCAGACCCTGATGGACCTGAAGCGGAAGATCATCACCTTCGGTCTGGATCCGCGTGCCGACGTTCACGCTGAAAACATCGAGTATCACGGTGCCAACTCACATTTTGTAATCTGCTATAAGGGCAAGCGGTTTACCGATGTAACCCTGAATGTGCCGGGAGAGCACAATGTAAAGAACGCTCTGGCGGCAACGGCGGCGGCTATCTGCCTCGGCATCCGGCCGAACGCTGTGAAGTATGGCCTGGCCGGCTTCAACGGTGCCGGGCGGCGCTTTGAGTTCAAAGGCAAGTTCAACGGCGCGGATGTCTATGACGACTATGCGCATCATCCCGGCGAACTGAAATGCCTGCTGGACACGGTGGAGACGCTGAACTACAAGCGGACGGTTCTGGTTTTCCAGCCGCACACCTATTCCCGCACGGCAGCCCTGTTTCAGGATTTCGTAAATCAGCTTAAGCGTCCGGACGTGGTTCTGCTTGCCGAGATTTTCGCTGCGCGCGAACAGAACACCATCGGCATTTCTTCCGCTTCCCTGGCAGAGCAGATTGAAGGCGCAACCTTCTATCCGACCTTCGATGAACTCGAAAAAGCCCTCCGTGAGATTGCCGAGCCCGGCGACATCATCCTGACTGTCGGGGCGGGCGATGTATACAAGGTTGGCGAGCATCTGGCGGAAAACTGACAGCGTGCAGAGGAGAATGCAGGTATAAATCGAAGGAAAGCGTCACTTGGTTCTTGACTTTTTCCGCCGTTTCGTTATAATAGCAAGACAGCGGGCACACTGCCCGCCGCAATATGGACAGGTATCGAAGTGGTCATAACGGGGCTGACTCGAAATCAGTTTGAGAGCAATCTCACGTGGGTTCGAATCCCACCCTGTCCGCCA
>CADAPN010000305.1 GCA_902789835.1 Oscillospiraceae bacterium
GCTTCGGTGAGGTCTTCCTCGCCGGCGGCTGTCCGCTCCCTGATCTTGCGGTTGGCTTCCTTCAGGACGGAGATGTCGATGGTGGCACCGCTCAGCAGATCGGTGCTGCCCGGATCTTCCACGCGGACTTTGCGCATCATCTGACGCACAATGACTTCGATGTGCTTGTCATTGATGTCAACGCCCTGCTGGCGGTAAACCTTCTGAACCTCGGAAGTGATATAGCTGCGTACGCCCTGGCGGCCGAACTCATCGTCGTTGATGCCGCGGATGCTGAGCACCTCATGAGGATTCAGCGCGCCGGAGGTCAGAGGCTGGCCGCGTTCGACGCGGTCGCCGCTGTGCACCTGGATGCCGGCGTTGTGCGGAACCATGTAGACCTTGGTCTCGCCCTCTTCCTCGTTGACGACGGTCAGCGAGTACATGACGCCCTTCTTCGCCTCTTCGACGGTCACGGTGCCCGAAATCTCGGACAGCACGGCCATCTTCTTCGGCTTGCGCGCTTCAAAGAGTTCTTCGACACGGGGCAGACCCTGTGTGATGTCGTCACCGGCAACGCCGCCGGTGTGGAAGGTACGCATCGTCAGCTGTGTGCCCGGTTCACCGATGGACTGCGCCGCAATGACGCCGACCGCCTCGCCCATGTTGACCGGGCGACCGATGGCCAGGTTGATGCCGTAGCACTTGGCGCAGATACCGGTGCGCGCTTCACAGGTCATGACGCTGCGGATATACACGCTGTGGATGCCGTGCGCTTCGAGCGTCGCCGCATCCTGAGGCATCAGCATATGGTCGGTGTCAAAGAGCAGCTCGCCGGTCTCGGGATCGGTCACCGGCTTTGCGGGGAAGCGGCCGTGGATGGCGGTGGCGAAGTCCTTCACCAGCTGGTCGCGGTCGTATTCCGCCTTGGCCCAGACGCCTTCGGTGGTTCCGCAATCCTGCTCGCGGATGATAACGTCCTGGCAGACATCGACCATACGGCGGGTCAGATAACCCGAGTCGGCCGTACGCAGGGCGGTATCCGCCATACCCTTTCGTGCACCTCTGGTTGAGATGAAGTACTCAAGAACCGACAGGCCTTCACGGAAGTTCGACTTGATGGGGATTTCGATGGTTTTACCGGATGTGTTCGCCATCAGGCCGCGCATACCGGCCAGCTGGCGGATCTGGTTCATGGAACCACGGGCACCGGAGTTTGCCATCATGAAGATGGGGTTGTACTCATCCAAGGTTCCCTGCAGGGCGTTGGTGACCTTCTTGGTGGTGTCTTCCCATTCGGAAACAACCAGGCGGTAACGCTCGTCTTCGGTAATGAAACCACGCTTGTACTGGCGCTCAATCTTGATGACTTCCTGCTCGGTCTCGGCAATCAGGCGGCTCTTCTCACTCGGCACCGTCATGTCGGCAACCGAGATGGTGATGGCACCCTTGGTGGAGCAATGATGTCGCCAAGCTGCTTTTTGCCGACCTGGAAGCTGATCTCGTAGTTGAAGGCCTGCTCGGGGTCGCTGCGATCCACATAACCGAGGTCCTGCGGAATCGCTTCGTTGAAGATGATGCGGCCGACCGTGGTGGTGATGATGCGCTTGACCTCTTCGCCGTCCACCGTCTTGGTGACGCGGAGGCGGATCGGCGCATGCAGGCCGACGGCGCCTTCGTTATAGGCCATGATCGCCTCGTTGGCATCGCGATACATCAGCAGCGGCTGGTACTTTGCCTCGGCCTTCTTTTCGGCCTTCGCCTTCAGGTTCCGCGCGTAGATTTCATCGCCGTCGGCAATGGCGCCCGGTTCAAGACCGGTGTCGCCGGGATCGGTGACGAGCATCTGCTCGGCGCCTTTTTCGCTCTTGCCGATGCGGACCATGGTCAGGTAGTACGAACCGAGGATCATGTCCTGCGTCGGCACGGTGACCGGGTGGCCGTCCTGCGGACGGAGGAGGTTATTTGCAGAGAGCATCAGCACGCGCGCCTCAGCCTGTGCTTCGGCGGACAGCGGCACGTGAATGGCCATCTGGTCGCCGTCGAAGTCGGCATTGTAGGCAGTGCAGACCAGCGGGTGCAGACGCAGCGCGCGGCCTTCCACCAGGATCGGCTCGAAGGCCTGGATACCGAGGCGGTGCAGGGTCGGGGCGCGGTTCAGAAGGACCGGATGCTCCTTGATCACATACTCCAGGGCGTCCCAGACTTCATTGCGCTGCTTGTCGACCATCTTCTTTGCAGACTTGATGTTGTTGGCAACGCCGTCTTCCACCAGCTTCTTCATTACGAAGGGTCGGAACAGCTCAATGGCCATTTCCTTCGGCACGCCGCACTGATAGATCTTCAGGTCGGGGCCGACGACGATGACGCTTCGGCCGGAGTAGTCTACACGCTTGCCCAGAAGGTTCTGACGGAAGCGGCCCTGCTTGCCCTTCAGCATATCGCTGAGGGACTTGAGTGCACGAGAGTTGGCGCCGGTCACGGCACGGCCGCGGCGACCGTTGTCGATGAGCGCGTCCACCGCTTCCTGCAGCATGCGCTTTTCATTGCGGACAATG
>CADAPN010000306.1:0-1417 GCA_902789835.1 Oscillospiraceae bacterium
CCGCCTGCTCCGGCGGTTACACCGGATACACAGGTGACCGTACAGCCTGCCCCGGCGGCATCAAGCGCACCGGTGCAGACCCCCGCTGCAAATCAGGGCGCTGCCGGCGAACGGTTTACCGGCGTGATGGGATCGGAGTTTCTTGTCCCGGAGGGCTTTATCCAACTGGATGAAAGCCCGAATATCGGATATCAATACACATTCTGGCATCCGGAGCATGAAATCCGGATCGTGGTTTATGAGATCGCACCGGGCTATATTCCGGAAGGTGCGTATGAGACGGACTATCAGATTGCAAAAAGCAACCCGGATGTAACGTATTTCAACGAGGGCAAAAACTGGTTTGTCCAGAGCGGCTACAACAACAACGGGGAAGAGATTTTCTATTCCAAAGAGAGTACGACCGACAGCGGACTGAAGACTTTCTGGATCTCTTACCCGACCGCCAAGAGAGAATACGGCGATGCCGTTACGGCAGCGTTTGAGGCTGGCTTCAGCTTCTGACTGACTGCAGACCGGACCCATGTGGAGAATCCCGCTGAGGGAGCGCTGTGAGCGCTCTTTCAGCGGGATTTCTCTGTTTCCGGGCGGGGGTCAGCGGCGGCGCTGAAGCTCCGGATGCAGGGCATAGCAGTTCTGCTTATCCCCGTACATATCGGCATCGGCCTCCGCCAGCGCTTTCCGAATCTCACGGCGGCTGTTCAGGGGACTGCAGCCGGCGGCAAAGCTGACATTGTCAAAGAGAACGGATTTCTTCTTGATCTCGGCAATCCTCTGCCGCATATCCTCGGGGTCGGTCTCCTGCAGGAGGATCATGAACTCGTCGCCTCCGGCACGGTAAATCTCGTCCCCGACAAAGGTGCTCTGCAGAATCATCGCCGCATTCTTCAGCATCAGGTCTCCCGCTGAATGGCCCTGAAGGTCGTTGATCTGCTTCAGGCCGTTCATATCCGCGAATACGACGCCCATACGGCACGGGCTGTCACAGGGCGCCTCACTGAGTTCGGAAACCCGGGCATTCATGGCGTTGCGGTTCAGCACGCCGGTCAGAAGATCCGTTCTGTTCAGCATTTTCAGCTGATCAATAAACTGATTGTTTGCGATCTCGGACGCGATAAAGAAGCTGGTCAGTTCCAGGGTCTCGCGGATATGTTCGGTGGCCTCGGTGTCAAAGTTGATGGCCATGATATAGCCGAGAAAACGCCCGTGAGAGTTCAGCGGGTAGAGCACCAGGCGCTCCACACCCGCTTTCTGCAGCGTCTGATACCAGCGGGGATTCTTTTCCCGGATGAACGCCATGTCATTCCTGTCGCGGACAATGAGGCAGAAGCTGCCGGCCATGGTGTCCTGCCAGGATTCCACAATCCCGTAAAAATCGTCCTCTTTCAGTTCCTCCGGCTCAAACACCAGCGGAGAT
>CADAPN010000306.1:1468-2065 GCA_902789835.1 Oscillospiraceae bacterium
TCAAACACCAGCGGAGATCCGGGATCTTTGGACTGGCCCAGGGAGGAGCATGTGCGCCTGTTTTCATCCATCAGAAGCACACTGCAGTAATCCGCCCCGCAGATGCTGCGGATATCCTCGATCACCTCCTGCATGATTTCGGGAAAGGGTTTATCCTCGCGCAGCTTGATGCAGGTGCTGATCACCTCCCTGGCAGTTTCCTGGGAGATGCTCTGCTCCGTCAGGTTATCGTCGTCCTTTGGAAGAAGCACCTGGGTAAAGGTGCAGTAGCCGAGGTTTTCATCGTCGCTCTCCATGGGCACCATGAAGACAATGATGTCGAAGGGATAGCGGCTGGCGCGCACCACATTGTGGATCGGCTGCTTCAGGACGGCGCAGCGGTAACAGACGTCTTCGAAGTTCAGGTCCTTCGGGATGTAGCGGGTGTACTCGCTGTTCGGGACAAACTCCGCCTTCTTGTCGCTGTCCATCTCCACACCGCCGGCGGCAAGGGCCAGAGAGTCGATATATTTTTCATTCCCGGTTACGATCCGGACCGTCCCGTACCCGCCGTCCGCCTTCTTCTCAACGGACAGCACACAGGTCATCGGTTCAAAA
>CADAPN010000307.1:0-443 GCA_902789835.1 Oscillospiraceae bacterium
ATACCAGGGCAGCAGATCGCGTCCAAGGCCCGGATCGTCAACGTACAGGCAGAAATAATGGTAGCAGACGATACACAGGCAGGCCAGGGCGCGCAGGCCCGTGATGCTGTCAAACTGCTTTCGGTCTTTCATGGTTCACCTGCCTGTCAAACGGAAAGGTCTTTCTGTATTTCCTACTATACCATCTGGCGGGCAAAGAGGCAAGAGACCGAACGCGCAGCAAGGAGCTGTCCGGGGAAGCTCAGCCTACGCCGCCGTCAAAGAAGCAGAAGTGATTCTCAAAATCATCACAGGTCAGAACCCGGCCGGTCTCCCGGATCTCCAGATTCTTTGCAACCCTGATCAGCTCGTCCATGCTGATCTCACCGCAGATCCGGATGACCCATCCGGCATCGGCGTTCGACAGCAGGAGAATGTTCTGCCCCAGGGTGCGCTCCGGCATG
>CADAPN010000307.1:495-1438 GCA_902789835.1 Oscillospiraceae bacterium
CGGGGGTGAAATAGAGCAGAAGCAGGGCGCCGCCGTTGCTGAACTGGCTCATGGAATAAGACTCAATCAGAAGCGGCTGACTCATCCCTTCATATTCCGGAACAAAAGCGGGAGAGCCGGATAACGGCAGCTGTTCCGCTGTCAGGCGGCGGAACCAGGTATCGGCGTCGAGGTTTTCCCAGGGACTGCTTCCCGCCAGGGTGGAGGGCAGGGTAAAGGGAAGCCAGCCGGGGCGGAACTCGATCTCTCTGCTTTCGGCGGTTTCCGGGAAGGTCACGGCCAGCTTGGCATTGCTCCAGTCGATGTAGCCGCTGGGATTCTCCTCCCAGTTGATGCGGAAGGTTTCGCTTTTCTCCGGGACCCTGCGGTTCATGGAGAAAAAGCCGGCAGCATAAGCGGCAATCCCGAGAGACAGAATCAGGACCGCCGCCAAGGCGAAGGTGATCACGCGTTTCTTTTTCATGTGTGCAATCCTTTCCGAGGGGCAGACTGCTCCCGGCAAGCGCCCGGAACTTCTCTTCCCGATTCATACAGAGAAACCCTCCTTTTTCAGTGTATTCCGCAGTTTCCCGCGGAGGCGGAAAAGACGCACGGAGACCCGGTTTTCGCGGCTGTGCATCGCGTCAGCGATGTCCTTTACGGAATCGGCAAACCAGTAGCGGCGGACAAAGAGAAAACGATCGTCGTAATCGAGCCCGGAGAGAAAACGGTTGACGGCAGAAACCAGCTCTTTGGTCTCATAGTCCGCTTCCACGTTTATGCGGGAAGGGAGAAAGTCCTCCATCTCGTCCAGCACCAGATCGAAACCGGCATTTCTTTTGGCCGCCGTCTCGCGGCGCAGCCGGCTGACCGCCAGGTTGCGGGCGATTCTGCAGACGAAACTGATCAGGGGATCGGGACGCTGAGGCGGCATTTCGTTCCAGCACCCCAGATAGGTATCGTT
>CADAPN010000307.1:1449-1822 GCA_902789835.1 Oscillospiraceae bacterium
CAAAGAACAGGTCGATGATTCTGCTGTCCTCCAAATGCGTCACTTCCTTTCCGCCTCACCAATTCTCTCGCAAAGGGAGGGCAAATCTTACACGCTGATTTTTGAATCTGTTAGAATTTGAAAAGACTTACCGCAAATGTGTCAAGCAAAATACCACAAAAGTGTCAAGTAAAACACCGCAAATGTGTCAAGTAAAATGCCGCATTTTTAGAATCTGTCGGATTGGAAACCAAAAATCTATCGGATTGGAATTGTAAAATGTGTCGGATTGATGTTGTAAAATCGATCGGATTGTGGTATGCTTTCTGCGCAGGAGGTGATGCGCTTGGCCAAGATCATAGATAAAGAGAAATACATTCCCCGGATTATTGAT
>CADAPN010000307.1:1840-3177 GCA_902789835.1 Oscillospiraceae bacterium
GCAATGGGAGCCGTTTGTATAGAAGGCCCAAAGTGGTGCGGGAAGACCTGGACGTCTTCCTATCACAGCAACAGCGAGTTTTTGGTCGGAAATCCGGACAACAACTTTCAAAACCGCGCGCTGGCAGAAATATCCCCTGCCCTTGTGTTGGACGGAGAGACGCCGCGTCTGATCGACGAATGGCAGGAGGTTCCCCCGCTTTGGGATGCAGTGCGCTATACTGTGGATCAGCGAGGGAAAAAGGGGCAGTTCATTCTGACCGGCTCTGCCACACCGAAGCGGAAAGGTGTACTCCACAGCGGAGCCGGGCGGATTGGCAAGCTGCGGATGCGTCCTATGTCTCTTTTTGAGTCCGGGGATTCCAGCGGCAAGGTCAGCCTGCAGGAGCTCTGCAGAGGAAAGATGACGCCAACCATTACAGGCGAGGTTGATCTTCGCGCACTCGCCCGCCTGACTGTGCGCGGCGGCTGGCCGGGAAATCTGGATATCAACGACGCGGATATCTCGCTGCTGCCCGGTGAGTATCTGGATGCTGTCATCGATGATGATGTGAACCGCGTCGATGAGATCAAACGCGACAGCCGCAAAGTCCGTCTGCTGCTGCAGTCCCTTGCCCGCAATGAGAGCACGACCGCAACGAACCGGACGCTGAAAAACGACATTAAGGAGATCGACGATGAGGATATCGACGTGGAGACGGTTGCAGCCTATCTGGATATCTTCAAGCGTCTGTTTCTCACAGATAACCAGCCGCCATACTCCGCAAAGCTGAGATCCTCCGTCCGGGTAAAGCAGGCGGAAAAGCGGCACTTCTGCGATCCCTCCCTGGCCTGCGCGCTGCTGAAAGCAACGCCGGAGAAGCTGATCGGCGATCTGGAGACTTTTGGATTCCTCTTTGAAGCCCTGTGCGAGCGTGATCTGAAGATCTACGCGGAATCCTTCGGCGCATCGCTGTATCATTATCAGGATTACGCCGGCAACGAGATCGACTCTGTTCTAGAGCTGCCGGACGGCGGTTGGTGCGGCATCGAGATCAAGCTCGGAGCAAACAAGATCGAGGAAGCCGCCGAGAACCTGATCCACATAAGGGATGAGATTGTAAAAGACGCCGGAAGGGCACCTTCGGCCTTGATCGTCCTTTGCGGTCTGTCCAACGCGGCTTATCAGCGGCCGGACGGCATCTATGTTGTGCCGCTCACGGCGCTGAAGAACTAATGCCATTCATACAATAACTTGAGCGAATCATGAAGAATGAGCTTATTGAGAATATAGACAAAGTACATACAACGAAGATGGGCATTGACCGGATTCGAAGGAATCTCGGACTTGGCGATGTT
>CADAPN010000308.1 GCA_902789835.1 Oscillospiraceae bacterium
TGTCTGACATTTCAGCTTCTCCTTTTTGTGGTATTCTCGCATAAAGAGATACTTTATCATACCACCGGCTTCTGAAATTGCTCTGAAAACAGCCTCCCCGCTACCTTATGAAATGTAAACAAACTGTGAATTCAAGATACTTTCTCTGCCTGCTGCTTTACATACCGCACCACATAGTCCGCAAAGCGGCGCGTTGCCGGACCGGCCCGATCCCCTGTGGCGATTGCGATGCCGATGGTGCGCTTCGCCTCCGGGATCAGCGGCAGCGTCAGCAGGCGGTCGCGCCGCCCCTTCAGCAGCAGCTCCGGCATGATGCTCATGCCGAGACCCTGTTCCACCATGGCGATGATGGCATAGTCATCCTTTGTATAAAAGCGGACGTTCGGTTCCACCCCCGCCGCTTCCAGCGCGCGCCGCGCGTCGTGGTCCGAGCTCTTCAGCAGGCTGATGAAAGGCTCCGTCTCGCACTCCACCAGAGGGAACTTCGGATAACTGGCAAAACGGCTGTCCAGCGGCAGGATCGCCAGCAGCCTGTCCTCCATCAGCGGAATGCATTCGCAGTCCAGCGCACAGGGGACGTTGACAAAACCGATGTCGATGCTCCCCTCCGAGAGCCATTCCTCTACGTCGTGATAGTCCCCGTTCAGCAGGCGGAAGTCCACATTCGGATAATCGCTCTGAAACTCCTTGAGCACCCCCGGAAGCCAGTGCACCGCCACCGAAGTAAACGCGCCGATGCGCACCGTTCCGGTGTCGAGGCCCCGAATCGCAGAGGCCGTCTGCTCCAGCTGCTCGGCACTGCTGAGGAGGCTGCGCACCGCCGGCATCAGGCGTTCCCCCTCGCCCGTCAGAGAGACGCCGGCCCGGCTGCGTTTCAGCACCGTGAAGCCCAGATCCTTCTCCAGGCTGTCCAGTGTATGGCTGACCGCGGACTGGGTTACGTTCAGCTGCCTGGCCGCCTGGGTCAGGCTCTCCAGTTCCACCACGGTCGCCAGTGTTTTATATTTTGTGAGGTTCATGTACCATCCCGCTCCCTGTCATTCTCCGTCTTTAGATGAATTGTTCTCATGTTTTTATGAGTAAAATTATTTTTGTTTCTATTATAATCAAAAAAACGGAATTATCAAGAAAAATCCCTCTCAAGGCCTCTTGCCGCTTTTTCAATTTCGGCTATAATTGCGTTTATCGCAAAGAAAAGAGAGGTATCCCGCTATGTCTTCATCCAGCATTTTTGTCTTGCTCGCCATTGTTATTTACCTGGTCGGCATGATTCTGATCCCTGGCGCTCTTCTGCGGTGTCGCCGAAGCCGGCTGGACCGCCATCGGCCTTGCGGCCGGCACCTATCTGAACTGGCTGATCGTTGCCCGCCGGCTCCGCATCTATTCTGCGAAGCTGGACGCCATCACCGTTCCGGACTATCTTTCAAAGCGCTTCCGGGACAACACCAAGCTCATTGAGACCATCGGCGCGCTGGTGATCATCATCTTCTTCGTCCCCTATACCGCTTCGGGCTTTGTGGCCTGCGGCAAGCTGTTTAACACCATGTTCGGCTGGGACTATGTTCCCACCATGATTGTTTCCGCCGTCGTCATCGTCGCTTACTGCACGATGGGCGGTTTCATGGCCGCCTCCATCACGAGCCTGATCCAGAGTCTGGTCATGACCTTTGCACTGATTGTGGTCCTGATCTTCGGCATCAGTGCCGCGGGCGGCTGGGGTGCCGTGATGGAAAACGCAAAGACCGTCCCCGGTTATCTGGACTTTTTTGCCAACACAAACATTCAGGCAGCCGAAGCCGGCAAATACGGCTTCCTCGCAATCTTTTCCACCCTGTCCTGGGGCTTCGGCTACTTCGGCATGCCCCACATCCTGATCCATTTCATGGCGGCAAAGGATGAAAAGAATATCAAGACCAGCCGCCGGATCGCTGCCTCCTGGGTTGTCATCTCCCTTGGCATCGCCGTTATCATCGGCATTGTCGGTTATGCGCTCGTGAATGCGGGTGTGATTGACGGCTTCGCCAGCAGTTCGGAAGCAGAGTCCGTCCTGGTCCGCGTCTCCGCCGTTATGAGTCAGAAGAACGTCTTCTTCTCCATCATCGCCGGCATCATCCTCGCCGGTATCCTCTCGGCGACCATGTCCACCGCAGATGTTCAGCTTCTGGCCGCCGCCTCCGGCATCACCCAGAACCTGCTGCAGAATGTATGCGGTCTGAAGCTCGATGACAAAAAGAGCCTTCTGATCGCGCGGATCGGCGTCATCTGCATCGCAATCATCGCCGTGTTCTTTGCCCTGAACCCCAACAGTTCCATCTTCCGCGTCGTCTCCTTCGCCTGGGCAGGCTTCGGCGCCACCTTCGGTCCGGTGATGCTCTTCTCCCTGTTCTGGAAGCGCTGCAACAAGTACGGCGCCATCGCCGGCATGCTCTCG
>CADAPN010000309.1 GCA_902789835.1 Oscillospiraceae bacterium
ATCATCACCACCACCGTCGGCCGCATCATCTTCAACGAAGCGATCCCCCAGGATCTGGGCTATGTCGACCGGAGCGATCCGGAGCATGCCTTCGACTATGAGATCAGCTTCCAGGTTGGCAAGAAGCAGCTGGGCAACATCATCGACCGCTGCATCCAGAAGTACGGCTTCACCATCTCTGCCGAGGTGCTCGACAGCATCAAGGCGATGGGCTACAAGTATTCCACCAAGGGCGCCATCACCATCTCCGTCGCGGACATGACGGTGCCGAGCGAGAAGAACCGCCTCATTTCCGAGACGGAGCACGAGGTCGTCAACATCGAGCGGCAGTACAAGCGCGGCTTCATCACCGAGGATGAGCGCTACCGCCTGGTCGTTTCCGAGTGGGAAGAGACCACCAAGAAGGTCACCAGCGCCCTGCAGGGAACGCTCGACGAATACAACCCAATCTACATGATGGCAAACTCCGGTGCCCGTGGTTCCATGAACCAGATCCGTCAGCTGGCCGGTATGCGCGGCCTGATGGCGAATACCTCCGGTAAAACCATCGAAATCCCCATCAAGTCCAACTTCCGTGAAGGTCTGTCCGTTCTGGAGTACTTCATCTCCACCAGAGGCGCCCGTAAAGGTATGGCCGATACGGCGCTGCGTACCGCGGACTCCGGTTACCTGACCCGTCGTATGGTCGATGTCTGCCAGGATGTCATCATCCGCGAGGAAGACTGCGGCACCACCGAGGGCGTCTGGGCCCAGGCCGAGTATGACCGCGGCCAGCTGGTTAAGGACTTCGGCACCGCGATCCACGGCCGCTTCCCGGCACTGCCCATTACGGATCCGCAGACCGGCGAGCTGCTCTTCGACACAGACCACATGCTGATGCCGAAGGACGCGGATGTCCTGGAGGCTCACGGAATCCACAAGGCATTCATCCGCAGCGTCATGACCTGCGAGGCCCGCACCGGCATCTGCGCCAAGTGCTACGGCATCAACCTGGCCATCGGCCAGCCGGTCAACATGGGTGAAGCGGTCGGCGTTATTACGACATCACCCAGGGTCTTCCCCGTGTCGAAGAACTGTTCGAGGCACGCAAGCCCAAGAAGATGTCGGTCCTGTCCGAGATCTCCGGTACGGTCACCATTGAAGAGGCCAAGAAGGGCGTCATGTACTCCCTCACCGTGGTGAACGAGGAAGAGGGCGAGACCAAGGTCTATATGGTACCGCACAACGCCGGTATCCAGGTCCACAACGGCGACCACGTCGACCGCGGCCAGGCGCTGACCTCCGGTGCGCTGAACCCGCATGACGTGCTCCGCATCCGCGGCATCAACGACGACGAGTTCGGCCGCCAGGGCGTCCGCAGCTACATCACCAGCGAGGTCCAGAAGGTGTACCGTCAGCAGGGCGTTGACATCAACGACAAGCACATCGAAGTCATTGTCCGCCAGATGATGCGCAAGGGCCGTGTGGAAGAAGCCGGCAGCACCGATCTGCTCAGCGGCGCGACGGTGGATATCTCCATCGTGAAAGACGCCAACCGCAAGATCCGCGAGCGCATCGCCAACGGGGAAGAGGGCCTGACCGAGGCCACCTACACCCAGCTGCTCATGGGTATCACGAAGGCCTCTCTGGCCACGGACAGCTTCCTGTCCGCCGCCTCCTTCCAGGAGACCACCCGCGTCCTCACCGACGCCGCCATCAAGGGCAAGGTGGACCACCTGGTTGGCCTGAAGGAGAACGTCATCATCGGCAAGCTGATCCCCGCGGGCTCCGGCCTGTCCGTCTACCGCGACTTCAAAGAAGAGACCGACGAGACCATCGCCTCCGAGGCGGAGGAATACGTCGACCTCACCAAGCTGGTCAACAAGACCAACGCGCTCTAAGCCGCGCACCTGACAAGCAAATAAAAAGCAGCAGCCCCGTGAGTGATTCACTCACGGGGCTGCGTTATATCCGGATGAGATGGACAGGTGCTGCCGCTCAGTCCGGGGCGCTGTATTTTTCAAAGACCGGTTCAATCAGAAAGCTGGAGAGCCAGGAGGCGAGTCCGGGGACGAAGAAGACAAAGAAATAGTTTTGGGAGAAGGCCGCGATCCCGAGCCCCAGCAGCAGCGCCATCAGAGCGGAGCGCAGAATGTTTCCGAGGGCGAGACGCAGAGCGGTCCTGTTCAGGGCGGCAAAGCCGAAGGTGAAACGCGACAGGAGCGGGAAAACCCAGCTCAGAATGCAGAGCAGCAGATACAGCAGGAGCAGAAAGACCACTGATGACCTGACCGTCCGGACCGGCGCCAGCCAGCAGACGGTACAGAAAGACGAGGAGCCCCGCGACGGCGCCCCAGAGCAGCGTCGTCAGGCAGCCGGTCTTCAGCTCCCGGCGAAAGGTGCCGAAGAAGCGCTGAAACATGTCGGATTCTTTGCGGCGCATGTTATGGGCGACCGCATCGTAAAGCGCCGTGGATGCTGCACCTAGGGTGACGACCGGAGCGGAACAGAGCGTCCAGAGCAGACTCAGGGAGACGATTTCACCGAGCCAGCTGAAAAACTTCCAGATCCCGGTCTCAGGATTGAAGAAGC
Source organism: Oscillospiraceae bacterium (assembly GCA_902789835.1). The sequence goes on from CADAPN010000309.1 coordinate 2,572, forward strand.
GGCGGCCCATCAGGTGAGAAGGGCGGGAACCAGCCCGGCGAGCTTTTCAGCCAGCTGAAGGTGCCCTTTCCTGGTCAGGTGCATGCAGTCGAGCCGGTTGAACTCCGCCACACCCTCCGCATCGAGAAAGGCACAGTGCTGCGCCTCCGCCATCGGGCGGAGATATTTTGCAAGTTCCCGGGATTTCTCCGGGCAGCCGAGACCCATGGCGTCCCCTTCCGGACGGAGATAGAGACCGTCGCCGATGTGCGGCGGGCAGACGATCAGAATATTGGGCCTGCCGCCGCGCCACGCCATGACGCTTTTGGCCTTCATGACAAGGCGCTCCATCCCGAGAGAGATGCAGGCGGCGCTCACGCCGAGGCGCTCCTTGGTGTCGTTGGTGCCGAGCATGATGATCAGCAGATCCACCGGCTCATGACTCATGAGGGTGGAGTAG
>CADAPN010000310.1 GCA_902789835.1 Oscillospiraceae bacterium
CCGTCGCCGCCCATGAGCTTCTCCACCTCATCGACGGTCACGCGGTTGAAGTCGCCGGGGATGCTGTGCTTCAGGCAGGAGGCCGCAACCGCGAACTCCAGAGCCTTCTGGTGATCGTCATAGTGGGACAGACCGTAGAGCAGGCCGCCGCCGAAGCTGTCGCCGCCGCCGACGCGGTCCACGATGTCGCGGATCTCATAGCGCTTGGACTCGTAGAAGTGTTCGCGGTCGTTCAGGCAGGCCGCCCAGCCGTTCCAGTCGGCGCTCTTGCTCTCACGCAGGGTGATGGCGATCATCTTCATATTGGGATAGGCCGCCAGGACCTTGTCGCCGAGGGCCTTGTACTTGGCGCGGTCCAGTTCGCCGGACTCCACAACGACGTCGGTGGTGATTTCCAGGGACTTCTGGACATCTTCCTCATTGGCGATGGCCACGTCCACGTAATTGGCCAGCTCTCTCATGACCTCGGCTGCACGCACGCCGTACTTCCAGAGGTTCTTGCGGAAATTCAGGTCGCAGGAGACCGTGATGCCGCGCTTCTTGGCTTCCTTCACGGACTCGAGGCTGAGATCCTTCGCACTTTCGGAAATCGCCGGGGTGATGCCGGTGATGTGGAACCACTCGACGCCTTCAAAAGCCTTGTCCCAGTCGATGTCGCCGGGGGCGGCAACGGCCATGGAAGATCCGGCGCGATCGTAGACGACCTTGCTCGGGCGGGCGTTGGCGCCGGTCTCGAGATAATAGATGCCGAGACGGCCCTTGTCGGAACGGACAATGCGGCTCGTATCCACGCCGAACCTGCGCAGCTCTTTCACGCACTCGTCCGCGATGACGTTCTTCGGCAGAACGGTCAGGAAGGCCACATCCTGGTCATAGTTTGCCAGGGAGACCGCCACGTTTGCCTCGCCGCCGCCGAAGGTGGCCTCAAGCATCGGGCTCTGGAAGAATCTCTCCAGACCGGGGGATTTGAGACGGAGCATGATTTCACCGAAAGTCAGGAATTTCATAACAGTTTCCTCCATTTTCATTTCTATGGTCTCCCTCTCCCGCCGTCGGCGGGAGAGGGCCGCGGTTCCGCTTCTTATTTCTGCAGAAGATGAACGGCAAATCCGCCGATCTCGTTCTTCAGATAGACCGCGTGCAGACGGTCGCCCTTGTACTTGGCCGTGCTCATGTCGACTTCAAAGCCGCGCTTCTCGAGCTCGCCGATGGCGACAGCCATGCTGTTGGTGCGGACGATCACTTCGACGCCGGTTCCGGCAAAGTTGGAGGAATTGCCCGGTTTTACCGTAAAGTCAAAGGCGTTCTGGAACGCTTCGGCGATGTCCATGGCGGTGTCGGCGTCGGCGCTGTTGATGCCGACGTGCACGACTTCAAAGCCCATGGCGGCCTTGCGGGCCTCTGCGCAGAGCTGGGTGACTTTCTCGAAGTTGCCCTCGGAGATGTCCTTCTTGGGCACGGTCCAGCTGCCGCCGACCGCATGGATGATCGGGGAGGAGATGAACTCGGCGATGTTTTCATTGCTGACGCCGCCGGTCGGGATGAACTTGGTGCCGGGGAAGGGGCCGGAGAGGCTCTTCAGGGCTTTCAGGCCGCCGTAGACGTTGGCCGGGAAGAACTTCAGGACCTTGAGGTCGTGCTTCTTGGCCATCATAATCTCGGTCGGTGTGACGCAGCCGGGCGTCACGGCGACGTTGTTCTCCACACACCAGGCCACGGTCTCCTCGTCATAACCGGGGGAGACAATGAACTTGGCGCCGCAGTCAACCGCCAGCTTGCACTGCTCGAGGTTGATGACCGTACCGGCTCCGACCAGCATCTCGGGAACTTCCTTCGATACCGCGCGGATCGAATCCGCCGCAGCCGCTGTGCGGAAGGTAATCTCCATGACGTCGATTCCGCCGGCGAGCATCGCACGTGCGGTCGGGACCGCGTCCTCGGCCTTGTCCAGAACGACGACGGGAACGATGCCCGCGGCCGCCAGTCTGCTTAATACATCCATGTTAGAACACTCCTTTTCTAAACTGATATAAACTTGCACTTTATAAAATGATTCGCTATAATTCTGTCGGAAGCCTTGGCTCCACCATAAATTCCGACTGATTGACGCAGGGAGGAAAACAGATGACCCGATACCAGGAAACCTTTCAGAAGCTCGAAGCGCTTTATCAGGACAATGCCAT
>CADAPN010000311.1 GCA_902789835.1 Oscillospiraceae bacterium
AGCGGTCACCGGGGTAAGCGACGCGGTTCTGGGCTCCATGTGCTGGTGCCCGATCACCAATCTGGACACGGCGGATGAAGCGTATGAATGGATGATGGGGGGCACCAGAAGCGGCCTGACCGAGGAGGAGCAGCAGATTTCGGATCAGCTGGCGGAGGCTTTTGCCGCGTACATCAACAGCGCCGGCATCAAGGATCCGGACGGCGTCGTGCTCACGCTGAGCGAATCGGATGACGGAATCTATCAGGCGGGAAGTTATTACGACTATATGAAAACGGTCATCGAGGAATCTTTGAATCACTTTCTCTCGGACACGGAATTCCCCTATGACGCATCCTCGGCGTCGGGCGGCGGAAGAGGCGGCTTCGACGGTGGTATGCCGGGCGGCTTTGGCGGGGGACAGCGGCCCGAGAGAGGGGAAGGTGCCCCGGACTTCGACGCGGGACAGAAGCCGGACGGCGAAATGATGTCGGGTAAAGTTTCTTTTGAAGAGCTCGACGACATCACGCGCAATGAGACCGCAAGCGGCGTTTCCCTCTCGGGTACCTATGAGACCGCACAGGATTATATCGATGCCCTGAACGCCGAGCGGGAGAGCGCCTCAAAGAATCTGGGGGCCTTTGACCAGCTTGACGGCGGACAGGGAGAGAACACACTCTTCGGCTACGGTGACGGAAACGGCGCACACTTCGATGCAGCGCTCGCGGATATCCTGAACGCACTCGGAAGCGATTATGCATCGGACTATGCAGAAGATCTCACACGGCAGGACAGCGCGGGAAATACCGTCGATTACAGAGTCAACATGTACACGCCGCTCTACTACCTGCTGGAATCCTCGGAAGGATATCAGGAGAGCACGGTGGCAAAATACTGGAGAATCCGGACCGGCATCGCCCAGGGCGACTGCGCGCTCTCCACGGAGATGAATCTTGCGCTGGCGCTGGAGAACGACGAACGGGTGGAATCCGTCGACTTCGAGACGATCTGGGGCGCCGGACATACCCAGGCGGAGCGCAGCGGCAATTCGACAGACAACTTCATTGCCTGGGTGAACGCCTGCCTCGCGGAATGACGGTGTCACAGACAATAGATTAAACCGAATCAACATACAGACCTGTGATCTCTTTTGGTCACAGGTCTGTATGTATGTTTACGGAGGTGTTCCGCACATTCAATATGACAGATTTCAGAGAAAAGCTGCACGCTCAGAATTGCGACGTTGACGCTTGGTGTAATTCTATATATAATCTATATATAATAAGACAAAATAAGACAAAGTGACAGGGCACTGAGAGACAGAATATCCGCCCGGTTTCCGACCCGAAAAATCTGTTTTACGGTGAAACGAATTTGATAAAGGAAGGGAAAACGATGCAGTACAATTTTGATGAGATCATTGACCGCAGAAACACCAACGCCCTCAACACCGACGGCTTCCGGGGCTACATCTTCCACGCGGGTCCTGAAAAGGTTTTCCCCTTCAAGGATGAGGAGTTCGTCCGCATGTGGGTTGCGGACATGGAGTTTGCCTGCTGCCCCGCCATCTGCGACGCCATCAAAGAGCGCGTGGACAAGCGCATCTTCGGCTACACCATGATGTTCGACGACGCCTACTACAAGGCCTTCAGCGGCTGGTGCGAAAAGCGCTACGGCTGGCTACAAGGCCTTCAGCGGCTGGTGCGAAAAGCGCTACGGCTGGAGCTTCAAACAGGAGGAGCTCTGTTTCTCTCCCGGCATCATTCCGGCCCTTTATCAGCTGGTGGAGGACCTGATCGGTGAGGGCGAGACCTTCGTCATCACCACGCCGTCCTACGGCTACTTCCTTCATGCGGCGGAGTACAACAATGTGCCGGTTCTCTGCTCCGATCTGATCAATACCGAGGACGGCTGGACCATCGACTTTGACGATCTTGAAAAGAAATGCGCCGACCCACGCGTCAAAATGCTGCTCTGGTGCAACCCCCACAACCCCACCGGACGGATCTGGACAGAAGAGGAGCTGAAGCGGGTGGCGGAGATCGTGGAGAAGCACGACCTCTGGCTCGTTTCCGACGAGATCCACTGCGACCTGATCCGTCAGGGCCTCTGCCACATTCCGATGGGAAAA
>CADAPN010000312.1 GCA_902789835.1 Oscillospiraceae bacterium
CCGTAAATAATCTGTTTTGCCATAATGATAAATCCTCCTGAATTACTCGATCACGGCCAGAATGTCGCTCTGGCGGACAATGGTGTATTCCTGCTCTTCGAGCTTGACCTTGCTGCCGCTGTACTTGCCGACCAGAACCTTCTGACCGGGGGTCACGATCATGGTGACTTCGTTGCCATCGACAAGGCCGCCGGGGCCGACTTCAACAACTTCATAAACCTCGGGCTTTTCCTGAGCGGAAGAGGTGAGGAAAATGCCGGAAGCGGTGCGCTCCTCGGCTTCGTTCTGCTTGAGAACAACTCTGTCTGCTAAGGGTTTGAGCTTCATATTCTTAACCTCCATGAAAATAGATTACATAAATCAACATCGTTAGCACTCAAAATACCTGAGTGCTAACGATGCTAATAATACCACACTTTTCTTTTTTTGCAATACCCGAAATATAAATTTTTTGTTACGTTAAAAGCAGGACAGAACGAGTTCCCGCCTCCGGCGGGAACACAGAGAGGGTTTTAAGGGCAATACCCGAAATATAAAAATGAGACCGTCCTGAGAAGGGAAAAGTGACTGCGGTGTTCGGGCACGGCCAGATCACAGGGTTAGAGGCGGGACTTCGGTGCCGCGGCCGAGGCCCTTCGGCACGATCAGCTTCAGCCCTTTCGGGATGAGCTTCATGTTCACGGATTTCGCCCGGAGCCCTTCTCCGTCCAGGTTGACGACATCCTCGCGGTCAAATTCGATGGAGAGCTCCGTATCGCGCAGGTGCGTGATGAACTGCGGAAAGTCGTCCGCGTGTCCGGAGGCATATTTCCCGATGCAGCGGGCGAAGGTAAACAGAGAGACCTTCTTTACAATAAAAATATCCAGCAGACCGTCGTCCAGCATGGCGGTGGGGGAGGGGTTGAAGCCGCCCCCGTAAAAGCGGCCGTTGCAGGCCAGACCAGGGAATATTTCTCGTGGGAATCATAGCTGCCGCAGCGGACATGCATCCCGGTGGCAATGCCCTTGACGGCGTTTATGACGGCGGAGAGCACATAGGCACCGGCTCCGCCGACCAGCGGCAGAGAGGAATACCGGTGGACTTCGGTGCCGATGCGGGCGTCGATTCCGACCGAACAGATGTTGGCGCTGTAGCTTCCGTTGCAGGAAATGAGGTCGATCTCACGGACCTCTCCGTCGAGCAGGGCATCCAGATCCCGGAAGAGCGCAACGTCCTGCCCGAACATCCGGCAGAAGTCGTTCCCCGTCCCGGTGGGAAAGGGACAGACCGCGACGTTCGGCAGCAGGGCGGCGCCGCAGACACATTCGTTGAAGGTTCCGTCGCCGCCGCAGGCGTAGACACGGAGCGCTTCCCCGGAAGCGGCCTCCTGACGGATTTTCTCGGTGGCATCGCGGGGACCTTTGGTGACATAGAGTTCCCAGGGATCCGTGCGATGGTGAAAAGCCCGCTGGACGCGGCCGCTGAGGTCCCCGGAGGCATCCCGGCCTCCGGCAATGGGGTTGACAATGAACAGATGCTTCAAGGTCTGATTCGCCTTCTTACAATTATATTAATATGCAGCAAAAAGCGGGGATTACTTATAGTACATGAAGAGATCGCACTTGATCATGCCGTTGTAGAGCTTGCGTTTTTTGTCCGCGGTCCTGCCGAAGCAGCGCTCAAACTCCGTATGAGACGAGAGCACATAAAGCGACCAGTTCGAAAGCCCGGACATGGCGGCGCCGAAGCCGCGATAGAGCTCTTCCGCCTGCTTCTGATCCAGAAGACGCTCGCCGTAGGGCGGATTGGTAACGATGACGCCGCGCTCGGTCTGCCGGGAGAAGCGGCAGGCGTCCGCGATGGAGAATTCGATCAGATGATCGACACCGGCCCGGACGGCATTTTCCCGAGCAATCTGAACGGCCCGCGGGTCAATATCCGAGGCAAAAATATGATATTCTCCCGTGTATTCCGCCGCGATGGCGGCGGCTCTGGCCTGCTGCCAGAGGGCGGGATCGAAAAAGGCCCAGTTCTCCGCCGCAAAGCTGCGGTAAAGCCCGGGGGCGCGGTTCAGCGCGGCGGCGGCCTCGGTATGAGCCGGGCGGTAGCCGCGCTTGTGCAGCGCGGTGCCGGAGGTGTCGAGGTAGAGCGTGGCCTGATCCTTCCGAATCGAGAAACGGATCTTGTACTCCGCGCCGCTCTCCGGAAAATGCTCCAGATAGTAACGGGACTTCAGGCGTTCCACGACGGCTTTTTTAATGATGCGCTGACAGTCCGGGACAGAGAAAAGCGTGGAATCCAGGCTGTAGCCGGTAACGGGGAAGGCCGCGTCCCGGGGGAGGATATTCTCCCACGGAAGGGCGCGGGTGCCTTCAAAGAGCGCGTCAAAGCTCACGGCGGGAAACGACCCGATCTCCATCAGCACGCGCTCGCCGCAGCGCAGGGAGAGGTTTACCGCGGCGCAGTCGGCGAGGCTGCCGATGAAAAGCACACGTCCGTCCTCGGCGCGGACCTCGGAGAGGTTCATGCGCCGAAGTTCATCGGCAACAAGCCCTTCGACGCCGAAGAGGCAGGGAACAGAATATTGAAACTGCAGATGATCGTTCATAATAAATCGTCTCACTTTGGAGTGGTTTGAGGCGAAAAACGCCTTAATTCTTATCATAGCGCACAACTTGCGGCTT
>CADAPN010000313.1 GCA_902789835.1 Oscillospiraceae bacterium
GAGTCTCTGCACTTATGCGGTTGAACCGCCGTGTACCGAACGGTACGCACGGTGGTGTGAGAGGTCGGGGCTTACTCAGCCCCTCCTACTCGATTGGTTTTGGTATTATTTTGCGATTCCGGAGATCAGGTACAGACTCTCGTTGTCACACAGGCAGTCGATTGTGAAATCCTCCTGCCAGAAGACGGCCTCTTCCGAAGCGGCGAGGAGGCCGCGTGCCACACCGGCGGGGAGAATCGCGCTGATGGTGTTGATCCGCTCCCGGCTGCCTGAAAAGGCGACGGTGAGACGTCCGCCGGGGTGCAGAAGCTCCTTCGCTTTCTTCAGAAACACGCGAGGCTGTGGAAAATGCTGATAGGAATTGAATGCCATCAGCACATCATAGCCGGGCTGTGTATGCAGAAGGAAGTCTCCCTGCGCCACATGAATACGGGGATCAAAGCCAAACTTGCAGCGGGCCGCCTCTACCATGTTCTGGGACAGATCCAGGCCATCGATCTCACAAGCCCCGTTTTCAAGCAGATCCAGAAACATGGAGCCGCTTCCGCAGCCGATATCCAGCACGCAGGCGCCACAGCGGGGAATGGAGACCGCAGAGGCGACGATACGTGCAGGTCTTGCTTCCGCAAAATCGTCGTCCCAATAGGACGCGACAGAGTCAAAGTATTCGGCAATGTCCATGGTCAGCTCCTTTGTGATGAGGGATCGGTGCCCGGCCGATGAGGTCTGGCTGTTCTCTGAATCATTCAGCCGCATGGCCCTCCGGAGGGAGGGCCATGGAAGCTGTTTGATGGAACTGTTCAGTCGATGTCGAGATCGACGGTGACTTCGTAGTAGTCGCAGGCGTGGGCGTTCCAGTTGGAGACGCTGGCCTTGGAGATCATGCTCATTTCGAGGAAGGAGCAGAAGACATAGGCGTTGTCGTCCAGAATGGTCTGCTGCAGCTCAATGGCGAGCTCGGCGCGCCTGGCGGTGTCGAACTCGGTGGAGAGCTCATGGAGCAGATCATTCACGTGCTCGTTCTCGTAGGCGCCGAAGTTGTAGCTCATGCCGGGCACGCAGCTGGTGGTGAAGAAGTACTGCGGGTCGCCGGAGGGGGCGGTCACAAGAGCGGAGGCGTAGACGTCAAAGTCCATGGTGGCCAGGAACTCGCGGCGGTTGGCGGTGTTGTTGATGTCCACATCGATGCCGATGTCCTTCAGAGAGGCCCTGGGATAGGTCAGCCAGCGGATCGTGAGCTTCTGACCGTCCTTCTCGCGGATGCCGTCGCCGTCGGTGTCAACCCAGCCGGCCTCCTCCAGAACGGCCTTCGCGCCTTCCGGATCATAGCCCAGGGTGTTGAGGTGCTCACTGCCGAAGGTACTGAAGCCCTCGGGGAAGGGACCGTAGCCCGGCACACCATGGCCGTCCAGCAGCGCGATGACGAAGCCGTCGCGGTCAATGCCCATGACGATGGCCTGACGTACGGCGGGATCCTGGATGATCTCGCTCTGCATGTTCATGCAGCCGAAAAAGGCGCGGGAGGTCTGGATGCTGGAGAACTGGAAGTTGGGATTTTCAAACTTGGAGTAGGCGTCGTAGGCCACGCCGTAGGCCGCGTCAACCTCGCCGCCCTCCAGGGCCAGGGCCAGGGTGTTGCGGTCGGAGATGGTGCGGATGGTCAGCTCGTCCAGTTTGGGGGTGCCGTTCCAGTAGTACTCGTTGGGAACCAGGGTGATGTGGTCGTCCATCAGCATGTCGACAGCCCTGTAGGGGCCGGTGCCGACGGAGATGCCGGTCTCAAAATCAGAGGCGTCCACATCGATGATGCAGGCGTAGGGGTCGCCGAGGTAGTTCATCAGAGCGGGGTTCGGTTCGGAAGTGACGATGGTCAGGACCTGGCCGTCGGCTTCTATGCTCGTGATCTTGGTGTCGCCGGGAGCGCGGTCATGATTTTCCAGCAGGTGTTCAAAGCACTGCTTGACTGCTTCGGCGTCCATGTCGCGGCCGCTGGAGAACTTGACGCCGTCCCGCAGGGTGATGGTCCAGGTCAGATTGCCGTCGTTTTCCCAGGAGAGTGCCAGCCAGGGCTCCAGCTCCATGGTGTCGGTGTAGTGAACCAGCGTCTCGCCGCCCAGTTTTCTGCGTTGAAGGTGGTGTCGCCGATCACCATGGTTTTCTTTCCGTCGGCAGAGGCGGTTCCGCCCATGCCGGCAAAGAGGCTTAGGATCAGGCACAGGGTCAGTGCGAGGGTCAATGCTTTCTTCATTTGTGTTCCTCCAGTTTTTCTTGAATCTTTCCGCCCGATGGATTATACTGGAGACGGCGGTGGCGGATTCCGCCATCTGTCCAGTTTCGGCAGCTGCCCTGTGCTTTCCTACGGCTCAAGGGGCGGCTGCTTTTTTACATAGTCGGCTGCGGGGTTACTTGTAGGCGGCGATGGTAAAAATCGGCGTGGGGTTATAGAATTCGTCGATTTCGGC
>CADAPN010000314.1 GCA_902789835.1 Oscillospiraceae bacterium
CGGCAGTCCATTCGCTCTCAGATGGATGAAGGTATTCCGCAAAACCATAGTGCTCCAATTCAGGTCCGTTTTTCCCGATGATCCAATAGTGCAGAACATTCTCTTCATCAGTAAACTGATAAATATAGGGTTCCGTCTCCGATACCTGATCCGTGATGTCAATATGCTCGTCGTTGACAATAAAGTACATGCGTCCATTCTCAACGCTTACAGGCTCTGTGAGATCGTCCGTGTGCACGTAGACGGTATTTTCGATGCCGCCCGCTGTCTTCTCGGAACGGATCTCCATATTTCCGCCCCAGCCAAAGATTGCCTGTCCTGCAGAATATGCTACGATTCCGAGGGATAGCATCAGCGCAGCCGCCAGAGCCAGCGTAAGGATGCGTTTTCTTACTGTATGCCGCGGTTTATACTGCATTTCGGTCTGTTCAATCTTCATTTCTGTCAGCTCCTTGATTCTCATCGCGGAGACGACATCTGTTTCTTCCATCGGAACGGAGCTGTCCTCGTATCCGTTCAGCATCACAGCGACGCTTTGACAATAGTAATAATGGCGAAGAAAGATTTCCTGATCCGGTTGTGTCATCGAAAGCACTGCTTCCCGTACACGCCGATCCCGTTCCTTTTGATCGATTCTTTCGATCAGTGAGTCTTCTTCAATAAACAGAACATCTTCCTCTAAAGGCAATTCCTGAGTCTTCTCCCGAAGTTTCCGCAGAGCGAGGCTTCGGGCTATGCGGCTTAAATACCCTTTTAGATTTATGGGAAGAAGGCCCTCCGCACTTTTCCAGAAGGTGACAAACACATCAGCGGTAACTTCTTCCACATCCTCATGACTCATGCAGTCCTGCAGAATGCTGTTTACGATAGTTCCTACATAGTTGCCATATCTATCAATGAACCATCCCAGCGCCTGTTGATCTCCTGACTGTAGCTGCGTTAATGCTTTGGCATCCGTCAAGCATCTCACCTCGATTCTCTTCTATCACGGCCGTTCACCTATAAAAGTCCAATTTTGGGCTGAATGGTTTCATTATTTGAAAACTTTTTCAGGGGACACCGTCACACGCGTGGCATACAAGTATGACACACATAGTAGCCACTATAAAAAAACGGCACTCTGCAGCTCGCAGAGTGCCTTGCTGGTTTTGCGGTTAAACGGCTTTGAACAGTTTCTGTGAGTCCTTCGTTTTGCCTGCGAGCTTTTCCGCCTGCTCCCTGCGGGCCTGACGCACGCAGACAGAGTGCGCACATGCTATCCATACTCAGTCGATACGGTCAAGCTCATAATACTCCAGAAGATACATCTCTCTTCCGCTGCTCTGCCAGTAAATCGGCGAGCACACAGCTGTTCCGGTGTGCACGGCCGTGATGGTCCCATTGGCCGCCAACTGTGCCGCCTCCGCGGGAGTCAGATGATAGTACTTGGACGGGATGCCCAACTCATCAAAATAGATGTCCAGATCCCCGTGAAACGATTGTAGCTCTCCCCGTCGCCCGCGGGGTAGTAGAAGCGGCCGTTTTCATACCAGCAGTGGTTCCAGTCAAACGTGCCGATCCCGAGCGCGGCAGAATAGTCCTCCCCTTCGATGGGCTGAAGACCCTCCGGACAGGCGATCCGAGGGCCGATGATCTCAAAAAATGTCTCGCGGGTCATGGTCTCATACCCGTCTCTGTACTCCATCTCCGTCGGCCGGTTGATCTTGCTCCAGAGATGGGCGAAGGAGAACAACTGCGCGATGCTCGTATCGGCGGAATCGTAGTGATCGAAGGTCCCCATCTCACAGAACCATTGCTCGGAGAAATTGCTCAGAGAGAGATTTGCCGCATACTGCTGCGTTTCCGAAAGGGTAAACGGATCGCCTGTTTCGGTGGGAGCTGCTGTAGGCGTTTCTTTCCGTTCCTCTTGCGGGGAGCTGTTCTCAAACGGATGAATCTCCTCCGCAGACGCTGCTGCGGGCCTGGGCCCGGCTTCCGTTTCGTCAGCATGAACTTCCGAAGGAACCGGCGCAGCCGTCTCAGCCTTTCCGCAGGCGGCCATCGAAAGCGGCGTAAGCATGATCAGGAGTACAGCTATTATCTTCAATGTTTTTTGCAGGTCTCTATTCATAATTCATATCCCGTTCATTGTGATTCTTGTGCACCATAGGGTTTGCCAACGCATGTTGAATCTCTGTGACTTCAGTCACGGAAAAGCAAAATACGGCAAGTCAATGCCGTCAATGGTAGTCAAATGG
>CADAPN010000315.1 GCA_902789835.1 Oscillospiraceae bacterium
CCTTTCCCGTCCTGTTGGAGCTTGATCAGAAAGAGCTTCGCGTCCGAGGTCTTCACCTCACCGATCTTCTTAAGAGCAAATTCCTCTTTCTGCAGCAGGTTCACCACGAAGTTGTAATTCATGAGCGTGTTTGGCCTGACGCCGGTTTTGGTGGCGAGGTAGCGTTCCACCAGTTCCAGCACGGTCATATTCTTCTGCGTCGGATCGAGCAGCGAGTCAAGATCCCGCCCGATCTGCTTCTCAAGCTCCCGCAAAGAAGGACCGGGCTTCTTCCCCTGCGGGGTGGTGTCGGTAGGCTCCAAGCGCCAACTGTAGACGAACTTGATCTTGCCGCCCACATAGTATTTGAACTGGTAGGCTCTGACCGATTCACCGTTCCTGAGCACACGGTGCTTTGAGTCACGCCTTTTTGGGTATGGGTGGTTTGCCATTATTCAATGCCTCCTTTGTCTCCGGATGGAATCTGAGAAAAGCTTCAAACTCCGCCCTTAAGATAAGTGTTCTGGTATTATACATCGCGATGAACGGTAGACCCGTGGCCTCGTTCAGAAATCGGAAGAATTTACGCCTGCTCAATCCGTAGAATTCAGCAGCCTCGGATGGATTAAAAACATCCTTATCTCTCAGCGCCGGTTTCTTCACAGCGACTTACCGCCTTCCTCTGTTTTCAAACAGCTGATAATATATTCTTCAAAGCGGCTGCGGATGATCAGGAAGCGGTTGCCCTGAAAAATGCCAAACGAATCGAGATGGTTTTCCGCAATGCGCCGCATATTCTTTTGCCCGATATTGAAGTACTCCGAAGCCTCGTTTATCGTAAGCAGGAACTTGTCCTTCACGGGGATGCTTTCTTTCCCGATATTGAAGTACTCCGAAGCCTCGTTTATCGTAAGCAGGAACTTGTCCTTCACGGGGATGCTTTCTTTCATAATGGGGCCTCCTTTTCCGAGAAAACTAACCCTTCGGCGGTGTCCTATCTATCACTCTGAAGGCCCCAGAAGTCAACTACTTTTTGCCAGATAAACGCAATTTATACCGTGGTCGATTGAGCAAGAAACTGCTCGAATTTTGGCCGGATGATAAGAAAGCGATTCCCGCTCTCTACGGCAAAACGCCCCAGGTTTTCTTCGGCAAGCCTGCGTAGCTTCTTGTTGCCTATATTGAAATAGATCGCGGCCTCCTTGATGGTCAGAGCGTATTTCTCGCCGAGAGGAAGGCCAGTGTTTTCAGTGGTAGGATTGTCGTTCATATGTCATGCTCCTTTATTCTGATCTGCCTTCCTATGCCTGCAAATCGGCCGATTTTATAATCGCTCAGTCAGGAGCGCCTTCCATGTATCTGAACCGATGATACCATCAGCAGTCAGATTCCTCTTGGTCTGGAAGCTCTTCACGGATTTTTCCGTTGTGGGGCCAAATTCACCATCGGCAGTCTCGCGTCCTGCTCGGAGAGGACCGCCGCAGTAGTAACCCTTGTCGATGAGCAGGATCTGCGCGTTCTTCACCGCGGTGCCTTCTGCTCCATTTTTCAACTGAGGCAGATCGACCTTGCAGCTCACGGTCACGGGAGTTTCCTCTGCCGGGGTGGGCGTCACCGGCATGGGATCGGACTCGCCATACAGCGGATGTCCATACCCGGCAATATAGCTGTTGGACCGATTATAGGTGTTCTTCTTCACCTGATCGGAGCTGTTGCCCTCGACCGTCACGATGGTAGAGTCGGTGACTTCGACCACGATTCCAGTGTGACCGATCTCGCCGCCGGACTGAAAGAACACCTGATCACCGACTTTCGGGTTGCGGTCATACCGCCCTTTCTGCTGGTAGTACTGCGCGGAGAAGATACAGCCAGCTCCGAGCGGACCAGACTGGCACTGGATGCGCTGGCCCTCGACCGCTCCGTAGGCTTTGAAAAAGCACCAGTCCACGAACACATCACACCAGGCATAGCCATTCTTGTTCCCGTCGCGGGCGTACTTGGTCCAGTTGGCAGCACCGGCGTTGGCGGTCTTATCATCGAGAGCAGCATTGGATGCCTTCTCCCGGTAGCCGACCTCGGCCAGCGCGATGGTGACGATATCACTCGGTTTGCTCATGATCGTCATCCTCCTTCTCCGCCCGGTCGTGGAGTTGCTCCAACACTGCCTTCAGCTTTTCCGGGATGGGCAGGCCGAGATGGGCGGCATTCTCAAGCAGGGATACGCCCTCATTCGACAGGTAGAAGAAGATCACAGCAGTCCGGAGCACGCCGACACTGCCGAGCACCTGCATATCCAGCAGATGGCCGACACCGACCAGTGCGAAGATGAGCACTTTGCGGAAGATGCCCTTAAAGCCGATGTGGGAAAAGATGATGAATTCTGATAGCGGCGGCCTCTATGCCGCCATCGGCGGGATCGTGCTCGTTTACGGCATGGACCGTGTGACGAAGAACCGGTACAAGGTTGACGCGAGGAAGGAATCCTTCACGCTCGCACCCGCCACTGTGACGGACGATCCCGAAAAGAAGCCCGCGGAAGAGTCCGAGAACAAACAGGGCTAAAAACAGAAAAAGGCGGTGTCGGAACTGATCACTCCGGCACCGCCTTTTCTCTGGGTTCAAACAAACACACGATTGAATCAACCATAATGAGGGATACTCTCTGATGGCAATAATCCAACGAACACCAATAAATCCAAAAAGCCCTGGAACAATCCAATATTCCAACGAACTTACCCATAAATCCAACGAACCTACCCAATATTCCAACGAACCCAGTTTTTACCAAGGTCTTCTGAAAACCGCATAAAAGCAAAAAAGGCCGGTCCCGGGAACATCCGAGATCGGCCTGGTTTGCTTTTCTATCAAAAACTCTTGACAAGGTTTGGTATGTAATGTATGATTTGTATGTCACAGAGAAAGGAGCATGAGCCACATGGAGAAGCCTGAAGGAAAATATGCATGGACGGTCACGGTCGGAACGAAGGGACAGGAGATCATCTTCTTATCCTTGCCGATGCCAAACAGGGCATGGCGATTCCCCCAAAGGGGTCCTTTGACGAATACTTCAGAAAGATTTTCGGATAAATCGGAAGCGGGAGGATTTAGCTATGCCTGTATTATTCGGAATTCCGCTGATCGGATGGATCCAGATGCTGCTCGGAACAGTCCTCGTGCTGTTTGTTCTGGTCAAATACCTGCTCCGCCCGAAGAAGAAAAAGACTGCGGGATATCTGATCCGGGATGTCCATGTCATTGTCGGCGATGGCAGCGAACTGTTTCATCAGAATGTTCTTGTAAAAGATCAGCAGTGAACCCGTTAAAGACTCCGCTGTGTCCGTTATTGACGGCAGCGGATATACGCTTATGCCCGGGCTGATCGACGCTCACGTTCATATCCAAGGCGGTTTCAGCTGCCACAGTGAAGCGGAGAGCGATATATTTCTGCGCGACAGGATACCGCAAATATTCAGTGAAGGCGTTCTGCCCTACGGCATAACGACGATCAAGGACCTGGATGCTCCGAAGCATTTTATCTACAAGCTGCGTGATAAGCTGAAATCAGGCGAGA
>CADAPN010000316.1 GCA_902789835.1 Oscillospiraceae bacterium
GAGAGCCGCAGGATGTTGGGCACGATGAGGCCCACAAAGCCGAGAAGGCCGCACAGACAGACCGCGGCAGATGCCAGCAGCGCCGCGCAGGCCACTGTCAGTTTGCGGTGGCGGTCCACCGCAAGGCCGAGCCCCTGGGCAGCTTCGTCCCCGATCGCGAACAGCTCGATACCGGGGCCGAGACAGAAGGCCGCCGCGAGGCCTGCGAAGATCAGAAAAGCAGGCACAGGCAGCCGCTGCATGTCCACCCCCGCAAGGCTCCCCATTGAAAAGCCGACCTTATCCGATACGCTTTCCGGCCGCAGGGTAATGATCGTATTGGAAGCCGCCGTCATCATGGAGGAGACGGCCACGCCGGACAGGACGATCACAGATTTGGACATGCCGGCTTTCCGGGCGATCAGGAACACAAGGAGCGCAGAAAGGAGCGCGCCGGCAAAAGCCGCCGCGTTCCTTACAGAATACACATGTGGGAAGCAGATCCCCGACAGCAGGACGAACAGTCCCGCTCCCGAGTTGATGCCCATGATCCCCGGCGAAGCCAGGGGATTGGAAAGGGCCTCCTGCAGGAGAAGTCCCGCCACAGACAGACCGCTGCCGCAGAGCAGGCAGGCAGCCGTCCGCGGCATTCGGTCAGCGTCTCAAAGAGCTCCGCGCTCGTCACCGCGCCGTTGCCGGCCAGCAGCGAGATCAGTATTGAGGCCGCCAGCAGCGGGATCCCAATGACCATGATCCTGTTATTCTTCCAGAAGTTCCATGACATACTGATATGCCTCATCCCATTTCGCATTCGGCTTATACTGGAAATAGTCCTTGGGCAGCATATAGACACATCCGTTCCTGACCGCGGCCAGTTCCTGCCACACGGGCTTTCCCGAGAAAGCTTCCGCGAAGCTCTCCTGCGCTTCCGAGCTCTTTCCCTGCTCGACCACGAAGATGAGATCGGGGTCCGCGTCCAATATGGCTTCCAGGTTCAGCTCGTCAAAAGCCGAATTGTCCTGCGCTATATTCTCAAGTCCGAACGCATTGAATATCTCACAGGCAAAATAGTCATTTTTAAGGGCTTTGTTCTTGGTCGCCGAGACGCGGAGGGCCAGGTAGGTACCCTTTTTCAGGTCCTTGTCCGACGCGCTCTCAAGGATCTGATCGATCCGTTCCCCGACGTCCGTCACGTTTTTCTTATAGCAGTCTTCCCTTCCCGTCATTCTGCCAGTTTCTTGTGGGTCGGCAATTCACCGGACAGAAGGACCAGGTCCGGCGACAGGGCCGCAATGGCCTCAAGAGAAGGATTGGTCACGGTCCCGATGATCTCGGTGTTCTCCGTGATGCCCTCAAGATCCATGCCGTCTTCCGTCATACCGGCCAGTTCCCCGCCCGACAGGAGCCAGAGATCGCCGATGGACTTGGAGACCGCAGCGACTGTGAGCGGCGCCGATCCCTCTGCCGTAGCCGGCTCAGCTGAGACCGGCTCCTGAGCTGTTTCCGCTGCCGGCTCCTCGGCCGGCTCCTTGCCCGGCTCTTCAGCCTGCGCCGCAGGCGTCTCCTGCGCCGCTGCCGGCTCCTGCGCCGGCGCCTGCTGATTCCCGCAGGCAGTCAGCGCCGTGACCGCGAGGATCACGGCGGCTGCCGCAAATTTTCTAAGTACTTCCATACACTTCCTATCTGTTACATAAGGTTATTGCTTCTGTCGTAGTGCTTGCCGCCCCAGTAGACGCGGCTCGCAACTTCCGCCTTTTCGTTCAGGTGCACGTCCTTAAGGACCCACTTGCAGAACTCATCAAAACCTGTCCTGTCCACGATGTAACCGATGTGCTCCTTGCCCTCCAGGGCGTTGGGATCGATGTACTCCTCCACATAAGCGTAGGCGTTCTTGACCATCTTGAAGATGCTCTCCTCGTCCGCCCATTTGACGAAGTCTTCCGCCAGGCGGGGATTCTTCTTGCCGGTGCGTCCCATGATGACGACGCGGAAATAGTGCTCCTTGCTCCTTGTCCAGGCGCGGGTCGGGCAGTAGGCGACGCATACGCCGCAGCCGATGCACTTGGCGGTATC
>CADAPN010000317.1 GCA_902789835.1 Oscillospiraceae bacterium
TTCTGCAGATTCAGGCCAATCGCCGCGCCGAACATCGCGCCGGTCTCCTGATGGTGGATACGCTGGAAGAGTTCTCGGCGTATGCCTGGAACGAACACGCACGCAATGCGGACGCTGTGAAGCGACTGGCCGATCTTCCGGAGCAGAAGCAGAAGCGGCTGGATGACCTTCAGCTGGACCTCCTGACCATCGTGAGCGCGGCCTCGCCGCTTCAGGAAGGCTATGTTCCCAAGCTCGACACCGTCATCGAAGAATACCAGCTGGATGCGCGCTGTGCTTCCGTCTGCTGGGATATGATGCAGGACTGCCGGGCCGAGAACGCGGGCTTTCCCATGATCTGCTCTGCCTATCGTACGCAGGCGTTCCAGCAGGAGCTCTTCGACAACAAGGTCGTCCGCGTCATGCAGGAGCATTACTGCACCGTTGAGGAAGCCACCGCGCTTGCCGCCGAGGAGGTCGCCTACCCCGGCACCAGCGAGCACCAGCTCGGTCTGGCCGCCGACATTATCGACGAGACCTTTCCCTATCTCACCGAGTGGCAGGAGACCACCGGCACCCAGAAGTGGCTGAAGGAGCATGCGCCCGACTACGGCTTCATCCTCCGCTATCCTCCTGAGAGCAGCGAGATCACCGGCATCATCTATGAGCCCTGGCATTATCGTTATGTCGGGGAAAAGTTTGCCCATGAGATCACCAATATGGGCTATGTGGGTGAAAAGTTCGCCCATGAGATCACCAACAGAGGCCTGACCCTGGAGGAATATGTCGCTTGGCGCAGAGGAAGATAAGTCCCGTATAAAGCACAGAATCGCATCCTGTTTCGATTGACAGACGCCCCGGAAGTCCGTTTCTTTGACGGACTTCCGGGGCGCTTTAGATTCTATGTTCTTATTCGGCCGGCATGCGGCGCGTTTTTTCTTTACTCTTCCTCGTCGTAATCCTCGTCCTGTTCTTCGGCTTCCTCTTCGTATCTTCTCCGCAGCTCGCGTTCTCTCTGTCTGCGGCGTCTGGCGGCCGCCCGTCTGCGCCTGCGCTCCCGCTCCTTCCGCTGATGAATGAGCACCAGGATAACACAGACGATGATCAGAAGCAGAAAGAACAGGAACAGAATGAAGACCGGCACAAACGACTTTTTCACACCGGCTTCCGAACCGGCAGAAGCTTCCGGGGATCCCCCCGGGACCGCTTGTTCCGCCGTTGGCTGCGCGGCGGTCTGCAGGGTCGTTTCGCCCGCTTCCGGACCTGCGTCCGCCTGCTGCGCTTCACCTGTCGCGGCCGGTTCCGCCTGTGTTTCGGCCGCTGCGCCTGCCGCCTCAGCGGCCGCGGCCTGTGCCGCTTTTTCCTCTTCCTGCTTCAGGCCCAGCTCCTCCGCCAGGTCGACGAAGTGCCCCGCAACGCCTCCGATGATATCCAGGTCCCAGATGTTTCTCGTCATGACCGTCAGGATCGCCGGCTTGGGGGTATAGAAGATCCCGGTGCAGTGGATGAGGTCATCCCCCTCTCCGCCCCAGTCGGCGGCATGCGTCTGGGCAACCTCCCACTTGGTGCGCACGTTTATAGTATTCGCCGGTGAAATAGCTCTCCGGCAGATCGCCGGCATACTCCTTCGCCACATCGGTATGATTGAGGCCTTCCCGTTCGGAAAGATCCGTGACGAGAGAATAGATGCTCGGCCCGCTGGAGTTTTCCAGCACGGTGGTCATGGCATATTCCAGCGTAATGCCGGTGACGACGCTTTCCTTCGTCAGTGCGCCGCTCTTCAGCTCTTCGGCGTAGTGCATGCACACCGGAAGCTTGTACCAGTTGACACAGCCCAGCCACTCGTCGGCGTTGTAAAACCAGGTCTCATCCGTGCCGGAAAACCAGAACGCGACCGTTAAGTCGCAGCCGGGATGGTTCCAGTGGTTTTCTTCCAGATAGGCATCCACCCACTGTTTCAGAACCTCCCCGTCGATGTGCCCCCCTTCCAGCGCCGCGGACGGCAGCGTCTGCGTCAGGGGAAGCGCCTCCTCCGTGCTCTCCTCGGCGAACGCGGGCAAACTCCCCGCCTGCATCGAGAGCATCATCACCAGAACCAGAACTGTTGAAAGAAGTTTTTCAATCCTTTTCATCGTCTTTCCTCTTTTGCCTGAATGGAATCTGCAAATCATTGTAACGGTCCGAAAAAGCCCTGTCAAGTCGTATTGCCCGGAAGCTTGAATGCT
>CADAPN010000318.1 GCA_902789835.1 Oscillospiraceae bacterium
AGCTCGTTGTCGGCATTCTCAAGCAGTCTCTCGAAGTAGATCAGATGCTTCAGATCTTTCAAATGTTACACCTCTTCTTTTGTTAAGATTTCTGTTTTCACGAGGGCCTCCCGCACCCCCTGGAGCATGGCCGAATCCGCAGGCAGCTCCATGACGCTCCTGCCGCGGATGTCGTTTTCGGCAAAGGCGGCGTCCGCAGGGATCATCGCGAGAACCTCCACCCCCGGCAGCCGGGTCAGACCAGCCAGTTCCGGGTTCGTCACACGGTTAAGGATGACACCGACACAGTCATAGTCGATCAGATCGTCCGCCACCGATTTGATGGAGGCAATCACCTGGGCACCCTTCGCACTCTGATCCGTGATCAGCAGAAGGTGCGTCACCCTCTCCATCACCCGGCGCTGGATCTGCTCGATGCCCGCCTCGCCATCGATGACGACATAGTCAAAGCTCCCGGCCAGGAGGCCGATGACCTCTTTGAGGTAAGAGTTTACCTTGCAGTAGCACCCCGACCCCTCCGGGCGGCCGATGGCCAGAAAAGCAAAGCCGGGCATCTCCACCAGCGCGTCGAAAATACGGAAGCGGGCCTCGCTGAGAAGCTCGAGCGCCTCGCGGGTCTCGCCGTTTTCCACACTGTCAACAATACTCATGCGAATATCATCCAGCGTCAGCTTCACGTCCACGCCAAGAGCAACGGAAAGGCCGACAGCAGGGTCAGCGTCGATGGCAAGAATCTTCTTGTCCGGGTACTGTTCAACCAGCACAGATCGAGGTCTTGCCAACGCCGCCCTTGCCGGCAACCGTTATAATCTTGGCTTTGTTTTCCATAAACGTCCCCCCTGTCCCAGGTGTTTTGCGGGCTGTTCCGCAGCCGATTTGCCGCGGAACAGCAGCAGTAAGCATACTACTTCATTATCGTTTGTATTCTAACACAGCCCCGCAGAATATGCAAGATGACTATATCGGCAGCTGCTTCATTCTATGTTTTCATGCAAGTTGCAAAACATTTCATGCTGTATATACACTTTTCTTTGATCGTAAGAAAAGCAGGTGCGGCAGCCGTCTGTCAGCTGCCGCACCTGTCAGGATATACAAAATGGCGAAGAAAAATTCGTGCAGTATTACCAGTCGTCAAAGAGGGACACCTGGGAGGAATCCGGAAGATCCCCGAAGGCGCCCATGCGCTTGAGGGTCTCAAGGTGCGTCTGGGAAACCTTCGGGCAGGCAGAGCCGATCTCGTCGATGGAGATAAACTCCCGCCCGCTCTCCCGGCAATGGGCCAGGTCCTGAGCGGCCGTTTCACCGAGGCCGGGCACCGAGACAAAAGGCGGAAGAATCGTGCGGTCATCGGTGATCAGGAAGCGGATCGCATCGGAACGCTGAAAATCAATCGGCGCAAAACGGAAACCGCGCAGGTTGAACTCGTACACCGCCTCCAGCGTAACCAGCAGGTCCTCTTCGTTGGCTGTCAGGGTGCTGGCGCGCTTCATCTCGTTGATCTTTCGCCGGACTCTCTCGGTGCCGCCGCCCATCATTTCGATGTCGAAGCCGCCCTTCTGGCTGCGGCGGTAAAAATAGGCCTCATGCACCTTGAACCAGGCGATTCGGAAGGCCATCATGACATAGGCCACCGCATGGGCCTTTGGGAAGAGGTAGGCGATCTTGCGTGCCGACTCCACCCACCAGGCCGGAACGCCCAGGTCCTTCATCTGCTGCTCCGCATCGCCCGGGAACTTGCCGGATTTTTTGACCTTTCCCTTTCGCACCGACTCCATGGTCTGGAAGGCCAGAGACGGCTCCATGCCCAGGCCGATCAGATAGATCATGATGTCGTCGCGGCATCCGATGGTCTCGTCAACCGTCGCCGTACCGCTCACGATCAGGTCGTGGATATTGCCCGCCCACACATCGGTTCCGTGGGAGAAGCCGGAAAGCCGAACCAGGGTGTCGAACAGCTTCGGCTGCGTGTCCACCAGCATCTGGCGCGTAAAACCGGTTCCGAATTCGGGCACGCCGATCGTGCCGGTTTTGCCGATGATGGGGTCGTCGTCCGGCAGGCCGAGGGCCGCCGGGCTCGTGTAGATGGACATGGTCTCGGGGTCGGAAAGCGAGATTTCCCTCGCATTCACACCGGTCATATCCTCCATCATGCGGATCATGGTCGGGTCATCATGGCCCAGCTCATCGAGCTTGAGGAGGTTGTCCTCCATGCAGTGATATTCAAAATGGGTTGTGATGATGTCGGAGTTCGGGTCGTCCGCCGGGTGCTGGACCGGGCAGAAG